>DATJPQ010000271.1:0-6909 GCA_035506315.1 Opitutaceae bacterium
ACCCCACGATCAACCGGACCATCATGCACCGATTCCAGCGCCGCCTCCGCCTCTCCCGGCCGCTGCCCATTTCCGAGCACCTCACGGAGTGGAGTTACGACGACGTGGTTCGCCACACGACAACTGCTGGATTCAAGTTCAGGCAGGCGGAGGGCCTGGTCTTCGACTTCGGCGTCTTCGGCTGGATCAAGTTTTCCTGCCGGTTTCTGGCGAAAAGGGTGACCAGACTCGCCCTCAGAATCAGGGCCTTTCCCCGTAATTCCGCCTTCGTTTCCGTCGTATTTCACAAGCCTTGATCGCCAGCACGAAGGCTGTGCTGCCGCTAGAGAAGCGGGGCCATTATTTAAACCCGTCTCTTCATCGAGTTTCCCTTAATGCACCCTCAGGATGTCTGCCGGAGGCGGTCGAGGCGGGCCTTGTTCTCATAGGGAGCAATAAAGCGCGCCCGATCTTCGGCCGGGATGGGATGGGAAATTGTCGCAGCAACCTTCTCGTATACCACCAGGCGGTTGGAAAGTTTCTCACAAATGTAGTCGGGGCACCCGGCGCAGCTGGCCAGTCCCCGGGCCAGGACACAAGGCCTGACCGGGCACTTCTGGTCGATCAGGCAGGGGTTCTCGGCCATGCAACCGTCGCCGATGATCTTCTCGGCGGGAATGCGGAAACCGAAGTTGAGTTGATTCTGATGCAAACCTCTATGCCCTCCTGCTTGTCTCCGTGGTCTCTGTGACCAACTGCTTATTCTGGCTAAATTAGCGTCAATTAGTGTTCATTAGTGGTTAAACCACCTCCGGAATCCGATCGCCGAGCTTCACACCACTTCGACTCGCGGCATTTCTAGCTCCGCGATCGCGGCCATGATGCGGTCGGCGGCGATCTGGTAGCGCTCTTTGCCGCCTTTCGGATCGTCGTAATCCACCGGCAGCAACGGGCGGCCATACACGACCGACACCGGCGTAGTCAGGCGCAACGCACCGCCTTTGCCCAGCGCCTCGAACGACCCAAAAATGCGCGCCGGCACCACCGGCACCAGCGTGTGGCAGGCGATGAAACCCACGCCCGCCTTTGGCTTCCGCGGCTCACCGTCCGGTGATCGCGTGCCCTCCGGAAAGAGGATGACCGGCTTGCCGTTCTTCAGCACCTGCATCACGCGTTTCATCGCGGTGATGTCGGACCCGCCATCGCGGTCCACGGGGATGCAGCCCACCGCCGTGAGCCACCGGCCGAAAAGCCCGGGTTTCCAGAGCGTCTTGCGCGCAAACGCCGCAATCTCCCGTGGTACGTGCCCACCGACAATCGGCGGGTCCAGATGGCTGGTGTGATTCGACGCCAGGATGAACGGCCCGGTCGCCGGGATATTTTCCTGGCCGGCCACTTCACCGCGGAAAAACATCTCGTGCAGTGTCGCCATTCCGTAATGGCAGATCCCATAAAGCGGGGTCATCGACACCTGGGAGAAGTCGTAGTTCATACGGGGGAGGAGTTTGTCGGGCGAAGAATCAAAATCCGAAAAGAGCTCGGGATATCGTTGCGAAGCAATCCGCCGCGACCGACAAACTCCTCAAACCGCCGCGAAGCGGCGGAGAATCGAAGGGAAAATCCGGTTTCCGCAGCGCGGAGCGCTGCCCAATCCGGCGCAGCCGGAACCAAGCACACCGCCGGGAAACTCGAATCGCGAAACCCGAAATCCGAAACAACCGATGAAAAATCAAACCGGCCGAAAAAGAAAACCGGTCTTCTGAGCTTCCAATATTTCCGCATTCGAATTTTGAACTTGTTTCGGATTTCGAACTTCGGATTTCGGATTTCGGAAATCTTGCGCATTTTGCGCGGGATTTCCCGGATAAGTGACTAAGGAATCTGTCGAGATGGACTCCCGTCATCCCATTGAAAATTCCCGAAGAAGTTATGGTGTTCATTGGCCTGCCGGACAGGTTCCTATGGCCGCGGCCATGCGTTCCACCACCTGGTCGAGCGAAAGGTGGGTGCTGTCGATGGCAATCGCGCCCGGAGGACAGGCGAGCGGCGAAGCCTTCCGCTGGCTGTCGAGCCGGTCGCGCTCCGCCACGGAGTCCTTCTGGCCTTCCTGTGCGCGACGGCGGACGCGCTCGTCGGAGTCGGCGTGCAGGAAAAACCTGAAATCGGCGCGGGGAAAGATCACCGAACCGATGTCGCGCCCTTCCATCACCACGCCGCGGAAACCGTGCGCACGGCCGACCTCGGCCAGGCCGCGCTGGTAGCCCAGCAACGCGGTGCGCACCTCCGGGATGGCGGAAAAATGGGAAACCGCGGCGTTGACCTCGGGCCGGCGGATTTCAGCGGCATCGACCGGACAACCGCCGATTTCCATCCACGCGCTGCGCCCCCGCACCTGGGTGCTGAAACGCAGCTCGGCGACGGCCGCCAGCACTGCGGGCAAATCGTCCGCCTGCACGCCGCGGCGCAGGAACTCCGCCGTGATGCCGCGATAAAACGACCCGGTGTCCACGTGCAGCAGGTCGAAGCGTTCGCTCAGCACGCGTGCCGTCGAGGATTTGCCCGAGGCGGCCCCGCCATCGATGGCGACAATGATGAAGGAATCGGCGGACATTCAGCGGCCCACGGAATTTTGCCGCACCGTTTCCAGCAACTCAAAAAAGTGCGGAAAGGTCTTGGCGCAGCAGGCGGGGTTCCTGATCGAGAGCCACGGACACCCGTCGCCGTGCAGGTCGTGACAGCCAAGGATGCCGAAACTCATGGCGAACCGGTGGTCGCCGTAGGTCTCGATTTCGACGCCGGAGCGCAGCGGGCACGGCGTGATTGTGAGTGCGTCCTCCTCCTCGACGACCTCCTGCCCGAGCTTGCGCAGCTCGCGTGCCATGCCGGCCACGCGGTCGGTCTCCTGCTTGCGCGTATGGGCTATGCCGGCGATGCGCGTCGGGCCCTCCAGCAGCGGCGCGAGCGCGGCGAGCGTGAGGAAGGTGTCGGAAAATTCATTGAAGTCGTACTCCACTCCGTGGCGCGGATCGCCGCGGGTGTAGCTGGCTTCGAGACCATGCGACATCTCGGCGATCTCGGCGCCGACTGCACGCAACACCGCGGCAAATTGGATGTCGCCCTGCAGGCCGGCACACGGGCCGCGCAGGCCGGGCAATGCCAGCCGCCCGCCCACCGCAAGTGGCAGGGCGAGAAAGTAACTGGCCGCCGTGGCATCCGGCTCGATGGCATACCGGCCGCCGGCCAGGGCATAACGACGGGTATTGGCGACCGTGAAGGCCCCGGTCCCGCGGCGTTCGACGGGGGGCTGGCCAAAATGCTCCATCATGCGCGCCGTCATCTGCACGAAGGGCCAGCGCACTTCGCCGACCAGCGTGATTTCCACCGGCCGCAACGCCAGCGGCGCCACCATGAGCAACGCCGAAAGCAGCTGGCTGCTTTCGCGCGCGTCGAGGCTCACACGGCCGCCCCGCAGCCCCGCGGCATGGATTTCGAGCGGAAAGAAACCTTCTTCGCCGGTGCAACGGACGTCGGCATCGAGCTGGCGCAACGCGGCGATCAGCCCCTGCATCGGCCGCTTTCGCATCTGGGGTACGCCGTCGAGCCGGTAAATGCCGTAGGGCGCGGCCGCGCAAAGCGCCGTGAGGAACCGCGCCGCCGTGCCGGCCAGCCCGACGAAAAGATCGGCGGCGCCCAACTTGAAGGCATTCTGCTGCTGGCTCACCCGCACGGTGCCCGCGGCGGCATCGTTGGTCACCTTCAGCCCGAGCCGCCGCAGTGCCTCGGCCATGAGCTCGGTGTCCTCGCTACTGAGCGCGCCGGTAAGCAGGACCGGCGCATCGCACAGGGCCGCGAGCAACAACGCCCGGTTCGTGAGGCTCTTCGAGCCGGGCAAGCCCACCTCGCCCCGCGCCGGGCGCGCGAAGGGCTTGATGGGCAGTACATCGGGCAGCGTGGGCATCGTCGCTGAGATAAGTCGCCGGGATTGCCCGTCAGGTGCAACCGTATTTCACGCCGGGCGGGCGGGTCTGCACTTACCCTGGCGCAGTCCGCTGCGTAACACGGAGCGAAGGAAAGGCGCGATGCGGTGCAGGTCCGGGTAGGGCGGCTTATCCTTAAGCCGCCGTTCGCGTCATGCAGCGCCCGGCGGCGTCAAACCGGCGCGTTAGGCTTGCCCGCCGTGGCGGGGATAACGCGCCCTACCGGGGATCGCCGCGTCACCCCGTAGCGCGCGTTTCCACGCTTGCGCAGGCCGCGCGTCGCTCTTCGGCTAGCGGCTGCGTGCCGTCCCCCGACAAAGATTTCGTTCATCTCCACCTTCACACCGACTACAGCCTGCTCGATGGCGCCTGCCGCATCGACCGGCTGATGGACCGCGCGAAGGCGCTGGGGATGACCGCGCTCGCGCTCACCGACCATGGCAATCTTTTCGGCGCGATCGATTTCTACAACCAGGCCAAAGCGAAGGGCATCAAGCCGCTGATCGGCTGCGAGATTTACCTCGTCGAGGGCTCACGTCTGGAAAAGGCCGGTCGCGCCGAGGAGGGCAAGAGTTTCTACCACATGGGGCTCCTGGCGAAAAATCTCCAGGGCTACCAGAACCTCCTCAAGCTCGTCTCCGATGCCCACCTGCGCGGCTTCTACTACAAACCGCGCACCGATCTCGCCACGCTGGCGCAATACGCGGACGGTCTCGTCGGCTTCACCGGCTGCCTCGCCGCCCTCGTGCCGCAACACCTGCTGTACGACCGCTACGAGGAGGCGCGCCGCGCCACCGGCCGCTTCGTCGAAATCTTCGGCCGGGAAAATTTCTTCGTCGAAATCCAGGACCACGGCATCCCCGAGCAGCGCAAAATCATCCCCGGCCTGCTCAAGCTCGCGCAGGAGTTCGGCCTGAAGGTGATTTGCACGAACGACGTTCACTACGTGCGCGCCGAGGATGCCGGCCCGCACGACGCCCTCCTGTGTATCCAGACCGGGGCCAAGATTGCGGATACCGACCGCATGCGTTTCAGCGGCACGCAGTTTTACCTGAAATCGCGCGCCGAGATGGCCGCGCTCTTCGGCGAAGTGCCCGACTCGCTCGTCAACACGCAACTCGTGGCCGAAATGTGCAACCTTGCGATACCCTTCCCCAAGGGTTCGGAGCGTTACCCCAAGTACCCGCTGCCACCCGAGGTCAAGGTCGACCGCGCCACCTACCTGCATCAGCTTTGTGTCGCGGGATTGAAGCGTCGTTACGGCGTCGAGTATGCCGACGTCGCCGCCCGGACGCATGTGGCCGAGCACCTGAAAATCCTCGACGTGCCGCCCGGTGAAAAACCGCAGGCCCCCGATTACGCGAACCTCCAGCCCGACGAGGAATTGGTGGTGCGCATGGCGTACGAGCTCGCGATCATCGAGGTCACCGGCTTCATCGACTACTTCCTTGTCGTCTGGGATTTCATCCACTGGGCGAAGGAGCACGGCATTCCGGTCGGTCCCGGCCGCGGCTCGGGCGGCGGCAGCCTCGTGGCCTACGTCCTCAACATCACCAATCTCGACCCGATCCGCTTCAAGCTGCTCTTCGAACGCTTCCTCAACCCCGAGCGCGTGTCGCCACCCGACTTCGACATCGACTTCTGCATGCGCCGCCGCGGCGAGGTGATCGACTACGTGCGCCAGGAGTACGGCGACCAGTGCGTGGCCAACATCATCACCTACGGCACGCTCGGCGCCAAGATGGTGATCCGCGACGTCGCCCGCGTGCACGACCTGCCCTACGCCGAGGCCGACCGCCTCGCCAAGATGATCCCCGACGAGATCAACATCTCGCTCGAGGACGCCATCGTCAAATCCGCCGACCTCCGCGGCGAGCTCGAGCACAATCCCGCCGCGCGCCGCATCATCGACTCGGCCCGCGTCCTGGAGGGCATGGTGCGCAACACCGGCAAGCACGCCGCCGGCATCATCATCACCGACCGGCCGCTCGACGAGTTCGTGCCGCTCACGTTGCAGGAGGGCGACGTCACCGTGCAGTTCGACATGAACGCGGTGACCAAGCTCGGCCTGCTGAAGATGGACTTTCTCGGCCTCAAGACGCTCACGGTCGTCGCCGACGCCGTCGACAACGTCCGCCGCACCGCCGATCCGCAATTCGACATCGAGCAGATCCCGCTCGACGATCCCCCGACCTACCGCCTGCTCAACTCCGGCAAGACCGTCGGCGTGTTCCAGCTTGAGTCCGGCGGCATGCAGAACGCCTGCAAGCTCGTTGGCGTGGACAATATCGACGATATCAACGCCATTTGCGCGCTCTACCGGCCGGGTCCGATGCAGTTCATCCCCGACTACGCGCGCGGCAAGAAAGACCCCTCCACCGTCCATTATCCGCATCCCCTGCTCGAGCCGATTCTCAAGGAAACCTACGGCATCATCGTCTATCAGGAGCAGGTGATGGAGTGCGCCCGCATCATCGCCGGCTACACGCTCGGCGGCGCGGACATGTTGCGCCGCGCCATGGGCAAGAAGGACGCCGAGGCGATGGCCCAGGAGCGCGTGAAGTTCGTCGCCGGCGCGAAAAAGGTCCACGCCATCGAGGAATGGAAGGCCAACGAGATCTTCGACCTGCTCAACAAATTCGCGAGCTACGGCTTCAACAAATCGCACTCCGCCGCGTATGCGATCATCGGCTACCAGACGGCCTTCCTGAAGGCCAACTACCCGGTGCAGTTCATGGCCGCGGTGTTGAGCTCGGAAATCGGCAACTCCGAGAAAGTCTCCCACTTCATCGACGAGGCCCAGGTCATGGGCATCGAAGTGCTCGGACCGGACGTGAACGAAAGCCGCGAGAGCTTCACGCCGGTCATCAAAAAAGTTTCGGGTTCCGGGTTTCGGGTTCCGGGTTCCGGAAGTTCCAAACTCGAAACTCGAAACTCGGAACCCGGAACTCCG
>DATJPQ010000272.1:0-15970 GCA_035506315.1 Opitutaceae bacterium
GCGCGGCTCGATGCGGTGGAACTGCATCGGGCGGCGTGGCGGGCCTGCGAGAGTATCGTCACGATCATGCGGGAGATCGTGCCGGACTGGAGAGTCCCGGCCGGGATGGATCGTTTGCTACGGGCGAAGGCAGAGCTTACCCGTCGGTAATTTCACCGCCGAGCTCAGGCACCGTTAGGGTCGCGCGATCGTCGGCGAGCTCGTGCGCGCCGACGGCGCAATTGCGGCCACGCGCCTTCGCCAGGTAAAGCGCGCGATCGGTGGCGCTCAGCAGATCCTCCACCGTGCTGGCATCGTCGGGATAGGCGGCCACGCCCGCACTCAGGGTGACATTCAAGACGAGGCCACGATCGGGCAGCACGCAGGGCATCTCGGACAGCAGGGCGCAGAATCTCCGGGCCGACTCCATGGCTTCGTCGCGCGTGGCCTCCACCTGGATGATGGCGAATTCCTCCCCACCGTAGCGCGCCACGCGGTCCACGGCCCGCACCTGGCCGGCCAGCAGGCTGGCGGCGTGACGCAACACGGCGTCGCCGACTTGATGGCCATAGGTGTCGTTGAAGCTCTTGAAATGGTCGAGGTCCACCAAGATGAGCGAGAAGGGGCGTTGGAACCGGCCGGCGCGCTGCCATTCCTCCAGCAGGAGGTGGTCCATCTCACGACGATTGAACAGGCCGGTGACATCGTCGCGGGTGGCGAGGCTGCGCAGCGCCTCCATCGTCTCGCTGAGTTTGAGCGTGTAGCGCAGCGCCCGCTCGAGCAGGTGCGGCGTGATTTCGCTCTTCACGAGATAATCGGAGGCCCCGGCATTCAGCGCGGCGATATCCACCTCCTCCGTCGCCCAGCCGGTGAGGACGATCACCGGGGTGCGGCATTGCGCCGCAGTGGCCTCGCGCAGGAGTTGCAGGCCGTTGGTTTCGCCCAGCTGATAATCGAGCAGGCAGGCGCAATAGTCGCCGGAAAGGAGGCGTCTCAAGCCGTCCTCATACCAGGAAGCCCAATCGAGATCGAACCGCTCCCCGTGAAAATAGCCAAACAGCTCCTGCACCAACCGGAACTGGGTGGGGTCGTCGTCGATGAACAGAACGCGGCGCTTTTTTTTTTGCACGATCAGAAGCCGCGTTTTTGCAGTTCCGCGCTGAGTTCGCGCATGAAGGCCTGGGCGTCGGCCGCAGTGGGACGGTAACCGGGCTTGCTGATTTCGGTAAAGCCGGGGCGGCCATATTGGTCGACGATCCATTTGCCCGTCACGCCGTCACTGAACGTCACGCTGCCGCCGGCCAGGGCTCCGGGAATGAGGGTAACCTTGTCGACGACGACTTTCACGGTGCTGATGCCGGCGTCGGCCCCGGCGGGAATGTCATCGGCCTCGAGATCCTCCTCTGCGGCCAGGTCGGATTCCATTTCATCGCCGCCATCTTTGGCGCCCAGGCCGACCTTTTCCTTAACTTTGTCGAGGAACCCTTTTTTCGCTCCGCCCTCGTCGCCCGCGGAAGAAGTTGGTGGGGTTCTGGCCAGATCGTTGCTTTTCGACGCGGGCTTGGGGTCCTTAAGTTCCAGGTTGAGATCGTCCACGAGGAAGCGGACGTCCATGTAGGTCATCGAGAGCTGAAACTGCTCGCGGAGCTTTTGCTGCACAGTCGAAAGGTTGTCACCGGCGGCCACCCAACTGGTGACGGCTTGTTTTTGCTCGGGAGTGAGGGTCATGGAATTTTCGATTTTCGATGTTCGATTGCGCTCCTCCCACGGCCAAGGCGCAAGCCCGAGTTATGGCTGCCAGTGGAAATCCGCCGTGTACGTCGGGGCGCGGGGAAGCGCCGCCCCTCAACGTGAGAGCTGGGCCCGGAGGTAGTCGATCGCGCCACGTACCGCCGAGTCTTGCTCCAGCATGTTGTCCACGGATTTACACGCGTGAATCACGGTGCCGTGGTCGCGGCCGCCGTAGGCATCGCCGATCTCCTGCAGAGAGTGCTTGGTGAGCTGGCGCGTGAGGTACATGGCGATCTGGCGCGGGATGGCGATATTTGCCGGGCGGCGTTTGCTCGTCATGTCGCTGTGGCGGATCTGGTAGTGGTCGGCCACGCGCTTCTGGATCGTCTCGATGGTCAGTAGGTTCTGGGCCTGCTCCATGAGCACGTCCTGCAGCAACATCTCCGCCGTCGGCAGATCGATGGGTTTGCCCGTGAGATTGCCGTAGCTGGCGATCTTGATGAGCGCGCCTTCGAGCCGGCGGATGTTCTTCGAGATGTTCTGCGCGATGAAGTTTATCACCGGCGCGGGGATGTCGAACTTGAGGCTGGCAGACTTGGTCCGGAGGATGGCCACCCGGGTCTCGAAATCCGGCGGCTGGATGTCGGCGGGCAGGCCCCACTCGAAGCGGGAGACGAGGCGCGATTCGAGTTTTTGAATCTCGCTGGCGCGCCGGTCGCTGGAAAGGACGACCTGCTTGCCCGACTCGAAGAGGTCGTTGAAGGTATGGAAGAACTCCTCCTGGATGCGTTCCTTGCCGGCCAGAAACTGCACATCGTCCAGCAGGAGCACGTCCGCGTTGCGATAACGCTGACGGAAGCGGGTAAGGCTGTTCTCCTGCAGGGCCTGGATGAACTCGTTGGTGAACTTTTCGGTGGAGAGGTAGGCCACCTTGGCATCCGGATTGTGGAGCAGAATGGCGTGGCCAATGGCATGCATCAGGTGCGTCTTGCCGAGGCCGGTGTCGCCATAGATGAAAAGGGGATTGTAAGCCTGCGCGGGCGATTGGGCGACGGCGAGCGCGGCGGCATGCGCCATCTGATTGTTGGCGCCGACCACGAAGGATTCGAAGGTGTTGCGCGGATTGAGCATCCCGGAGGTCGGGACCCGCTCGTCGTGGCGCGCGGAGCGGCGGCCGGCCGTGCGGGCGCGCGCCGTGACGGCATGGTCGGCGGTCGCACGGGCCTCCGCGCCGGGCATCTGTCCGTTGAGGCCGCCCCGGGAGGCATGGGCGGAATCGATCTTTTTGAGGGTGACGTTGATCATCCGGCCGGCGGTGAGCCGCAGCCGTTGGGTGATCAGGTCGAGGTAGTTATCGTGAATCCAGATCGCGGCGAAATCGTTGGGCACTCCCAGCGTGATGTGATCCTCGGTGGTGCTGAGGCACACCATGGGCTCAAACCACATCTGAAATACGTCCTCGGGGAACAGTCCCTTGAAGTCGCATTTGACGGTTTCCCACAGGCTGGGGGACAAAGACAAAGTGGGCATGGGAAAAGCGCGGATTCAGGATTTATTCACAAGGCGCCTCAGGCGGGCTTACTCACGGTGCACCTTGCCACAAGAAACCGGCATCGTCTGCGAGAAAGTCATGATCGATCGCCGAACGGTGGTTGATTATGATTAATATTATATAACTTATTGGCGATCAATAAATATATCGGTAATTCGCAGGCGGCGGCAAAATGGGCCCAGGAGCGGACGTGAGAAAGAACGGCTGGAACGCTGATGTATGTTGAGAAGGGGCGGAGTAACGGGAAAGCTAAAAAGCATTTCAAGTGCAACTTTCTGACAAGTTATTCACAGGGGGTCAAGCGGCGGAAAAAGGGGGTCCGCGGTGTAGTTTCCAGGACCCATACATCGGAGGCCCCCGGCTGTATCGGAAGAGCATTACGGGGTACACGGTCTCTCCCCTCTAAAACGAGGGCTGGAGCGAATACATTCGAGGGGTGGAATGTGATTCGCGCAGCGGATACGATTTGGTTACGATTTGGTGTCATTTGCGTCAGGATTGTGCCATTTCCCATGCTCGCGGATCAGGGCAATCAGCCGCCCGTCGGCCTCGGCTTGCGGCACATTGAACTGCACGCAGCGCTTGCCGACATAGAGGTTGATCTTGCCGGGCGCGCCGCCGACGTAGCCGAAATCCGCGTCGGCCATCTCGCCCGGGCCGTTGACGATGCAGCCCATGATGGCGATTTTCACTCCCTTGAGGTGTCCGGTTTGGGCGCGAATGCGCTGCGTCGTGGTCTGCAAGTCAAAGAGCGTGCGGCCGCAGCTCGGGCAGGCGACAAATTCGGTCTTCGAGCTGCGGGCACCGGCGCCCTGCAGCACGTTGTAGGTCAGCTTGGCGGAACGCATGGCATCGCCCTCGGTTTCGATGCTGACGAGATCGCCCACGCCGTCGCACAGCAGTCCGCCGGCAAGGAAACTCGCCTCGAGCAGGCGCGAAAGAAAACTGGGATCGTCCTGCACGGCGGTGGCGGCGGTGTTGCGGATCCAGACCGGCGCCCGTACGCCGAGGCGGTGCAGCATTTCGACGAGCCGGCGATAGGCGCCCACGGCGTGCGAACCAGCGGAGCGCGGAGAGCGGAAAACGGAAAGGGTGAAGAGCAATCCGTCGTCGCCGAGCTCGCGCAGCACGGGACCGATGGCTTCGAGATCCTCCGGGGCGATTTCGATCCCGAGCACATGATGCGAGGCGCGGGCCAGGTGCGCGAAGGCCGTCAGCGCAGCGCGATCCCCGGCGGCAAAACGGCGCAAGAGGAGCGTGCCCGCAGGGAGCGACGCGGTCTGCGCCTGCAGGTCAGCCGGCGTGAGGGCTGGGCCCAGTTCCAAGACGAGAAAGGCCGGGGCCACGTCGGGCAGGTTGGCCAGCTGCGACGGTCGATCGATGGCGATGAGCACGCCTTCGATGGGGGTGTCCTTCAATGGCGGTGAACGAAAAGTGGCGGGCGGCGAGCCGAGCTGATCGGGCGGCACTCGCACGATCACCCGCGGCGGCTGTTCGGAGCCGACGGCAAGGCCGTTTCCAAGAGACAGAGCAATGGTCTCGCGCCGCGAAAAGCGATAGGGATCGATCGAATCGGCGGTTGCCGATTCGGAACGGCCAACGTTGAACTTCGAACGTGCAACTTCCGGTTGAGCGGAGGTGTGGGATTGGACGTTCGACGTTGAAGGTTCAACGTTGGACGTACGCCAAAGGCTCATCGCCTTTTCGGCGATGGCGCGGGCGACCGGAATCTCGTAGACCGAGTCTTCCGTCAGCGACACGCGGATCGTATCGCCCAGCCCATCGAGCAGCAATGAGCCGATGCCGATGGCGCCTTTGATGCGGCCGTCTTCGCCGTCGCCGGCCTCGGTCACGCCGAGATGCAGCGGATAGGGACGGTGGGCCGCATCCAGGCGTTCCACGAGCAGCCGGTAGGCCTGGATCATGATCTTCGGGTTGCTCGCCTTCATCGAGAGGACGAGGTCGTGGAAACCGTGGCTTTCGCAGATGCGCACGAACTCCAGCGCGCTTTCGACCAGGCCCAGCGGCGTGTCGCCGTAACGATTCATGATGCGGTCGCTGAGCGAACCATGATTGGTGCCGATCCGCAGGGCCCGGCCCAGGGCCTTGCAGCGGAGCACCAGCGGCGAGAACGCCTCGTGCAGGCGTTGCAACTCGCGATCGTAGTCGCCGTCGGTGTACTCGCGCACCGCGAACTTTTTCTTGTCCGCGTAATTGCCGGGGTTGACGCGGACCTTCTCGACGTGCTCCACCGCTTCCATCGCGGCCTGCGGCAGAAAATGAATGTCGGCCACCAGGGGGATATGACCAAAGCCGGCGGCGGTGAACCGGTCGCGGATGGCGCGCAGGCATTGGGCCGCCGGCACGTTGGGCGCGGTGATGCGGACGATCTCGCAACCGACCTCGGCCAGTGCGATCGATTGCTGCACCGTGGCGGCGACATCCTGGGTGTCGCTGGTGGTCATCGACTGCAACCGGATCGGATTGGTCCCGCCGACCCCGACGGCGCCGATCTTTACTTCGACCGTGCGGCGGCGGACCGTATAAAAACGCGAAGCGCAGTAGGCCATGGGTGGGCGGGTTGACGGTGGCGATGAAGTTTAGAGGACTACCCCTGCAAAGAGGCGCGATTTTCTCAAACCTCAACCTTCAACCTCAACCTGGGGTCGGTCACTTCGCCGGCGCGGCGGCCTCGGCGCGGTCGGCCTGAACATCGCGCACGAGGCGCTTCACGTCGAAGAAAAACACGTAAATGATCATCGAAAAGAGCAGCACCATGAAGACGCTCTGCGCCGTCATGACCAAGTTGACCGGCAAGGCCCGCCCGCGCAGGCGTGCGATGGTGGCAAAAAGCATGTGGCCGCCGTCGAGCACGGGGATGGGCAGGAGGTTGAAGATCGCGAGGTTCACGTTGACCAGGATGGTGAAAATCAGCACGGTCCGGATGCCCGCCTCGGCGGCGCTGTAGAAGATACGAGCGATGCCCACGGCGCCGGCGACTTTGGAAAGCCCGATGTCGGAATGCGGGTTGATCAAGCTCCACAGGATACGGAACGTCATGGTGGTTTGTTCCCAAAGCTGGGCGAGCGGCGAAGGATGCGTCAGCGTAAAGCCGGTGGTCAGGGTGAGGCCGGTGCCGGTCTTGGCGTTGGCACGCGGTGGTATCCGCAGCTCCAATTCCTGTCCGGCGCGTTTGACCCGGGCCAGGACCGTCTGCTGGACGTGTTGGTCGAGATGTTCCTGATAAACCGCGATGTTGCTGATCGGTTGGCCGTCGAGCGAACGGATCTCGTCGCCGGGCTTGAAGCCGGCTTTTTCCGCTGCCGATCCGGCGGCGACGTCATGCACCAGCAATTCGTAGCTTTGCGAAATGCCGACGTGGCGATACCGTTCGTCGCCCGCGAGGCGGGGAAAAAGGACAATCTCCAGTTCGCGTCCGTCGCGCTCGATGGTGAACACGGCCATCGGTTGATCGTATTCATCGCGTCCGGCACTGGTGATGAGCGTTTGCGTCAGGCTCGCCCAATCCGTGACCTTTACGCCGTCGATGGCGCGCACGATGTCGCCGATCCGCAGGCCGGCCTGTGAGGCCGGGCTCGGCACCTTGGTACCGTCGCTGAGTTCGATGGTCGGGCTCACATAGCCAATGCGGGTGGTGGCCATGTCGCTGCTCACCGGTTCGCCGATGAACCAGATGATACAGGCGAGCACCAGGGCGAAAACGAGGTTCATCGCCGCGCCGGCGGCAAAAACGATGATCTTGGTCGCATAGCTGATCGGCGGCAGCGTCTTGGTGTCGGCAGTGCTTTCACCCTCGATGACGCTCATATCAGCGAGTTGCGGGAGGGCCACATAGCCGCCGATCGGCAACCACGAGAGACGATACTCGACACCGTCCTTGCCGCGCCACGATACAATCTTGGGACCGAAGCCGATGGAAAAACGTTCTACGTGCACGCCCCGGCGGCGCGCCGCCCAAAAATGGCCCAGCTCGTGCACAAAAATCGATCCGCCGAAGAAAAGCACGACCAGCGCGACCGAGCCAAGGTCGGAGATGATCGAATGAAAAAGGGCTGTGGGCATGCCGGATTACAACTGCGGGGACGAGGGTGAAAGGAGAGGATAAACCACGTGGGTCTAAGATCAAAAGGAGGACTGCAATAGATTGGTGGCGATGCGCCGCGCTTCGGCGTCGACCGCCAGAACTTCATCGAGAGAAGCAGGGTCGCGAGGATCGCAGGCCTGTAAAGCCTGATCGACCAGACGATGGATCGCCAGGAAAGGCAGGCGGCCCGAGAGGAAGGCCGCGACGGCCACCTCGTTGGCGGCGTTGAAGACGGCCGGGGTGGCGCCGCCGGCGACCATCGTCTGTTTGGCGAGCCGCAGCATGGGGAATCGCGCCTCGTCGACCGGGCGGAACTCCAGCGACAACAGGCGGCCAAGGTCGAGCGGGGCGTCGACGCCCGGCGCGCGTTGGGGGTACAGCAACGAATGCTGGATCGGGAAGGTCATCGAGGGCGGGCAGAGCTGGGCCAGCATCGCGCCATCGGCGAATTCCACGAGGCAGTGCACGATGCTTTGCGGGTGCAGCACGGCGTGGCATTGCCCGGGGCGCAGCCCGAACAGGCATTGCGCCTCGATCAGCTCGAGGCCCTTGTTGGCGAGGGTGGCCGAGTCCACGGTGATCTTCGGCCCCATGTCCCAGTTGGGATGCTTGAGCGCATCGGCGGGCGTCACGTGGGCGAGGCTTTCCACTGGCAGGTCGCGGAACGCGCCACCGCTGGCGGTCAGTGTCACGCGGGAGATCCCGGCGGCCGGATGCCCCTCGACGCACTGAAAGACGGCGTTGTGCTCGCTGTCGACCGGCAGGAGCCGGGCGCCCCGGCGGCGGGCTTCAGCCGTCACGAATTTGCCGGCGAGCACGAGGATTTCCTTGCTGGCGAGCGCCAGGTCCTTGCCGGCCGCAAGGGCGGCGAGGGCGGGTCGCAGGCCCGTGGTGCCGACCACGGCGACGAGCACGATGTCGGCAGCGGGAAGTTGGGCCAGGTCGATGAGGCCGCTGAGACCGCCATGCAGCTCGGTGCCGGCGGGGAACGCATCCCGGGCGTTCTGCGCCGCGGCGTAGGCCGTCTCCTCGAACACGCCGACCTGCGTCACATGAAATTCCCGGGCGATGGCGGCAAGGCGCTCCCAATTGGCCCGGGCGGCAATGCCCACCAGCTCCAGCTGGTCGGGATGCGCGGTGAGCACGCGCAATGTGTTTTCACCGATCGAACCGGTGGCTCCGAGGAGGACGACACGTTTACGGGCGGAAGCGGACACAGCGGGCGATCTTGGAGGAGTGCGCCCCGCCTAGAGAAGCCGAAATAACACGTAGCCCAGAGGCGCGGTGAGGATGAGGCTGTCGCTCAGGTCGAACACGCCGCCGATGCCCGGAATGGTCTGGCCGGCGTCCTTGGTTTCGGCACGACGCTTGATGATGGATTCGATGAGGTCCGACACGATCGCCAGGCCGGCAATGGGCAGCGCCATCGCCGCGCCAACCAACGGCGTGAGGGAGGGGGGCAGGAAAGCGCGGCAACCCCAGGCGAGGCCGGCGCCAACCAGGGCCGAGGTCGCGAGTCCCCCGGCCACCCCTTCCCACGATTTCTTCGGGCTGATGTTGGGCGCCATCTTGTGCCGGCCGAACGCGCAGCCAAAAACCAGTGCGCCGGTGTCGCAGAATTTCGACACGGCAGTCAGCCACAGCGCGAGCCAGAGACCGGTTTGTTCGTGCGGAGCGTGGATCAGCAGCACGCGAACGAGAAATTGAAACATGAACGGCACGTAAACCACGCCGAAGAGCGACCAGCCGAGCGTTTCCAGACGATTATGCGGTTCGCGCTCCCCCAGGATGCGGATGGAAAACACGGCCACGGTCAGGGCGAGCAGCACCTCGGTGGTGAGACCGTAGGATTCGAGATAAAGCGGCCCCAGCATGATCGCCGCCCCGAGCACCAGGCCAAACCGGTCGAACGGATTCAGGCCCATGCGCTCGAGCATGCCATAAAACTCCCGCTGCGTGAGCACGCCGAAGAGGGCAACGAACCAAATGCCCCCCACCGTCCCGAGGTAGCGGAGGCAGAGGAACACGAGGGTCCACAGGATGACGGTGCTGAGGATACGTTGGCGCATGCGGGAAAAGGTAGGAAGGGTGGGAAAGGGCAGCCGGACCGGCAGGAGGGCCGTTATTTCTCTCCGGTGGCGGCCGGCTTCACCTGTTCGGTCGTCAGCCCGTAGCGGCGTTCGCGTTGGGCGTACTCGGTGACGGCGGCTGCGAGGTCAGCCTTGGTGAAATCGGGCCAGAGCACCGGCGTAAAGACGAACTCTGCATAGGCGCCCTGCAAGAGGAGGAAATTGCTGACCCGCATCTCGCCGGAGGTGCGGATGATGAGATCGGGATCGGGGATGTCGGCGGTGTTGAGATGGCGGCTGAACGCGGCCCAGGTAAGCTCGCCGGGCTTTTCCTGGCCGGCGGCCAACGCGGCGGTGTAGGCGCGGACCGCGTCGAGCACCTCGGTGCGGGAACCGTAGTTGAGCGCGAGCACCAGCGTGTGCTCGGTGAAATGGGCGGTCGCCTCGATCGCGCGGGCGAGCTGCCGGCGCACGACGGCGGGCAGTTCCTGGGTCCGGCCGATCGTGAGCAGGCGGACCCGGTTTTTGACGAGCGTGGCGGTCTCGCGCTTGAGAAAATACTCGAGCAGATGCATCAACGCGCCGACCTCCTCCTGCGGCCGTTGCTGATTCTCGATCGAAAACGCGTAAAGCGTGAGGTAGCGAATGCCGAGTTCGCGCGTGCCGTCGATGATGGCCCGCACCGTCTCGACGCCGCGGCGGTGCCCTTCGATGCGCGGCAAACCGCGCTGTTTGGCCCAACGGCCGTTGCCATCCATGATGATGGCGACGTGCTGGGGAACGTTGGACGGGGGAACTGAAGCCATGCGTCGGTGCAGTTAGGTCAGCGTCGCGGAGTTTGACAAGGGGGAAGGGCGGAGGCGCGCCGGCGGTCGGCAAAGGTTGAAGACTGGGCGCGAAACGGTATCGGATGATGGAGGCGAGGAGTTTTCGCGTTGCCCTCCCGCGGCGGGGGCGCGTGATTCGACGCATGAAAATCGCATTTATCAGCGGCACCAGCATCGTGAATTCCGACCTTTTTGCGCAATGGGAGGTGCGCACGATCGAGACCGCCTATGGCCCGGTGACGTACAAAATGCGCGGCGACCACGCGCTCATCAACCGCCACGGCTATAATTTCCCGCTGCCGCCGCACAGTATCAATTACCGCGCCAACATCCGCGCACTGGCCGACCTCGGTTTTCGGGACGTCGTTTCGCTCAACTCCGTGGGCTCGCTCAAGCCCGACCTGCCGCCCGGCACGTTCGTCTCGTGCTGCGATTACGTGGCGTTGCAACAAGGTCCGGCGACGTTCTTTGACCAGGAACTAAAAGGCGGTGCGCCCGGTATCGCCAACAACCTGATCCCGCTCCTGGTGAAGAAGCTCGCGCCCGAGTTCAAGATTCAGACCGGCAAGATTTACGTGCAAATGCGCGGTCCGCGCTTCGAGACGAAGGCCGAGGTGCGCATCGTCCAGGCGTGGGGTGACGTCATCGGCATGACCGCCGCGCACGAGGCGGACCTCTGCACCGAACTTGGCCTGCGCTACAACAGCCTGGCGTTGATCGACAACTTCGCCAACGGCCTCGAAGGCACCGAGGTCGACTTCGCGAAATTCAAGACCCTCGTACGCGCCAATCAGCGGAAGGTCAACCGGCTCTTCGCGCGGATGCTGAAAATTCTCGGCTAGGAGTTTGTCGGGCTGAGGATAAAAGTCCGGGAAGAGCCCGGGATTGCGTCGCGATGCAATCCGCCGCGACCGACAAACTCCTTAAACCGCCACGAAGCGGCGGAAACCCGACAGGCTCCTGGAAATCAGTCGCCCCCAAAAACCGGAAGCACACGAAAACGGACGCTGGACTTTCTTTCATGGCGTTCGTGTGTTTCGTAGTCTCGTACCTATGAAAACCATCGGCATTCTCGGACTGGGCATCATTGGCGGCACCTGGGCGCGGCGTTACGCGGCGGCCGGCGTGCTCGCCGGCAGCTGGAACCGTACGCCGCAGCCCGCGGCGCCCGCGTGGAAGGACACGCCCGAGGCGGTCGCCGCCGTGGCCGATGTCGTGCAGATCGTCGTGGCCGACCCGCCCGCCGTGGAGGGCGTGCTCCAGCGCATCCTCCCGCAACTCAAGCCGGGCAAGACCGTGGTGCAATCGAGCACCATCGATCCGGCGAGCAGCGTGCAATTCGCCAAGCTCGTGCGCAACCGCGGCGCCGGCTACGTCGAGGCGCCGTTCACCGGCAGCAAGCCCGCCGCCGAGGAGGGCAAAATCGTATTCTATCTGGGCGGACCCGCGGCTGATCTCGATGCGGTCGAGCCGTTACTGCAGGTCGTCTCCGAAACCCGTTTCCGGATCGGCACGGGCGAACAGGCGTCGGCGCTCAAACTGGCGATGAATCTCAACATCGCCGCGCAGATGGAGGCATTGTCGGAAAGCCTGACCTTTGCCCGGCGCGCCGGCATCGGCGACGACGTATATTTCACCGCCCTCGCCAAGAACGTGAGCTATTCCGGTCTGACCAAGCTCAAGGAGGCCAAGCTCCGGGCGGCGGATTTCGCCCCGCAATTTTCGGTGAAACACATGCACAAGGACATGCGCCTCGCGGCGGCCACCGCGGCGGGTGCGGACTATCCGGTTCTACAGACCGTGCGCATCCGGCTCGCGGCGGCCGAGGAACGCGGCCTGGGCGACGAAGATTTCAGCGCGCTGCTGCGGCTGCTGTGAGAGAAAATGTCTCGATCGGGAACGGTCAGTCGGATGGCATCACAACCAATGGTTCAGGAACCGACCGGTAGGGCGGACTATCCCTGGTCCGCCGTCGAGTTCGATCAGGCAAACACGGCGCGTTAAGCTTGCCCGCCGTGGCGGGGATAAGGCGCCCTGCCTCCACGGCATTGTACCGATGCCTACTCCTGCTCGCCGAAGGCCGTGGCGAGCATCTCAGCTTTGATCGCTGCGCGGATGCGTTTCTGCTTTTCCGCGGATTGCAGCGACAGTTCGCGGAAGTAGGCGCGGGCCCGGCCGTCGGCGCAGCCGGCCGCAAAAAGGGCGGCGGCCGCCGTGTCCTGCCGCCAGAAGAGTTTTTCGATGCCGGCCGGCACGTCGCTGTGATTGGCCTGCAGGAGCACGGAGGCCTCGACCAGGTATTCGATGGCTTCCGGCTCGTCGGTGCCCAGCAACGGGGTGAAGAGGCTCGCCGCCTCGCTCCGGGCGGTGGCGAACAGCGGCGAGGGAATGCTGTCCGGTGTGATGAGCAGCTCGGAGGTGCGCGGCCCCAACAGCTCGGCAAGGGCGGCCGCGATCTGCGCCTGGTGTTCCGGGGCGGCCAGCCGGCGTTGCACAAACTCCAGCACTGCCTCCACCTGATCGATCTCCTCGGGCCGGGGCGGCGTCAGGATGATGGCGCGCATCGGATTCTCCAAAAAAGGCTGCAGCGTGGTCTTGGTGACCGGCAGTCCGCTGGTGCGTTCGGCGGCGATCACGGCCCACGGAAAGATCGTGCGCAGGAAGGTCACCGCCGGCGCCGGAGTGGTCGAGGTGGTCGCCGCCATCCCGGCCTGGTCGAGCAGACGTAGCAACACGTTCGACGCCATGCTCGGAGTGGTGATTTTGGGACGGTCCTGATGGGTGTCGGTGAGAAAGGAAAGCTGGGTACCGGACGGAGGATTCATGGATGGGGTGGGATAAAACGGCGATTGGCGACCAGGGCAAGATAACCGTCGCTGACGCGGGTGGATTGCTACGAGAGGCGGTGTTCCAAGGAGGCGAATCGTTCCACGCGATGGAACGAAGTGTGTTTTCTGGTAACGCCAGGTTACTTCTGATTGGCGGCGATTTTTGCGACGTGCGCGGCCAATCCGGCCGCAAAGCGTTTGAAGGAGGTCGACTCGTCGAGGTGGCTATAAGCTCCATCGGTGGAACCAGCTACGGGCGGAGTGAGCAATACACAGGCTTCCGAGTACAACTCTTCCTCGACCATTTTTTGGCAGAGGATGGCGAATCTTTGTGCGTAGCTCGCTCCGTCGAATTCAGGCAGCACGGCAAAATGCGGCGAACTGGCGCCGACCTTGCGATGCGCGCCCGGTTCATCAGCCAACAAGACACAGTAGCCGAGAAAGGGCTTGGGAGAGTCACGAAATATGCGCCGTTCGTGCGCCTTTAGGAAGTCGAGGCTTTGCCCAAGAATTTCTTCGGCGCGGTTGTTGAGATTATTGCCGAAGGAACTTCCCATGGATTTCAATTCGACGGCTGCGACCAACAACCCGCGATGAACGATCAGCAGATCCCAGCTTTTTGTAGCCCGGAAATAGCCCGGGATTGTGACTTCATCGCCCCGCGTTCGGATATCGGATTCCGGCAGGCCATTTTCAGCGACAATCTTGCTGATGAGTTGAGCAAATGCGGCGAGATGTTGCCCGCTGGTCAAGGCGCCCCGCCGACCGGTGTCTTTGCGCTTCGAGCGTCGCTTGGCTTTAAGCGCAGCCTTTTGCGCCGACCAGAAAGCTTTGACCGCAAGGCGCACGCGGGTGTCGAGATCGTTGAGGATCAGGGGCATAATTACGATAGTTTCGGGAAATCGCGTAAACGACGCAATGCTGCGGTCGAACGACGGTCCAGTCCATAAGCGCTGAACGCGGCAGCGTCGATGGCTTCCGGATCGAGCCGCGCCACGGCTTGCCGCAGCGCCGCTCGTTGGTCGGCGGTAACGTCGGCCCAACGCGGTAGACGGATGCGACGAAGATACTGCGCTTGAAAACGAAGAAATCCGTTGGCCATCTTGGTACTGTAGGTTGCGACAAAGAGTTTCGCGACGCTCGAACGCAGCATCGCCTGCAATTCCGGCAGCCCCCATTCTTCGGATGTGACCCAGTAAAGATTGTGGTGCGGATAGAATTCCCCGGCGTCGATTACGACGTTGGGCTCTCCCTTGATATCGGGGATCAGCAGTTTTGGAGTCGCTGTCAGATGATGCCAGACGCGGTCGATCGTGCGGTACCAGCCCGCGCCAGCACGCTTTGCAATGTTACGTTGTTTCAGAGCCACGGCATGGCGTTCAAGGAACGCCGCGAATCGAGGATAGCGTTGTGGGTCGGCGAGCGTGCCGTCGGGTTCGAAGGGATTGACCAATCCTTGTCCGCCCCACTGGAGACGCCCGCTGCGGATGCAATCTGCCATCACGAGCCGCAATTTGCGTCGAGGTTCGACGTCAAGGTATTCATAATCGCCGATGAAAACGCGATCGCATCCGGTGGCGACCCCAATGCCGACCCGACATCCGGCGGCTTCAAGCACTGGGAAGCGGCGTTCCAAATCGCGCAGCAGTGGAAGAGTATCGTCGGCATCGAACAACCAGGGAGCCGAGCTGACAGCGGCCGCATCCGATTGGTAAAGACCGAGGATGGCGTCTGGTTTTCCGACCGCAAAGCCCGCGGCCAGCACCTGGAGGTTATTCGGCGACAATGCGGGACGGAACGCAGCCAGGGTTTTGCGAGGCGAGGCTGGTGATCGCGAGATAACCGTGATGGCGGGATAGGCGATGACCTCCGAGGTAAAAGCCGGCGTGTCGACCATATCGACAAATGCGTCGAGGTTAAACTCCCGTGCGATCAAAGCCCTGAGCGGTTTGCCATAGGCGCATTTCATCCAGCGGTCTGAGCAGATGAAAGCGAGCTTGCCTCCGACCTTGAGCAAACTCAGTCCGCGCTCGAAAAACAGCACGTAAAGGTCGGCACGGTTGAACAGCGTGGAGAAACGCTGGCGGTAAAGCGTCAGCAAGGCCGCCGGGATGCTTTCCTGTCGCAGGTAGGGGGGGTTGCCGACCACGAGGTCGAAATTGCCCGTGAAATCTGTCAGGAGAAAATCGCCGACGCGCACCCAAGTGCGCGCCAAACTTGCGCCGGTCGCGGCGGTAAGTCCCGCATCTTTTGCGGCGGTCGCCAGGCGGACACGCAGCTCGGCGGCGCTTTCCGCGAATACTTCCACTGCGACCAGACAATCCTGCAACTGCGCCTGCGCCTCCGCCGGTTGACCGCCGCGGCCAAGAAATGAGCGGACCATCCGATCTACTACCTGGACGGCAAAAGCACCGTCGCCGGCGGCAGGTTCGAGAACACGGCGACGAGAAAGATCGGACTCCGTTCGGTATTCAGCGAGATCGAGCATGAAGCTGACAACCTCCGGACGGGTGAAAACAGCCCCCCGCTCCTCCCTACTGCGCTCTTGATGCAGGGCGTGGACGTTAATGCCGTTACCACCGACGTCAGTTTCATAACCCGCCATGCGTTCGCCGGGAACAGTACCCGGTCGCTCGAAGAGGGCGAGTTGCGTTGCAGGCATACGGAATAGAGATGCCTAAGGCGGCAATCGGGCAAGAATAGTCTGATGTTTTTCTAGTTGCGCTCCATGGCATGGTCGCAAAAACCCGTTTGCAGCGCGGGCGGCGTTGACTAGCGTGCGGGCGCATGAGCGATTTCGTGCAGACTCCGCAGATTACCGAAGCCAAACAGGCGCTGGACCGCCTCCGCGCCAACATGCGGCAGACGATCAAGGGCAA
>DATJPQ010000273.1:0-7495 GCA_035506315.1 Opitutaceae bacterium
GGTGGCGTCTGGCCATGCGCCAGTACAATGTGCTCACCGCCACGCCGGTGACGGCGCTGTACCGGTAGGGGCGGCCGGCCTCTCACGCCTATGCCCGACAAAACGACCGAAGGGACGCAAAGGACCAAGGGGACTCAGACGACCCCAACAAGAGGCACCTCGCTCCCTACGTCCTTTAGGTCCCCTTCGTCCCTTCCCTGTGCGGAAGGCTTCATTCCGGCCCACGGTGGTTATGAAAGCCTTCTTTCCTTCCAGAAGGCCCGTATCGTTTATGATGGCACGGTGTATTTTTGCGGGCGCTTCGTGGACAAGCGTTCCCGCACTCACGATCAGATGGTGCAGGCTGCGCGTTCCGGGAAACAGAACATCCTCGAGGGCAGCCAAGCCAGCGGCACTTCCAAGGAAACCGAGATCAAACTGACCAACGTGGCTCGCGCCAGTCTGGAGGAACTCCTCGAAGACTACCGCGATTTCCTGCGGGTGCGCGGCTTTACCGAATGGTCCAAGGAACACTCCCACACCCGCCGCCTCCGGGAACTCAACCGCCAGCCGGGGGCCAGCTATACTACCTTCAAGAAGGGCATCGAGCACACCGACCCGGCGATTGCCGCCAATGTGATGATTGGCCTGATCAAGCTGACCAACTATCTGCTCGATCGGCAGCTCAGACAGCTGGAGCAGGATTTCCTGCAGGAGGGCGGGCTGCGCGAACGCATGACTCGTGCCCGTGTCGCCGCCCGCGCCCAACGACAACGGGCAGGATCTCACGGCGTCTGATTCGACCACAAGACTTCTGGGCCGGTCGCATGCCGTGCCTGTCTCTCTTCGGGAACTTTTCGATAGCAGCGGCGTGAACCTGTTCGACTCCGCGCCCTCTTTCGTCCTTTGCGCCCTTTCCGTCCCTGCACCATCCGTCTCGCTGGCCCACGGGAAACGGGAACGCCCGCCCGCGTTTCAGCCGCGGGTCTCTTTCAGCGCCTCCAGCACCACCGGCATCGAATCACGCCAGTTGGCGGGGTATTGCTCCGACACTTCGAAGGCGAACCGCCGGCCGTCGGGGGAGCCCTCCGCCACGCGTTTTAAGACTAGCTCCTTGAGCTCCTTCGGTGGCAGCTCGTAGCCGCCGACGTTGAGATTCGACCAGAACAGTTTGTCGGGCCACGCGGCGCGCGCTTCGGCCAGCGTCTGGTCGCCCTCCGGTGGCGGCGTGAGGGACTCGATCAGATCGATCGGCGCCCGCGTAATCTGTGCCCGGCAACTCTTCGTCCGCCCGTCGTAATGACTGCCGACGAGCTTGCCGGCGGCATGCAGGATCGGGAAACACTCCTCATAGACTGGCAGCAGGTACTTCTCGTAGCGGCGCGGCCCGAGCGAATCGGCCGTGAAATTTTCCAGGTTGGAAACGTAGCGACCCGGCCCTTTCGCCACGACTTCCACGACCTGACGGAAATTGTCGAGCAGCGCGTCGTAGAGCGCCTGCAGCTCTCCGGCGTACTCGGAGAGATGCCAGCCGAAATTCTCCAGGCCGGCAAAATCGACCAGGATGCGTTGCAGGGGTGTCCGCCAGATTTCCGGGATGGCGATCGCGTGCGGCGGCAGCTGCGCTGCTTTGGCCAGATAGGCGTCATAAGACGGCACGACGTCGGTGTGCCGGATGATGTAGGTCAGCACGCGATAGTCCGCGGCCGTTTCGAGGAAGTACTTTTGATTCCAGCCATCGGCCCACGTGGCGTGGATCTCGCCGACCGGCGTGCGCTGGGTCAGCCGGCGCATCGGTTTGCCGTTCTCGACGTACGGCTGGTCGACGATCTCGACGTCGCGCAGCTTCCACTCGAAGGAGCGCAGGTACCAGGTGACGCCGAGTCCGTTCGCGTACATCGGCGTCCACGCTGGATCGTCGGCCGTGTGGCGCCACTCGTTCTGATAAATGGTGTAGGGAATCTGGTCCGGCCGCTCGCCCGACCAGAACGCATCGATTCGTTCGCGGATCGTCACAGCCCTGGTCCCTAAGCGGCCACGAGAGACTTCGCCAACGCCACCGCGCGGCTGGCGTCAGGCGCATAGCCATCGGCGCCGATTTGCCTGGCAAACACCTCGGTGATCGGGGCGCCACCCACCATGATCTTGATTTTGCCGCGCACGCCGGCCTGCGCCAGTGCGTCGATGGTCGTCTTCATGCTCGCCATCGTGGTGGTGAGCAGGGCGGACAACGCGATGATCCGGACGTCCTTCTCCGTCACCGTGGCGACGAATTTCGCGGGGGTGACGTTGGTGCCCAGGTCGAGCACCTCGAAACCGGCGCCTTCCAGCATCATGGCGACGAGGTTCTTGCCGATGTCGTGCAGGTCACCCAGTACCGAACCGATCGCGACTCTCCCGGCCGACTGGACATTGCCTTCCTTCAAGCGGGGCTTGAGGAGGGCGAGGCCGGCTTGCATGGCGCGGGCGGCGATCAGCATTTCCGGCACGAAATATTCCCCCTCCTCGAACAAACGCCCCACCTCGGCCATGGCGGCGATCATGCCCTCCTCCAGAATTTGTTTGGGCGCCAGTCCGGCGGCCAGGGCCACCGGTACTTTTGCCTCCACGGCCTTGCTGTTGCCGGCCAGGATGGCATCGTAAATCTCGCGGATGATTGGGTCCATGGGAGTGTGGTCTTGAGGATGTCGTTGGTTGGGAAAGAAGGGAAATATCCGGTTGGTTAGGGGATCGCCGGACAATTGGCGATATTTTTGACCGGCTAAGGAACGATGGAGGTCTGGAAATCCCGGATCGCGTCGAAGAAGGCATCGACGTTGGCCAGCGGGGCGTCGGGGGGAATGTCGCAGCCCGAGGAGACGACGAATGCGCGGGAAGCCTTGGTCGCCTGCAACAGGGCGGCGGTCCGCTCGCGCACCCCGGCAGGATCGCAACCGACAAAAATCGCTGCAGGATCGAGATTACCGCACAGGACGACATCAGCCGGTGTCCGGGCGAGGGCAGCGGGAATGTCCATCGTTTTGCCGAAATGGTAGATCTGAGCGCCGGATTGGAGCGTGGCCGGAAGATGGGCCAGCCGCGCCCCGCAATTGTGCAGAATCACCTCGAAATCATCATCGGCAACACGTTTGACTATTTGACGGATGTAGGGCGAAGAAAAGGAGACAACGGCATTGGGCGAGATGAGACCGGCGGTCGGCTCGGCGATGATGATGCCGCGCGCCCCGGCACGTTTGAATGCCTCGGCATAGGCGAGAAGGAACGCGGTCGCCTTCTCCAACAAGGCATGGATCATTTCGGGCTGGTTCAACGTATCCTGTAATGCCTCGCTGACGCCATAGAGGCGGGCGGCCAGCGAAAACGGCCCGATCATTCCACCCAGTATCCAGGTGCCGGTCGGCTTTGCTGCCAGCAGGCGCACCGTCTCGAGGTAGACCGCGGTCCGCTTTGTGCCCACGGCGGGCACTTCCAGCCGGGAGATCTGGGCATCGTCAGTCACCAACCGGTTGGTCACGCAGGGGATTTCCGCGTCTTCCATCCGGATCTCCGAGCCGAAGGCCTCGGCTTCGACACTCAGGTCCATCGCCGAAAGCATAAACGACGTGCGATATTTCTGCTGAAGCAATCTTTGGACCGCTACTTGCGCCGGTGGATTGGTCACGAGCTCCCGCACCGAGACCCCCGTCAGCTTGACTCCAGGAAAGGAGAGGATGGGCATTGCCAGGCGGTGCGGCGAAGCGAGGACAAAGTCGCGGATCTTGCCCAAGGGCGCCGGCGTTGCAGGTGAGGCATCAACGGACATATCTCGACGTGCTTGGCAGGATAGGGCGCAAGATGCACGCGTTTTCCGGTGAGTGCCGATCTACGGGGAAAGGCGGCAATTCTTCCATTCAAGATGGCCGGCGGGCCAGGAGCGGGGCGGCCGGTGCGGTGTGTTTTCGCCTCGCGCCGCGGTCAAAACCCGCTGGAGTCGCGACATGATTTTGACCGTCGTCGTGGTCTTGATGGCGTTGCACTGGGGCGGCGAGCTGCTGCTCGACGAACTCAACCGGCGCGAGGTGCGGCGTCACGCGGCGGAGGCGCCGCCGGCGGTCGCGGCGATAATGGATGCGGCGAGTTATGCCAAGTCAGTCGACTATACCCAGGCCAGGCTGCATTTCGACATGATCACCGAGGGGTTCGACACTCTCGTGCTGGCGGTGGTGGTCTTCAGCGGTGTGCTGCCGTGGCTCTATGCGCGTTTTGCGCCGCTGGCGCCGGCCCGCACCTGGATCGATGCCTCGTTTCTGCTCGCGGTGGGGGCGCTGCTGAGCGTGCCGTCTCTACCGTTCGACTGGTGGTCGCAGTTCCGCCTCGAGGCGCGTTTCGGTTTCAACCAGAGCACGCTCGGCCTGTGGATCACCGACAAACTGAAAGGCGCGGCGCTGGCGCTCGTGATCGGCTTCCCGCTGTTGTGGGCGCTGCTTTCGCTCGTGCGGTGGGTGGGCGATTGGTGGTGGCTGTGGGGCTTTGCGCTGCTCTTCGTTTTCCAGCTCGCGATGATGGTGCTGTATCCGAAGCTGATCCTGCCGCTCTTCAACAAACTCACGCCGCTGGCCGAGGGTGAATTGCGCACCCGGCTGCTGGCGCTGGCCGATCGCACCGGGTTTCGCGCCCGCACCATCGAGGTGATGGACGGCTCCAAGCGTTCCGGGCATTCCAACGCCTTCTTCACCGGATTCGGCCGTTTCCGGCGCATCGTGCTGTTCGATACGCTCATGAACCAGCTTGCCGCCGAGGAACTGGAGGCCGTGCTGGCCCACGAGATCGGGCACTACCGGCGCGGGCATGTTCCGAAGATGCTGGCATTGTCGGCGGCGATGCAACTGGCGGCCTTTGCCGCCATCGCCTGGCTCGCGCAGAGCGCCTGGTTCAACCCGGCCTTCGGCTTCGCCGCCGGCGCGCTGGCTCCGGCGTTTCTGCTGTTTGGCCTGCTGAGCGGCCTGGTGACGTTCTGGTTCATGCCGATCGCGAATGTCTTTTCCCGGAAACACGAGTACGAAGCCGACGCTTTTGCCCGCGAGGCGATGGGCGGGCCGGCGTCGCTCGTGGCCGCTTTGCGCAAGCTTGCGCAGAAAAATCTCTCGAATCTCACGCCGCACCCCTGGTACAGCGGCTTTCATTATTCGCACCCCACGCTCGTCGAGCGGGAGCGGGCGCTGACGAAGGCGACATAGCCTGCGGACTTGCCCCGACCATGATCATCGCAATCAACGGAATCTTTGGCCGCAAAAAGGCACAAGAATGTTGAAAGTAATCGCTGTACCCTGCGTCGCGCCCATGGGCGCGCGGAAATATTTGGCCGAAGCTCAAATGTTTTTTTACGCGTTTTTGCGGCCAAAAGGATTGGTTGGGATGGCCGTGGCGGTCGTTTCGGTCGCCGCATCGCTGTGCGCCGAGACGCTCACGGTCGCGACCTACAACATTGAGAACTATACGGCCGCCGACCGCATGACGGAGGCTGGCTACCGTCAGAATTACCCCAAACCGGAAGCCGCCAAGCAGGCGCTCCGCTCGGTGCTCCGCGCCCTCAATGCCGACGTGCTCGTGTTGCAGGAGATGGGACCGCGTCCCTATCTCGAAGAGTTGCGGCGCGACCTGCGCGCCGAAGGGCTCGATTATCCGTACGCCTCGTTGCTCGAAGCCTCCGATGACGCGCGGCACGTGGCGTTGCTCGCGAAACGGCCGTGCAAGTCTGCGACACCGCACACCGGGCTTGATTTCAAATACTTCGACGGTCGCGAGCAGGTGAAGCGCGGCCTACTGGAGGTCGTGCTTCCGACCAGCGCCGGCGACGTGACGCTCTGGGCCGTGCACCTGAAGAGTCGTTTTACGGACCGCCCCGACGATCCCAACTCGGCAATGCGCCGGGCAGGGGAGGCTGGGGCGATACGCGATTTCATCCTGAAGCGTCATCCCGATCCGCAGACGGCGCGTTTCGCCGTGCTGGGCGATTTCAACGATAACAAAACCAGCCGGCCAATCCGCGCCTTCCTCGCGCGCGGCAAAACGGAGATCACAGAGCTTCTGCCGGCCACCGATTCCCGGGGCGAGGTATGGACCCGTGCCTACGCCAGGGAAGACAGCTACGAGCGGCCCGACTTCATTCTGGTGTCGCCGGGACTGAAGCCCTTCGTCCGCGACGGGACGGCGAAGATTTTCGACCAGCCCGAGACCCGTGCGGCCAGCGACCATCGCCCGGTGGTGATGGTGCTGGAGTTCAAGTGAGCCGCGGATCAGCGGCTCGCGACATATGGTTCGACGGGGCGAAAGCCGGGACGCGTGCAGGCGGCGTCCCGGGCGGTGGCTTCCCTAAAAAGATAGACCGCATAGCCTCCGAAACCGCCGCCGCAGTATTTCGAAGCGAGGACGCCGGGCAGGTCCATCGCGAGCGGCTCCATGCCCTCGGTGGTTTGCACAGCGGAGGATTGGCGCACGGCGTCGGCCAGTTGCGTGAGTTCCTGCCGCCACACGGCCTCGCGGGCCGTCTGCCCGGCGCGGACGATGGCATCGTAATTACGGGACTGATCGGCGAAATCCGGGGTAAAGTGCGACCTTCCGGTCCAGTAAATCGCCAGACGTCCGCGCAGGAAGGCTCCGTCGGTCTTTAATTCCAGGTTCGGGCGGCGACCACTGCGCCACACACACAGGCCGGATTCGGCAATCACGGCAGGATCCTGCCAGCCCACGCCCAGGTCGAGTTCGGCGTCCACGCCGTCCTTGCCGTTGAGCAGGGCCCAGGCGCCGCTGCCGCCCAGCCCGGCGTTGCGCTCATAAGGCCAGGCCCGTAGCGAGACCGTGGGCGAGATGGCGCAATTGACGATATAGCCGTCGGAGCGGGCAAACCGCGGCACGTCGAGCCAGCCCCCGGCAAAATCCACGCGTAGCGGCGCCTCTTGGGGCGCGCGGATCCAACGGACGATCTCTGTGGTGGAGATGGAAGGAAACTGCGGGGGAGTTTTGGGCAGGATGACATACTGGGCCCCGACCTGCTCGCAGAGCGCCCGCTTGGCGATGGAGTATTTGTCGTCCTCGGTCACGGCGAGGATGTGCGGTCGCAGGCTCAGGAAATGATCCTTGAACTCGAGGCCTTCCTCGAGCCCGGTGCCGATGACCACGTCATCCACCGAGTCCAGCGATGCCAGCAGCGCGAGTTTGTGATCGTCGGGCAGGGAGCTGCGCCGCTGGCGTTCGCGCCATAGCACTTCGGCCGAAGCGAAGGACACGGTCAAATGGTCACCCAGGGCGCGGGCTTCGCGGAAAAACTGCAGGTGGCCGGCATGGAGGATGTCGTAGAAGCCTGAGACGAAAACCTTGATCATGGGGATGGCCCAGCACGACGCAGTACGTGGCCAGCGTCAACCCGGCGCTGCACGCGGCGTGGCTCAACCGCCAGTGTTGTTGGTCGCGGGAGGCGTGAATTTAATGGGCACTACCACGCGCAGGTCGGTGGGCTGGCCGTCCCGCGTAAGTTGCT
>DATJPQ010000274.1:0-2937 GCA_035506315.1 Opitutaceae bacterium
GCGAAGTCACCCGCTCGCGCAGCGAATACCCAACGATCCACTTTTTCCGATCTGAACTCAATGCCACCGGAATCATCAAACGCTCTGAAGTATGCCCACGCCACTTTTTCGGCGACTTCTCGCGTTTCCACCGGCCCAACCGGCACGCCTTGAACAGTGAACTCCGCGATCACCGGATGGGGATACCTCTTGTCTAGCGAGGACGCGCAGCCTACTGCCAGAAACGCAACAATGATAGATACCGTGTATGCTTTCATTTGCCCAACGTTCAAGATGAGCCACGAGCGCCGCTGGCGCGATCTCCTGCGGGCTCGCCCGGCGTAGCATTGCGAAGCCGGCCAGCAGGAGGCGTGACAGCGGTGCTCGTTGGCTCTAGCGCCTGGTTGGGCGCCTTGTTGGCTGGGTTTTCTGGGTCGAGCTGCCACATGAATTCTCGCTCCTCTCTTTTGTCGTAGAGCCACTTGCCGGAAATGATTCGGACCGTCGGAGCGACGCCCGACTGCCTGATGGAACTGCCGTCCTTGCTGACGACGATTTCTGCAACCGGTACAGCGGCGAAGTCACCCGCTCGCGCAGCGAATACCCAACGATCCACTTTTTCCGATCTGAACTCAATGCCACCGGAATCATCAAACGCTCTGAAGTATGCCCACGCCACTTTTTCGGCGACTTCTCGCGTTTTCACCGGCCCAACCGGCACGCCTTGAACCGTGAATTCCGCGATCACCGGATGCGGATACCTCTTTTCTAGCGAGGACGCGCAGCCTACTGCGAGAAAAGCAACAATGATAGATACGGCGTATGCTTTCATTTGCCCAGACACTATAGCTGCGTGACGCCTGCCACGGAAAGAAAGAGTGCTGGTCCCCGGGAACGTGGGTTGCTCGCCAAAAGCGAGCCGAGCCACAAGGTGGAGGTGTTAGCCAAAACCACCAAAACAGGAGACCAGCACATGAGCGCACAACATAGATACGTGGGCCTGGATGTCCACAAAGATACCATCGTAATCGCGGTGGCCGAGACCGGCCGCACGGGCGAAGTCCGCAGCTACGGCACCATCAGCTCCGACCTGCACGCCGTGGAACGCGCGTTAGCCAAACTGCGCGCCGACGGCGCGACCTTGCACGTGGCGTACGAGGCCGGTCCGACCGGGTTCGTGATCCAGCGGCATCTCTCGAAAATGGGGATCGACTGTCTGGTGGTCGCGCCCTCGAAGCTGCCGGTGCCCAAGGGCGGCCGGCAGAAGACGGACCGGCGCGACGCCGCACTGCTCGCCCGGCTGTTGCGCGCCGGAGAGCTGACCGCGATCGCCGTGCCCGACGAGGTCGACGAGTCGATCCGCGATCTGGCCCGCGCGCGCTCCGACGCCGTCGACGATCTGACGCGGGCCAAGCAACGCCTGAAGTCGTTTCTCCTGCGCCTGGGCTACCACTACACCGGTCCGGGCAACTGGAGCGCGCCGCACCAGCGCTACCTGCGCGCCCTGAGTCTGCCGCTGCCCGCACACCAGACCGTGCTCGCAGAATATCTGCTGGCCCTCGACCAGGGCGCGCAACGCGTGGCCCGGCTCGACGACCTGCTCGCCACGCAGGTGCCACGCTGGATCCATTATCCGGCGGTGCAGGCCCTGATGAACCTGCGGGGCTTCCAGTTGATCGCCGCCACGGTGCTGGTGGCCGAGATCGGCGACATCCACCGCTTCGCGCACCCGCGCCACCTGATGGCCTTCCTCGGTCTGGTGCCCCGCGAAACCACCACGGGCGATGCGCGCCGGCTCGGGTCGATCACCAAGGCGGGTAACGTCCACGCGCGCTGGATGCTCATCGAGACGGTGCAGTCGGCGACCAAACCGCCGAAGGTTTCCGCGCCGCTGGCCCTGCGCCAGGAGGGCCAGCCGGCCGACCGGCGCGAGCTCGCCTGGAAGGTCCAGTGCCGGCTGTACAAACGCGGCTGGCACCTGCTCAACCGCGGCGTGTTGAAACCCAAGGTCACCGTGGCGCTGGCCCGCGAGATGGCTGGCTTCGTCTGGGCCATGCTCCACTTGGTGCCCGCGCCCGCCGCGCCAACCGCGGGGCCGGCCGGGCCGGTCCTGCGACGAGCTTGACGCCCCATTCTCGGACCGGCCCGCCGGTCTCGCTCCCGCTTTTCCGCCAATCCTTTTCCCGTTCTTTCCCAGCGCCGCCGCGGTCGCGGCGGCAGTCGACAACGCCCGGTCCCCCCGGCCCATGCACGTGAACGTTGGGCACGGGCGGACGCTTTCCGCGTCCGCCGATGTACGCGCCTAGACGGTGCGGGCACGACGGTTTCTGTTCCTGTGGACTAACCCACGGATTTCAGCTCGCTCTCCGGGGCCTCGGCTCCCGAGGCACTCATCCCAGATGACGTCGCCCTTGTTTGTTCGGATCGGGCGTTGTTTCCTGCCGCCCCGCGGCGGAGTTTATAATCTCCGCCTCCCTCCCGTCGCGGATCAGTTCTCTATTTTCCCTGCTTGACTATACGCAGCTATATCAACGTTCAAGGTGAGCCACGAGTGCCGCTGGCGCGATCTCCTGCGTCCGCAGGAGGCGTGACAGCGGTGCTCGTTGGCTCTGGCGCCTGGTTCGGCTGTTTTTTAAGGTAGAGATAGAAAAAGGGATTCTTCTCATTCGCTATATCCTCTTTCCGAATCAGCGCCCTTCTTCCCTCAAACTCGCGCAGCAGTAAAACCCGCAGATATCCTGTCATAGGATGACCTTCTTCTTTCTTCGGGGTGAGCTGGATTTCACTGCCAACGACCTTCCATGAACCAGAGGCGGTGCCATTCGAGCCAATGTCCGCGTCCCATCGGGCCAGATAATTTCCGTTCGGAAGCAACGTGACGATGAGCTCGTAGATGCCTACTTCGCTACGATACACGCCCGCAGGAGATGCTTCACTGGCTCGAAGGCAGGCCAATGC
>DATJPQ010000275.1:0-16908 GCA_035506315.1 Opitutaceae bacterium
GCTCGAGCAGGCGGTGCCGGCCGGGCAGTGCGTGCTGCCCGAGACGCTGGTGCGTCGGCCGGCATCGATTGGCGGAGCGTCTTCGGGTCTCTCCACGCGAGTGCCCAACGAGGCGTCCGCGGTCTGGGTGTATCGGTTGCAGGATCCCTACGATCGCAGCCTCGCGCGCAAAACGGTGTCGCTCGCGCCGGACGCCGAACTCTTCACGTGGTCCACCGTGACGCACTCAGCGATTCACTTCGCGGCGTTTCTCGGGGCAGCGCGGATCGTTTTGATCGGAATGGACTACGCGCTCTACCCCGACGGAAAGGTACATTTCGACTCGCGCCACGTGCCGGACTACGGCGACCAGCGGTGGCATGCGTTGGCGAAGCACCGGCAGGGCGATGAGTGGTTGACACGCGAGCTGGCCAAACAGGGTGTGGCGGTCGTGAACCGATCGAGCGAGCTACGGGCCAAGGCCGCTGCCGCGAGATCCGTCGAGGCGCAATTCGTTTAACCACTTATCGGAAGTCATGCAGACGGAATCTACGAATAGATCCGACGCGGCTGAGCCGCATCCAAACGGGATCGAACGGATTTTAACCACTAATGATCGCTAATCGGCGCTAATTTCCGGATCGGCAGATTTCGAATATCAGATTATTGAAGACCAGCGGAGATCAGCGGCTGGACCGATATCTGATCGCGAACGCATTCGTGTCAATTCGTGTGCATGTCTGATGTCGCTTCGCTCGGTACGTGGTTAAAATGCAGGGATTCAGTTCTCCGCGCCCTCTGCGGCCTCCTGTAAAATCATCTCCGGTTTGGTTGGGGCACTCGAGGTACTGTCTCTCTCTTTGTCCAACTCCATTTTGGGCGGAAAATCCAGGTCCCAGGTGCCGGGAAAACTGCTCGTCGAGTTGAGTCCGAGAGTTTCCGGCACAGCGTTCACCTCAGCCCAAGCCGTCCTCCCATGAGCGATACAGCCGTCACGTTTTCTGCTACCGGCACGAATCAGATCTATCTCGTGCAGACCTCCGGCACGTACCGCATCGAGGCGGCGGGCGCCGAGGGAGGAGCCGGGGCCGGCCCAGGCGTCAAGGGCGACCGGGTCAGCGGGATGTTTTATCTGAAGCGGGGCAACCTCCTGAAGATCGTCGCCGGTAGCCAGGGCTTGCCGTCCGCTCCGCCGCACGATGTCGGCGGTGGCGGGGGCGGCGCTTCGTTGGTCTGGACTGGGTCCACGGAACTGCCCCAGCCCATCAAACTCATGCTCTTCGCCAGTGGCGGCAAAGGCGGAGCGGCCGCCAAGGCGCAGGACGCCGGTGGGATTGCAGAGTCCAACGGAAGCAAAGACGACTCCGACCCGACGGCTGATGCCGGCGAATTTAATATACTCGGCGGCGGAATGGACCCGCTTACGGCCGAGACCCTCGCCCTCGAATGGACCCGTGGCACTGGATCTGTCTCTACCGCCACTGCCAGCGGCCAGGGTCGGGACAAACGCGGCAACTATAATGCCGGCGCCTTTCGCACGAGTGCGCCTGAGTCCCAGGCGGGCGACGGTTATGTTTCGATCACACCGGTATCAGTGCCCGCCTCTTCGGGCGCGACGGGCAACCGCCCGACCGGTGCGGCCGCGCCGACTGAGATCGACGCGCAGAAACTGGCTCCCGCCGGCGGCAGTGACGGCGGGACAACGAGCATTCCCCCGACCGTGCACCGCGACCAAGGAAACGATATTCCCTCGCCAACGATCCTGCCCCAGGTGACTTCGCGTCCGGGCTCATGGACCAGACACCTCCGCCCGCAACGTCGGCCTGGATCCGAATAGAAGAGGTAGGTTTTGAGTTCTGAAGTTTGGGTTTTGGGTTGCAGGACCGACGGTGATATCCGCGTCCATCGTATGATCCATGGTCAAACCATCCCCGGCTTTTTCGTGTGTTTCGTGTGTTTCGTGGTAAACAATCCGCAATCCGTACACATCCGCGCCATCCGCGGACAAACCCGCGCCCTACAGCGTGCGGCGAAACAGCGCGGTGGCGCCGGCCATCGCCAGGACGGTAAAGCATGCGAGGAATCCAAGGTCGAAGCCGATGGCCGCCAGGCCGGTGTTCTTGAGGAGCAGTTCCTTGAAGCCGTGCACCGCGTAGGTGAACGGATCCAGCCTCGAGATGACCTGCATCCACCCGGGGAAGGCGTTGGTCGGATACACCGCGCCGCTCGGAAAATACAGCAGCGTGTTCAGCACTCCCATCGTCGCCCGGGGCACGAGCGGGTCGTTCACCCGCACCATCAGCAGAAACATCATGCTGATCAACGCCAACGCCGTGAGCACGACCAGCACCAGCAGTTGCACCAGCCGCAGCAGGTTGAGCGGATCGGGAATCCCGGCGATGACCGCGCCGACCGTGACCATGACGCAACCGGCGACCATGGCCTTGGCCGCTCCGGCCAGGATGAACCCCATGATCAGTTCGTGTTTCCGTATCGGCGTCACGAGGTAGCCCTCGTGCAGCCCCCGGGCCTTGTCGTCGATGAAGATGATGCCTCCGCCGATCATCGCGGAAACGAAGATCGCCAGCACGATCGTGCCGGGCAGCAGGTATTGGATGTACGGCACGTAGGGATAGACCTCGACCACCGACAGCGCGACGTTGGCCGTCAACCGGGGCGCGGGCGTCTTCTGGTTGTAGGAGGCCAGCAGCTGGGTGAGCGCGCCTTCCAGCGAGGCGGCAGAGAATTGATCCGTGTTGTCCTCGATCAATGCGATCCGCGGGCTCGCGCCGGCCAGCAGCTGCCGGGAAAATTCCGGCGGAATGGTCACCACGCCGCCAATCCGGCCATTACGCAGATCCCGCAGGGCCGAGCCTTCGTCACTGTAGGCGATGGTGTCGAACGTGCGGGCGTTGGCCGCCACCGCCTGGAACATCTCTTTCAATCGGATGCCCGGCACGCCGTGGTCCTGATCGACCACGCCGATTTCCAGATGCTTGATCTTGCCGCCAAAGGCATAGCCGAGGACGACCAGTTGCAGCAGCGGCATGACCATCGTCACGACGATCAATGTCGGGCTGCCCCGGAAACGGCGCAGGTCCCGTTCGATGATGGCCCAGATTCTATGCATGGTGGTGGCGGCGCTTCATCAGGGCCGTTGCTGGCGCATCGGCCGGTAAACCGGTGCGCTCTGCAAGGCATCGCGCAGTTGGTGACCCGTGTAGTGCACGAAAACGTCGTCGAGCGTGGTGCTCTGCACGGAGAGCGACGCCACCGCGACGCCGGCATCCCGGGCCGCCTCCATCAGGGCGACGGTAGTGCGCGGGCCATTGTTGGAGGAGAGCCGGAAGACGTGATCGTCGGCCTTCACCTCGGCGACCTCGGGCAGGGCCCGCAGGCGCTCCAGCCAGCTGTCTGGCATGGCCGAAAAACTGACCTCAATGACGTTCTTGCCCGGGATCGAAGCCTTCAGTTTCAGCGGTGAATCGAGCGCCATCAGTTTCCCGTGATCGACGATGGCGATCCGGTCGCACAGCTTGTCCGCCTCGTCCATGTAATGCGTCGTGACCAGGATCGTGAGATCGCGCTCCTTCTTCAGCCGCGAGAGCATTTCCCAGACGGCGACACGCGACACCGGATCGAGCCCCGTCGTCGGCTCGTCGAGGAAGAATATCTTCGGCTCATGCACCAGCCCGCGAGCGATCTCCAGCCTCCGCCGCATGCCCCCCGAGAACATCTTCACCGGTTTGTCCAGCCACGGCTCCAGGTCGACGGCCCGGATCAATTCGCGGATCGTGTGGCGGCGCTTCTCGCGCGGGATGCCGTAGAGCTTGGCGAAAATCGACAGGTTTTCCTCCGCGCTCAGATCGAGGTCGGTGGTCATCGCCTGCGGAATGACCCCGATCGACTGGCGGACTGCATTGGCCGCGTGGATCACATCAAAGCCGTTGACCCGCGCCCTCCCCGCCGTCGGCGGGACCAGGGTGGTGAGCATGCGGATCAGCGTGGACTTGCCCGCGCCGTTCGGGCCCAGCAGGCCGAACACTTCGCCGTGATTGACGGTGAAACTGAGCGCATTCACGGCGCAGAAGTCGCCGAAGCACTTCGTCAGCTGCTCCACTTCGATGTCGAACATGGCGGTGGTCAGCGGCGGCCCAGCGACAGGGTGACATACGCCGTCATGCCCACGGCGAGACTGCGGTGGCGATTGTCGCAGCGCAGGCGGACCTCGAAGGTCTTGATGTCGCGCTTGGTGCGGCTCACATCGCGCTGCGTGGCGTAGTCGGCGTCGATCCGGCGGTAGAATACCGTGCCCTCGAGTTCGGCGCCAGAAGGCAGCCGTATCGGGATTTTGTCGCCGAGGTGAATGCGATCGATGTAACTCTCCTCCACGTCGACCCGGACCCAAAGATCGTCGGGGTTGATCAGGGTGACGATGGCCTGGCCGACGTTGACGATTTCGCCCGGCCGGGCGGCCCGCACGTCCACGACACCATCCATGGGCGCCCGGATCTCCGTGTAGCCCAGGCGGACCTCCGCCTTTTCCTTCTGCGCCTCCATCGCCGCTTTCTGATGGACCCCGGCGGCCAGCGCCGCGCGGCGGACGGCGTCCTGCTCGGCGTTGGCGCGCGCCAGGGCCAATGCGGAGCGGGCCGCCTCCGCCTGCTTGTGCAGCGCCTCGGCCCGTGCCTGCGCGCTGGCGTGGGTCGTGCGTGCCAGGTCATAGGCTTGCGCCGAATCGGCGCCCTGTTGGTACAAGTCGGTTTCGCGCGTGAAATTCAACCGGGCGTTCTCGAGATCGGCGTCGCCCTGGGCTGCCTGCGCGACGGCCGCAGCCAGATTGGCCTCGGCCTGTTTGATCTGGTTCTGGGTCTGCGCCTCCTGAAAACGCAAATCGGCCCCGGCCTCGTCCACCTGGGCCGCAGACTGCGCGGCGCTGTTCGCATAGAAGGCCAGGTCCGCGGTCCATTCTTGCGGCTGGATCGTGCCGAGGAGGTCGCCCGCCTTCACCGGATCGCCCTCCTTGACCCGCAGCTGCTGGAGCCGGCCCTGGATTTGCGCGCTGACGATCACGTCGTCGGTGGTGACGATGCCGGTGAGCACGAGGCGCCGCGCCCGATAATAGGTCGCGAGGGAATAAACCACCGCGCCCACCAGGGCAACGGTCAGGACGATGAGAGGGATCCGACGTTTCATGACAAAGGTGCCTCCGGGTCGACAAACAGGCCGAAGCGGATGAAATCGAGCACCTGCCGTTTGCGGCGCTTCAAGTCGGCTTCGCTGTACGCATCGGTGGGCCCGAGCAGTCTCACCATCGGGGCCACGGAAAAATAGAAAACGATCAGGGCCGTGAGCGACACGGCGGTATGACGGATGTCGGCCGGCCGGAATTCGCCTTCGCGCATACCGCGTTCCAGCAGCCGGGCCAGTGCCTGGATGCGCGGAAGGAAATGTCTGCGCACCAAACCTTCCATGGACTGGCCGCGCAGCATCATGAACTGCTGGTGCAGTGGCGCGAAACGCCGCCTTTGGCTGGCGAGATCGAAATGCAGGTTCACGTAATGCAACAAGACCGCCCGCGCCGGGCCCGGAGCCGTGAGCGCGGCGATCGCCTGCTGATTGAACTCGCGAAACTGCTCCTCCAGCACCGCCGCGTAGAGGCGGTTTTTGCTGCGAAAGTAATAATAGAGCAGCGCCTTGTTGACGCCGGCGGCGGCGGCGATGGCGTCGGTGCGGGCGCCGGCGAGCCCCGCCTCGGCAAAGATCCGCCCCGCGGCCGCAAGGATCGCGGCGCGCGTCTCCTCGCCGCGCGAAGGCGGCGGGACCGGAGAAATTCTTCGGACGGCGGACTTCATGATTAATTAACCGGTTAGTTAATTCTGACCCGTAGGGCCCGCGTCAAGCCCCGACTTTCCCCGGGCCGGCGTGACCGCCTTGTGACTACCGGTACCCGCCTAGTGAGCGCCGAGCGCCCGCCCCCGAGCGCCCGCCCCCGAGCGCCCGCCCCCGAGTGACCGCACCCGCGTGACCGCACCCGCGTGCCGCCACATGGCCGCGCCCGTTGCAATCGAATATCCATTCCCAACCGTTTGTCATCTATTAGATGACAATCGGCCTTTTATCATACTTTTCCTATTAAGCTTTTTATTATTTGTTTACGTGATTATTTCTGAGCCTTTGTCCTCTAATAGATGACAAACTACTGGGAGAGCGCACAGGGAAAAGGCAACGGGGCCGAAGGCGGCGCCGGCGCAGGTGGCAGCCCAAGCAAAACGGCCGGGGCATATCCATTGCAGCCGGCTACAGACCGCCGCAGCAGGGCTGGCGAATTTTACCCCCTCGTCGCCTTTGCCTCCGAATTTTCCGGACAGGGCGGCGTGTCCATGCCACCCGGCACGGGCAGGCAATCGGGGCATGGACGTTCCGCCGGTGGGTCTGGTCCAAATAAGCCGCTCGTCAGCCCCTGGCCAGGTACGCGGCCAGCTGGTCCAGCGTGCCGGTCCAACCTTGCTTCATGCTCTCGTGGCTCAGATCGAATGTCAGGCGCTCCGCTTCCGTCGCGGCGTGGGGTGCCCAGCGGAGCGTGAGCTCCGTTTGGCCGGCATGCTCCGCCAGCGTCATGGTGGACAGGGTTTCCAGCGGCCAGGTTGGGCTCAACGGGTGGCGGGTCACGCCGCCCTGCGCGTCCGAGAAAGAAACGATTACGACCAGCTTCTCCGGCGGCACGATCTCCCGGAATGTCCACTTGCCCCACATCTCGTGGCCGTCGGGCGTCTGCATGCAGTAGTGGAAAATCCCGCCGGGCCGGAGATCGAGCCAGCATGCAGGTACAGCGCAACCCTTCGGCCCAAACCAACGTTGTAATTGCGCTGCTTCGGTCCATGCCTTCCACACCATTTCCCGCGGGGCGTCGAACACCCGCGTAAATACGAATTCCCGATGGGCGGCGCCTCCGGCCTTTTCGACGAATTCCTTCAATGATGTACCGATGATATTGGTCCAGCCTTTGGCGAATTCTCCCCGCGCCAGGGCGGGATTTTCATCTCCGTGGAAGGTTTCCAATCCTTCATGGGTCAGTTTCAACCTGGTAGTGTCGCCTTCCGGAAACAATTCGAAGGTTACCACCGAATCGCCCGGGTTGCCGCCGAATTTCCAGCTATAGGCGATCTTCCTTCCCGGCACGACGGACGTGATTTCCCACAGGTGGGGGTAATCCTTGCCGTCCTCCCGTACATTGAACTCGGTCCGAAAACCCACCTCGGGTTTGAACGACTCGATATTCGGGATATACCACTGCTTCATCTGATCGATGTCGGTGAGGGCCCGCCAGACTACGTCCAGCGGCGCGTCGAAGGTGCTCTCCACTACCACGGGAATTTTCGCAAGGTAGTCACCGAGCCGCTCGAGGGTTTGCGTACCGCCCTCCAAGGCCCGGTATTCCCCGACCAACCGGTCGCGGTCCGCCGCCGAGGTGCACGCCAGGCAGACGGTCAGCCTGGTTTGCGCGGCTTCCAGTTTCGCCAAGGTCCAGGTGGCGACAAAATGCACGCCAGTGCCCCCCTCCCGACCGCCACCGTGTGAATAAACCACACGCTCCTGCGGCACGATTTCCATGTAGATGCTCTTGTTCGGGTAATTCGTTCCATCGGGACCGTGCATGACTTGTTTCCACACGCCACCAGCGCGAAAATCCAACCGCTCGATGGTGGTCTTAAAGCCACGCGGGCCCCACCAATGCACGAGGTGCTGGGGATCGCTCATGGCCTGCCACACGAGTTCGCGTGGCGCGTCCAGCACCCGCGAAATTACGATCCCACGGTCGGTCATTGCCGAGGTGTTTTCTGGCTGCCCGGCATTTCCCCTGGCGCCAACTGTCGCTGCATAGGTCGCCAGCCGTTCCAGGCTTTGGGTCCAGCCGGCGTCCATACCTGCGAGGTACGGATCGGCCGCAGCCGTCGCCTCGACGACATGCGCCTCGACCGTAAGGACGGTCCCGCCGGCCTGCTCAGCGAAGGTGACGGTGGTCAGCACCTCGAAGAGCGGCTGGCCGGCCGCGCCGAGCGCCGCGCTGGTAAACACGAGCCGTTCGGGCTCGACGACGTCGCGATACCGGCCCGTCATTGGATATACCGTGCCGTCGGGACCGCGCATAGCGATATGGATCGCGCCGCCCGGCCGGGCATCAAGCTGGCAGACAGGATTCGTGAATCCGCGCGGACCCCACCACCGGGCGACATATTGGGGATAGGTCCATAACTGGAAGATGAGTTCGCGAGGGGCAGTGATGACGCGGGTCAGATTCAGCGTTCGAGCGGCATTCTTTACTGGATTATTTTCTACCGTGGGCATGTTGGTTTCCCCCTGTTTCAGTTGTTGGAGATAATCATCCAGACAATCCAGGCTCTCCTCCCAATGGGACCAGTAGGATGCGAGCCTGTTTAATCGTTTGGTTACGGGAACCGCAATGGAGGCCCTGTCAAATGAGCCGGCGGAAATTCTTCCGCGGTGCGCAGCTCCGGCTTCGGAACGGTCCTGGCAAATTCAATAAACCTCAGCTGGAGTTGAACGCAGTAATTGCCCCGGGCTCCGCCGCGTAACCGCGGCGGCTGCGCTCGGAATGTAGCCGTGCCGGTTACGGCGCGGCAGACGCCTGGCCAACCCCTGCCACTATTGCGGAGTGCCAGACGGTGGCGGCGCAGCGGGTGGTGGCGGAAACGGACCGAAGCCAGATCGATCCAGCCGCACGGGAAACGGCACGGCCGGTTCGTTGATGATCTGCGTGGCCCCGGCAATTTCGGCGATCCTGGGGGCATCGTGCAGCTCGAGGACCACAATCTCGTTCGGTCCCTTTTGCTGGAAGTGCGACGGGAGAAACAACGAGCGGAGCGCGCCGCGATCCCAGTAGCGGCCGAGGTTGTGGCCGTTGACCCACACGACGCCGAAGCTCCAGTTGCGCAGATCGAGGAAGGTGCCGGCCGGCTGATCAACGTTGAAGGTGCCCCGGTAGAACGTCGGGCCGGTGTGCGCCGGTGGAGTCGGCGCGGGCGCGAGACCCGCGATATGGTCGAGCGGCAGCGAGTACACTTCCCAATCGTGCAACGGCTGGCCGTCGAGGGTGGCGCCGCCGATCAGGCCCTTGCGTGCGCGGCCCTGGCTGCGGGGGCTGACGATCACGCTGATGCGGCCGAGATTGTAGACGAGGACGTCGAGGGTCGCGGGACCGGCGGTATCGAGGGCAATCCTGGCACTATCGGGACCATAGCCGCGGAACGCGCGGCCGACGGTGCGGCCATCGATCATCACGATGGCATAGTCCATCGCGTCGTGGAGTTCGAGCGTGCCTTGGAGCGGACCGAAGAATCTTTTTCGGTAGAGGATGCAACCATAGGCCTGGTCGAGGTCCTCCATCGAGACGGGTTCAGCGGCAACCCGCGTCGGTTGCGCCGGCAGCGCGGCGATCAGCGATTGTGCCGGCACCAGGCTTATCGGTGGCAGAGCGATGACTACGGGCTCGGGCGGGACCGGCGGCGGGGTGAGATGGAGACGCACGGTCAACAGCTCGCGCAGGATGCGATATTTCTCCGTGGTGCGGCCGGCTTCGTCGACCGGCGCGCTGTAGTCGTAGCTAGTGTGGACGGGAAGGTATTCGTTGCAGCCATTGAAGAACCCGTACGTCGTGCCGCCGAAAAACATGTAGTAACAAAACGAGGCGCGCTGATCGAGGAGGTAGCTGGTCCACTCCCGGGTCTGCTCCACGGCAGTGTAGCGTGTGGTCGGCGGCTGCCCCCAACCTTCGAACCAGGCGGTGTAAAGCTCGGGCACGAAGACGGGCAGGTCACCGTTGGCAGCGACCGTCTGGTCATAGTCGCGGTCCGTGCGCAGGCCGTTGCGGCCGCGCAGCACGCCGGTCAGCCGCGTGGCCGGATCGCGTTCGGGCAGCAGGAACGGATCGCAGGTGAACAGCGGCACGGCGAAACCGGTCTCGCGGAAAATCCCCTCCAGCGAACGCAGGTGGCTGTTGTCGCCGCGGCCGACCATGCCGAATTCGTTTTCCATTTGGACCATGAGCAAGGGGCCTCCGCGGGTGACCTGGAGGTCGGCCACCTGCCGGCCGAGGGCGGTGAGGTAACGCCGGCACCAGGCGAGGTAGGCCGGGTCGTTGGTACGAACCTTCACTTCGGGATGTTTCACGGTCCACCAGGGCAGTCCGCCGAACTCGACTTCGGCGCAGCAGTACGGCCCGGGCCGCAGGATCGCCCACAACCCGTGTTTCTGACAGAGCTGCAACATCCGGCGGACATCGGTCGTTCCGGTGAAGTCGAACTTGCCCTCCTGCGGCTCGCACAGGTTCCAGAACAGGTAAAAGCTGACGGTGTTCAGGCCCATCGCCTTTGCCTGCGCAAGGCGCACTTCCCAATCCTCGGGTAGTACCCGGCCGAAATGCATCTCTCCGGCGACGAGCAGAGTCGGTTCGCCATCGAGGAAGAACTGTCGGTCGTGCAATTCGAACCGGTGCGGCCGTCCGTCGGGCACGAGCCGCGTGACGGACTGGGCGGCGCTGCCGACCGGCAACACGCTGACCAGGCCGGCGAGGAGAAGGACGCGGAAGAGAAGACGACCCGGGAGAATGCGCATGGCAGGTATGACGGAAAAGGTGCGGGAACAATGCCGACGGTCAATTGCCCCGGGACGCGGGAGCGAGGCCGCGTCCCGGGGTAACCGGTGGCCACGGTGGACGCGGCTCGAGCGGCAGTGCGAAATTCCCGGGCAGCGGTTCTGGATGCGCGGGGTCGAAGGTACCCGCGTCGTCCACCAGGTATTGGGCGAGATCGAGCCCGGCCTGCCGGATGCCCGCGGTGACGCAGCGCGCGAACAGGTAGGCGCCGTAGGCGTTGGAGTGCAGGCCGTCGACGTAGGCCTTAGGCGCACGCTGCGGCCCGAGCGCCCGGACGAGCGCGACGCCCATCGCGTTCAAATCGATGCAGGCGCAGCCGGCCAGTTTTGCCGCCGCCACGGCCGCGGCCGGGTAATCACCCAGCCCGGCGGTGTTCAACTCACCGGTGCGAATGTCGATCTTGGTCATCGGTGAGACGATGACAGGAATGCCGCCGCGTCGCTTCACCTCGACGGCGTAGGCGGCGAGCAGCCACTGGTAGTCGGTATTGGCCTCGGCGTAGGTGTTCACCCAGTCGCCCAGTGTATCGTCGCGCGGCCAGATGCCGTCGTGACCCTTTTTATTGAGGTCGTTGTGGCCGAACTGCAGGAATACGTAATCGCCCGGCTGCAACACCAGCATGACCTTGTCCCACCGGTGCTGGCTGCGGAACGCCTGCAATGTTTCGCCGGATTCGGCGTGATTGGCGACGACCACCGGCGGCCGGAACCACCGCGGCAGCATCTGCCCCCAGGAGTCATAGGGCTCGGCCGCCTGGTCGGTAACGGTTGAATCGCCAATCAGGAATACCGTGATCGCATCGTTCGCCTTCTCGATCTCCACGGCGCACAAGCAGGGACGCTCATCACTGAACTGAAGCGTGAGCTTGTCGTCCCAGGTCGCGGTGACGGCGTTGCCCGTCTGGGCATTCCACTCGCGGGAGTTCAACTTGAGCGGATTGCCCGGCGGCATCTGGGGCGTGCGCACGTTGACGAGGAAGGAGCGGGTGGCAAACTCGCCGGGCACGGTGCGGATGCGCTCGAGCATGAGCCGGCGCGTCTCGGCCTTGACCGTGGCGATCGAAGCGCCCTGCGCATCGCCGAGCGTGACGGTCACGCGATAGTTGCCCTCGGGCACAGCGACGGAAAACCGGAAGGGCCGGTCGCTGGTGACGAAGCCTCCGCGGAGCGGATCACCGTCGCGATTGACACCCTGCACCACGACGCCAGGTTCGAAGCCGTAGCCGCGCTCTGCGCTATAAACGTTGTCCGCGGAAACCGCGGTGAAGCCGGGAGCAACCGCACCCGGGTTGAAAGCAAACTTGAAGCTCGTCGGCGTGTCGGCAGCGAACGCTGCGCATGTCATGCTGAAAGCAGCTGCGATCCAGGCCCAAAGCCGGAGCGCGGGTCGCGAATAATCGCGCGTCGGGAAACGGATATTCATGGGAGGCAGTCGGAACTTTGCAGTGCGTGCAGTCGCAGGATCACGGCGATATCAGGGAATGGGAATGGAGGACCGGGGTCAGATCCCGTTCACCCTCACTCTCACTTTCACCTCGGTGCCGCCGCGGCCGGCGGAACCGCCTCGTCAAGTTCGAGCCGGACGTAATCGTAGAGGATGCCGTTGTTGATCGGGCCGGCAGGTACGATGATCTTCAGTACGTTGGCGCCCGGCTGGAGCATCGCCGCATCGAAAGCCAGCTCGCGTTCGTACCAGAGCCCCTGCCGGCCGTGGCGGGCGATCGCGCTGTCGCCCATCGGAAGCGTGATCGTGCCGGCCGGACGTTCATTCAAGGTCACTTCGAGCTGGCGTGTGGCCGTGCCGCAAAGGGCGAGCCGGAGGGTGGCGCGACCGCGCGGCGCCGCAGCGAGATCGAACGTCACGGCGAAGGGCGTGGCGCGCCCCACGGCGCGGATGCCGTAGAACGGCTCCGGCTTGGCCTCCGGATTCTCGTTGTGCGGCACTTGTTGGAAGAACCAGTCCTTGCGGTAATCGCTTTTCCCAACGATGAAGTTCACGTCGTTCGGGAAAAGCTTCGCATAATCGAGCGGAATCTGCGGCTCCCAATACGCTTCGCTCTTGTACAGCTCCGAGCCATTGCGGTTCGGGATGCCGATATCCCAGAGCTGCCGGCCGTGGCGCACGGGCACCCAGACGATCCGGCCAAGATCGATCTTGCCGGACGCGATGGTGACATCGGCCTGCGTGAATTCACCGAGCACGCCATCAGCGAAGGCGTGCAGCGCGTAGGTGCCCGGTCGGACATTCGCGAGTTCGAAGCGGCCGTCATCCGTGGCGCGCGTCCAGAACTGGTAATTCTTTGCGTCCTGCTGCCAGTCGACGATCCGCGGGTTTCCGCCGGGCCCCACCGGCATCGGCGACGTCCACGCCGCGGCGGTGAGACCGATGCGAACATTGGTCATCTTCGCGCCGCCCGGCGCGAGCGGATCGGTGATTGCCAGTTGGCCACGCACCGTCGCTCGCTCGGCCGAACGCGGGTAATCGACACCAGCCACCCAGTCGTACGGCCACGCCGCGGCCTGCTTCTTTTGCTGCGCCTTGGCGTCGTCGTACATGGCCTGGGGGTCCGCACCGGCGTTCACGTAAAGCATGAACGGTCCGACCACCCTGGTCCAATGCTCGCCCGCCGCGACGTCGACGACCGCTCCGCCATAATGGCTGCTGCGCCAGTAATTCAGCACACACGGGGCGGCGATCGCGTTGGTGTCGCGATGGCCCTCGAACTCCACCTTCGTCGGGCCGCCGCTCATGTATTCCATCGAGGCGTTGAGGCACCAGAAGCCGACGTGGTTCGTCGTGCTCGACCAACCGAAGGCGGGGTTGTCCGTCTGCGGCACGGTGTACACGTATTTGTCGCCCTCGCGCAGTTCCTTCGGATACAGCTTAAAATGGTGCGGGTCCTGCGCCACACTCAGCCAGTCGAAGAAGGGCGCGAGCTTCGCGCAAAAACGCGCCTCACCGAGCGAAGTGGTCGGATAGTCCGCGGGATGCTCGAACTGGCAATAGGTGTAGACACCCGCCTCGCCGCGACCGAGCGCCCAGCGGATCTCGATGTCGGCGGCAAACTGGCCCTGCGGACTGGCGCCGGGACCGGTGCCCATTTTGCGGCCTTTCGAAATTCCCTTTACCGAGACCTCGCCGCGCACGCCGCCATTCGCTTGCGGGTCGATGGTGATACGGGCGATCGCCTCCCCGGTGCCGCGAGGCCCCATTGCGTCGTGCGACCAGAAACCGTACTGGTGGTCGGTCATGCCGCGGTTGAGGCCGTTGGGATTGGCGCCGGGCGGATCGCGCTGCAAATCGGGCCGGCCGTCGGGCGTCAGAAACGTCGCAAGCATCTCCGTGTTTTTATAACGCAGCGAGACGAGGTCCCCGGAAACCTTGGCGACGCAGGCGCGCACGATGCCGTTGTCGAGCGTGTAGAGCGCCGCGTCCTCCGTGACGGTGACGGGTGCGGCGGCGGGTTCGGCGCGACCAACGGACAAAACTAGTGTACCGGCCAGCAGGCCGAGCTTGAGCCCGAGAGACAGAGGCAAACGACATGGTTTCATGGAATTTTCTCCTTCGCAGCCGCCGCCGGGGGCGGAGGCAATTGGGTCGTCATCCACTGGATGACTTTATCCTGGGTCGCGGTCGGAAAACGTGCGTAGTCCCACGGTTCGAACAGTCCGAGCCGGCCGGCGGCGCCGCGGGCCGCGTAGATTCGGTCCGCCCGCGCGACGGCGGCATGGACATCCGCGGGCGTCGCACCGCGATCGAGCTGCGGCTGGACCACGAGCACCGGACGCGGCGCGATCGTGGCGAGCAGGTCGTCGTAATCGTAAGGAAGCTGCGCCTCGTGTCCGACAAAGAAACCGAGCCGCGGCAGTAGACCGCGTTCGAGGCTGAATCGCACTACCCCACCGGTGCCGCGCGCCGCCGTGTCGGTGCGCAGCGGCGTCCAGCCGCAAATCGACACCACTCCCCTCACCCTGGCGTCGAGCGCGGCGGTGTGCGTGGCGACAGCGCCGCCGAGCGTGTAGCCGAAGAGCCAGATTCGGTCGGGATCGACCAGCGGCTCAGCCGCGAGCGCGCCGACCGCCGCTCGTGCGTCCTCGACCAGCCGGCCGAATTGCGACCCATGCGGATACCGGTGGTAGAACGGCGCAGACTCGTCCATCCGGCTGCCGAAGCCGCACTGATCGAATGCAAGCACGGCGTAGCCGGCCCGCACCAGGGCGAGGATCGGATGCAGATCGCGCCGGTATACCCACATGTAGCCGAGCGGATAACTGTCGCCGTGCAGCCAGACGACGGCCGGCAGTCGCGCACCCTCGGGCGTCCCCGCCGGATAGAAAAGGTCGCCAGTGACATTGTAACCAAAGCGAATCCGGCGCGACTCGACATGATTCTTCTCCGGTTCGAGCCAGCCAAATTCCTCCCCGCCGCGGCTGATAACCCAAGCCGGTACATCCGGTGCAAGCTGGCCCGGGTTGGCCCGGGGCGCTGCGGTCGGCCCAGGCTGCGGTCCGCGGGGTCCGAATCCGGGGAAAACCGGCGCGCCACCGATGGTCGGCGGCACCGCAATGGGACCGTCCCCGAGCAGCCAGGCGATGGATTGGCGGACCACGGCAGTTGGCTTGGACCAGTCTGCGGCCGGGCCCGCAACACTCGCGAAGGCGGCCGGGAGATCACCCGCAATCACCGTCGGGAATCGTGCGAGGTCTACCGATTCCTGCGTGCGTTTGCGCCACGCATCGAAATCCCAGGGAAACAGGAAGCGGTTGACCCACGGTCGGGTTGACCGGCCGAACTGATAGTCCAGCCAGTCGAGGCAGGCCTCGGTGTCGTTGGCCCCATGAAAACCCGGGACGCACAACAGACCCAGCCGATCGTCGGGCTGGCCCAGCAACCGGTAGACCGGCAGCACGGCACGCAAGGTTTGTTCGCTCCCCCAAGGATTCGAAACCTCGTCGTTCAGCCCGTACTCGATCAGGCAGGCGCGGGGTGCGAGCAGGGCGACCAGCAGGTTGGCATCGACGGGCAGCCGGTCCTCGCGGCCGGCAAAATAACGCAGACGCGGATGGAACCACGCGGGAAACATCTTGGTGGTCGATTCGATGCTCTCGCCCTGGTTGCGCTCGCTGCCCTGCCGCCACGCCAGCACACCGCCCACTCCGGTGCTGCCGGCAATGACGGCCGCGATGCGTTCGTCGAGCGCCGCGGCCATCGTTGCCATCTTGCCATCGCGCGAGTAGCCGGTGATCGCAATGCGCCGGGAGTCCACCTGCGGCAGCGTTTCGAGGTAATCGACCGCCAGTTGTGCCGCCCAGGCCCGGCGCGGCAGCACGGCAAAATCGTACTCCGGATAAAGCTCCGCGAGTGGTGCAGTGTCGTCCATGAAATCGTTGCCCGCATAACCGGCCGCAATGTAGCCGCGCCGGACGAGGGCCGGCGCCCAGCCGCCGAGATTGGGGCAGAGCAGCACCGGCCGCGGACCCGGACCGTCGGGAATCGTGACGCGCACACGCAAGGTGCCGCGGCTTTGCGGGCCGAACTCGAGCCGTACGTTGCGCGTGAAGCAGCCCTCGCCTCTCGTTTCGTCGAGCACCACGACGCGGTCGAGCTTCGGCTTCGGCGGAAAGGTGCCGGAGATGTAGCGTTCAAAGAGCCGGCGGATCTCACTGCGCCGGGCATCCCAGTCGGCCGGCGTCACCACCGGCCGGCCGTCGAGGAAACGCAGCGGATCGGGCAGGTTGTTGCATTTGGGCAGGGCGTCGAAGTCGGGCGGCAGTTCGCCGGTGCGCTGCTGCCACTTCGTCCAATCCGGGACCTCCGGCAGGATTTGCTGCAGTTTTCCCAGGTAGTCGCGCCGCTCCACCGGTGTCATGGCCCGGCTGGAACCGGCCAGGGTCAGCAAAAGAACCGAGAGCAGCAAGCCGGGACGAGTGATCATTGGATTCCGTCGCAAGACGTACCCCGCACGCTGTCCGTTTCATCCATTGCTGCGACCCAAAAACCAGGAAAATCCGCGCCGGCAACCGTGGTCAATGCCCCGTCTGCCACGTCCACCGTTGGTGAAATGGCTGGAAGCAACGTGGCGGGAGCCGCGGATATTTACTCGCGAAGTCGTCGTGCCTGCATTTCTTGCCTGCCAAGGATGAATTCCACCGCCGCCTCCTCGTCGATCGTCAATCCTGATCTCCCGCCCCGCGACGACCGCTTCCCCCCAGGCATCCCGTACATCGTCGGTAACGAGGGCGCCGAGCGCTTCA
>DATJPQ010000276.1:0-6693 GCA_035506315.1 Opitutaceae bacterium
GTATTATATATCATTAGATTAAGAACCTGGCGATTAACCACTAATGCACACTAATTTTCACTAATAAATGAGCTAGAGATGTTTTCTCAGCCATTTCGTTCATCAGTGTCAATTAGTGTTCATTAGTAGTTACTTTTTCTGCCGAATCTCAGGTCACATAATCAGCTTAGACATTTTGTTAACACGTTGTTAAAAAACGATAAGAGTGATTATTTCCCGATACAAAACGTGGCGAACAATTGGTCGAGCATACGCTCGTTGTCCACCTTGCCGGATATTTCGCCGAGTGCGTCGAGAGCTCCACGCAGATCGCTGGCGAGCAGTTCTGTCTGGTTGCCGGCAGCTAGTTTTCTCAAGGCATCGGACAGGCCCGCCTTGGCGCGTTCCAGCGCGTGGGCATGGCGGGCATTGATGGCGATCAGTTCGCTGCCGATCCGGACCTGAAACCGGTCCGCCAGCCGCTCAATCTCCGCATGCAAAGCGTCGATGCCATTGCCGGTAAGGGCTGAGAGTTTCACGGTCGGCAGTCCCGCGGGCGGTTGGGCCTTGGAATCCATGCCGTGGAGTAAATCGCACTTATTGATCACCACGACCGTGTTATCGGCCGTCATGCGCTGCAACAGATCGTGATCAAACGCGGGGGCGGGCAGAGTGGCATCCAGCACGAACAGAAACAGATCGGCCTCGGCCACGCGCTCCCGCGTTTTCTCCTGGCCCAGCTTTTCCAGCGGTTGCGGAGTAGCGCTCAGCCCCGCGGTGTCGATGAGCCGCAAGCAATGCATGCCGGCCAGCACTTGCTCCTCGATGAAATCGCGGGTCGTGCCCGGCTCCGGGCTGACAATCGCCCGGTCGCGGCCCAACAGCCGGTTCAAGAGGGAGCTTTTCCCCACGTTGGGCGCACCCACGATCACCGTCTTGATGCCTTCCCGGAGGATTTCCCCGTAGTGGCTGGTCGCGAGGAGTTGTCCCGTGCCCTGCAGGACCCGCTCGACGGTTTCCCGCACGATCCGGCGGTCCTCCGTCGGCAGATCTTCGTCGGGGAAGTCGATATACGCCTCGATGCGGGCGATCGCCCCCAGCAAATCGTCGATCAGTCCGGTCATTTTGTGCCCGAGGGCGCCACGGAGCATTTGGTTGGCAGCCTCCAGCGCGCGCTCGCTGCGGGCATGAATCAGATCCATCACCGCCTCGGCCTGGCTCAGGTCCATCCGCCCGTTCAGGAAGGCTCGTTGGGTGAACTCACCCGGCTCTGCCGGCCGGCATCCGCGGGTGAACAAGTCCTCCAAAATTTTCTGGGCGATGAACGGATTCCCGTGGCACGTCACCTCAAATGTGTCCTCTCCGGTATATGATTGGGGCGCAACAAATCGCGCAACCATCACGTCGTCCACCAGCGCGCCGGCCCGGTCCCGGTAGTCGGCATGTAGGGCGAAGCGTGGCTCCGGTGGCGTCCCGAAAATCTCGCGCACCAGCCGGAGTGTATCCGGTCCGCTGACACGCACGAGGGCGAGGGCGGCGGTGCCCATCGGGGTGCCCAGGGCGGCAATCGTGTCGCGATGCTTCGACATTTCTCCGTGAGGCAACGCACCCGGTCGCCAAACGCAAAATCAAATCCGCTTGGCGTGCCGCCCAACCGCGCGCAACGTTCGCCCTGTCACGCGTCCCGGTCCGGCCGCCGTGTGCCGTTGAGTACATACCTATGCCCGTCCAAGATCCCATCGCGTTTTTCCAGGAATGGTTTGCCGACGCTCGCGACCGCGAGAAGAGCGACCCCACCGCCATGTCGCTGGCCACCGCCGATCTGCAGGGCCGGCCCGCCGTGCGCATGGTGCTGCTCAAGCACGTCGACGCGCGCGGTTTCGTTTTCTACACCAACCTCGAAAGCCCCAAAGCCGACGACCTGCGCCACAATCCGCGGGCCGCGCTTTGTTTTCACTGGGCGGTGCTCGAGCGCCAGGTGCGCATCGAGGGCCGGGTGGGGCCGGTGAGCGACGCCGAGGCCGATGCCTACTTTGCCACCCGTCCGCGGCTGAGCCAGCTCGGGGCGTGGGCATCCCGCCAGACCCAGCCCATCGCGGGCCGCTTTGTCCTCGAGCAGGCGGTGGCGGCGGTTGCGCTGCGATTTCCCGTGGGCGCCGTGCCCCGGCCGCCGTATTGGTCGGGCTACCGCGTCACGCCGGACGTGATCGAATTCTGGCATCAGCGTCCGTTCCGGCACCACGATCGGCAGCGTTTCACCCGCGAAGGCGAAGGGTGGCGGCACGAATGGCTGTTTCCGTAGGCGGGCCGATTCTTTCTGAAGCCGGAATTGAACCGCAGATGAACACCGATGTACACAGATTCGGCTGAAGTTCGGAAGCAGTGGGAACGGCATTAAAATACGCCCGGTTCCGCACCCGGGTTCGTTTCTCCGCGTCCCTTTGTGTCCATTGGTGTTTAAGCACCATGAATTTTACAGAAGGCCGCAGAGGCCGCGGAGGAATCCGGGACAATGCAGGAACTTTTAGATTTGGATTTTCCTGCCGAGGGCGGCCGCCCTTAAGTCGCCGCCCATAATTCTGCCGGTTCTCAGAGGGAATGTTACGTAATACGTAATATTGGATCCGGGCGTATTTTTGGAGGGAGGGGACGGAGCGGAGCGAGGGCTAGCGCGGGCTTACGACCATCGGGCGGGCGCGGACGCCGTCGGCGATTTTGTCGCCGGGGTAAACGATCACCCGGTCGCCTTCGCGCAGACCGTCGACAATTTCGGTTTCGAGGCCGTTGGTATGGCCGGCCTTGACGGTGCGCAGCCGGGCCGTGCCGCCGTCGAGCATATAGGTCTGCCACGTATCGCCACGCTGGAAAAGTGCGCCGGCGGGAACCTTCAGCACGTTGGCGCCCTCCCAGACGACCACGCGGGCCTCGACGCGATAGCTGTCGCCGAGCGTCGGCCGTTTTTCGACGGGATCGGTGAAATCGGCGACAACGTAAACGCGCTGCTCTTCGACGCCGAGCGCCGAGATCTTGGTGAATGCCGACGGCTCCACCAGCCGCACGCGCGCCTCGAGCGGTTGCGCGCCACCCCATTGTTCCAGGAAGACACGCGCGCCGGGCCGCACCTGCACGCCGTCGCGCGAGAGCAGTTCGATGCGCACCTCAAGATCGGTAGAGTCGCCGACCTCCATCAGCGGGAAGCCGCCCGGCACGACACGCGCGCTCTCCTGGAAAACGCGCAGGATGCTGCCGTTGACGGGCGAGGTGATGATGATCGGCGGTTCCTCCGTGGCGTTGCTGCCGGTCGGGCGCGGCGCCGTGCCGCGCAACAAGAGCGCACGCGCCTGCGCCAGCTCAAACTCCGCGACCTGAAAGGCGAACTCGGCCGCGCGGGCGTCCTCGGCGGCGACACGTTGTCGCAGCGTCGCAGCGTCGAATTCCTGCTGCGAGATCGCCTTTTGCCGATGAAGCTGCGTCATGCGCTCGAAATCGGTCTGGGCGAGCGCGGCCGTGGCCCGGGCGGCTTCGCGGCGGGCGGCGGCCATGTCGCGGGCCGACTCGGCGCCGCGGACGCGGGCCTCGGCCTGGGCCTGGCCACGCGCGTCGAGCAGGTCGGCGCCGCCGGTTTCAAGAACGGCGAGCACCGTCTGGCCCGCCACGACGGGCGCGCCGGCTTTCCAGTCGATTCGTTGCAACTGGCCGGCGACCGGAGTGGAGACGACATAGCGGTTCTTCACGCGAGTCTGGCCCTGGTCGTCGACCGTGACCCGCAGACCGCCGCGGGTGACGGCGGCGGACTCCACCAGCACCGGCTTGGGCCAAAGCCCGATCACGATGAGCACCAAAAGGACGGCGCCACCAATCCAGGGCAAACGGCGCTGCCAGCGGCGCGGACCGGAGCCGGCCGGAGCGGCACTGCGGGCGACAGGAGAGGAAGCGGACGGAGGAAGGGGCTGGTTCATGGACGGGAAATTGATGGAGAATTACTCGGCGGCCTTGAGTGCGCCGACGAGATCGAGTCGGTTGAGATAACGGCACGCGATGACGGCCGACAAGACCGACGCGAGGGCGACGACCGCCACCGCGTAGGCGTAATTGGCCGCGGTGAAAATGAGCGGCAGACGGACGAACTCGGTATTGATGCTCGTGACGATGCCGGCGGCGAAGCCCGAGCCCAGCAAGAGGCCGAACGGCAGCGCCACCAAGGTGAGAAGCACCAATTCGCCGACGAGCACCGCGCCAACCTCGCCACGGGTGAAGCCGATCACGCGCAGCGTGGCCAGTTCGCGCTGCCGCTCGGAGAGGGCAATCCGGGCGCTGTTGTACACGATGCCGAAGGCGACGACGGTTGCGAATACAGAGTAGATCGTACGAAGAAGTCCGATGGTCTGTTCGGTGGTCTTGCGGAAGCTCGCCCGCATGGCGGCCTTGATGACGACGCTGCGCGCCTGCGGCGTTTCCTTGGTGGCATGGAGAAAATCGCGCCACCGGCCGCCCGCGACCGACAGGTAGGCACCGCTGATACGGTCGCCCTCACCGAGAAGGTGATTGAGGGCGTCGAGATCCATGTAGGCGATGACGCCAGCAAAGTCGTCGCAGAACGCCGCCACGGGCACGACCAGTTCCGGGCGCCGGCCCTCGAGCACGCGCATGACAACGCCATCGCCGGGTTTGAGGCCGAGCACCTCGCCGAGCTTGGCGGAAATTACCAGACCACGCGGCGGCAGCACAATCTGGTGTCCGCGGCTGTCGAGCACCCGGTCCAGTGTAGCGTCGGCCGGCAGACCGATGACATTGATAAGGCGCGAGCGGTTGCCGAAGCGAAATTCCACCGCCGCGCCGCGAAACGGCTCGGCCCGGATCACGCCCGGCAGACTGCGAAAATCGGCCAGCGCGCGCGGCGGGCCGGGCTCGATGAGCGACACCATGACGGTGTGCCGCTGGATCAAGTCCCACTGGTAATCGAGCACGTAGTCGATGCCGTCGCCAATGGCATTCGGCACGATGAGAATGCCGGTGGCCAGGGCGAGCGCGAGGGCGGTGAGCACGGCGCGAAGGGGGCGGCGCTCGATATTGCGCAGGGCCATGCGAAACGACGCCGAGAAACGCCGGCCGAACGGAGTGCGTTCGAGGAGCGCAGGCCGGAACGTCGCCGGCGGCTCCGGCCGCATGGCCTGGGCGGGCGACAGCCGCACGGCGGTGCGGACCGCGCCCCAGACGCCGACAAAGGCGGCAAGCGCACTCACGCCACCGGCCGCGAAGACCACACGCGTGGCGAGGAGGAAGTCGAGCGCGGGAAAGCGGTAGTACAAATGATACATCCCGACCAGGCGATGGCCGAGGAAGATGCCGCCGAGCGTGCCAAGGCCGGTGCCGACGACGACGATGACGAGCGCGAACTTGAGATAATGCCAGCCGATCTGCCGGTTGCTGAAACCGAACGCCTTCAGGATGGCGATCTGCTCGCGCTGCATCGTGATCTGGCGGCTCATCACCGAACTGACCATGAAGGCGGCCACGCTGAGGAACACCAGCGGGAAGCCGATCGAAAGCACGGTGAGCGTACGGATCTCGTCGGCCAGGCGGGTGTGCGACGGGTGGTCCTTGCGGGCAAAGGCACCGCGGCCGCCGTAGGGCTCAAGCATCCGGTCGACGGCGGCAATCACCGCCCGTTCCGAAGCGCCGGGCGCGAGGGTGATCTCCACCTTGTTGAACGCGCCGTAGAGTTCGATGGCGGTGGCGAGTTCCTTGTAGGGCATCCAGAAGACGCCGAAGGAGCGGTTGTCGGGCAGGGCCGCGCCGGGCAGGGCCTCGAAGACATACTCGGGCGAGAGCACAATACCGGCGATGCGGAAGGTCTGCTTGCGGCCGTAGAGAATGGCGGCGATGTGAGCGCCCGGCTGCAGGCCGTGCGCCTCGGCGAACGCCTCGCTGACGAGCACCTCATCGTGCTCGGCCGGACCGACGAGCATGCGGCCCTGGCGCAGATAGACGCGATTGAGCTGCAGTTCGCCGTGCTCGGGCAGGGAATTGATCATGCCCATTGCCGGCTCGTCCATGCCGGGCAGATCGAGCGTCACCAACATGGAGATACCGGTCTGCACGGTACCGACGCCGGGAATCTTGGCCAGCTCCTCGCGCAGCGAATTGGGTGCGCGTTTCAGCCGGGCGAACACCTGGGCGAACCGGTAGTCGCGATAGTAGTCGTCGCGCGCCGTCTCCAACGAAAGGATGAGGCTGCGCGACATGATCATCATCGCCAATCCGCACGCCATCACCAGCGCGACCGCCAACGCCTGCGACTTGATGGCGCGGAGGTCGCGGAAGAGCTTGAGGTCGAGGCGGGTCATTGATGAAAAGCGGAAGGCGGATACCGGAAAGCGGAAAGGAGAAGCCAGAAGTCAGATATCAGAGGTTAGAAGCCAGAGGTCGGAGGGTGGCGGTCGGAGGTGAAAATGGCGGGCCGAGGTTGAAGGGGGCGGTCTGATATCTGGCATCTGACTTCTGACGTCTAGGTCTGGTCTCTGCGTTCACCAGGCCAGGCTGCCGACGGAGGCGCGGCGGGCATTGGTGCGGACGTTGACGATGCGGCCGTCGGAGAGCGTGAAGACGCGGTCGGCCATGTCGGCGATGGTGGCGTTGTGCGTGATGATCACGGTGAGCGTGCCGAGCTCGCGGTTAATGTGTTCGATGGCTTCGAGCACGGTGATGCCGGTA
>DATJPQ010000277.1:0-7904 GCA_035506315.1 Opitutaceae bacterium
AGTTCAAGAAACGCGTTCCCTCGGCCATCGGGTTGATTCGCACCGGTGACACCACGCAGTACGCCAACCTGATTTTGGTCAGCGGGTGATCCTGGCCTGATAGGGTGGTCCGCCCTCGACACCGGGGGAATCGGATAATGCTTTGGCTAAATCGGATTTCGGGCTATACTTGGCTGATACCAGCCATGTCATTTGCCTCGCAACCTTCCGATCAGAAGGTAAAGCCGGAGTCATTGTCCCGAAATCTCCGGGGCCGGAGTTCGGTGGCGGAGTTGGGCGCAATATATCGCGTGGAAGGTGCTCACACGGACCAGGTCGCCGCCCTGGCCCTGGCGCTGTTCGACGCCACGCACCGGCTGGTCGCGGCGCCGGCGGACGACCGTCCGTTGTTGGACGCGGCATGCCGGCTGCACGATCTCGGCTATGGCGTGGACCCTCGACACCATGCGCGAATCGGGCAGGAAATCGTGCTCCGGGAGGGACTCGCGGGTTTCACCCCCGCGCAACGGCGCGACATCGCCGCCGCCATCTGGCTGCATTCGCCCCAGAGCCGGAACCGGTCGGCGCATTCGCCGGCCGGCCGCCCGCTGGAATCGCTCCGCGCTCTGCGCCTGGCCGCCTATCTGCGGATCGCCGACGGGCTGGATTACTGCCACCTGCGGGAGGCTACCATCGTCGGAGTCGTACCGCGCGACGGCGGTGTACGGGTCCGGGTCCGTTGCGGCCTGTTTCCGTCGAGCGTTAAGATCGCCGCCCGGCGGTCGGACTTGTGGCGCGATGTATTTTCCCAGGATCTCCGGTGGGTTTTGGTCGGGGGTCGGTCGCGCCGCGCGGCGGGGCTGTTGACCCGGGGAATGGGCGCCCGCGAGGCGGTGCGGCGGCTGCTGTTCGTGCACTACCGCACCATCGTCATGAATCTGGAAGGAGCGTTGCGGTATGAGAACGACGAGGCCCTGCACGAGATTCGTATCGCGATTCGCAAAGCGCGCACCGTATTGCGCGGGTTCCGCAGGTCGATCGCGCTTGCTTCCGCGCGCCGGCTCGACAGCGATCTGCGTCGCCTCAACCGCGCGCTCGGCCTGGCGCGCGATCTCGATGTCTGGATCGCTTTTCTCACGAACGGCCCGGTCAGATTGCGGTTGGCCGGCAATCGCAACTGGCAAAAGTTCACCAGCCATCAGCAGGCCTTGCGGCGGCTGCAGCAGGCCACGGTGCGCCGCCATCTCAGCGGCTCGGCCTTCACTTCGCTCCGCACCCGGTTCGGCCGGTTGCTCCGGATCGAGTTGCCGCGGGAGATCGGGCGGGTGCCGGCGGTTCCGATCGAGTCGCTCGCCGGGAGCGTGCTGGCGAAACAGCTGCGCCGGGCGATGCGTCTGGCGGAGCTGCGGCACGCCCGGTCACCCGAAAAACTGCACCGGTTGCGCATCGCGTTGCGGCGGGTCCGTTATCTCAGCCTTTGTTTCCGCCCGGTGCTCGGGCCGGCCATCGACCGGCTGCGCAACCGCACCCATGCGGTCGAACGGGTCCTGGGCGACATCCGCGACACGTCGCTGACGTTGGCGCGGATTCAGCACGAGGGGCCGACTCCGCCCCGGCTGCTGATGTCGCAGCTGAAGCGCAGTCACCAGAGTGCCGTGGCGAAGCTCGCGAGAGTCTGGCCGCGGTTGGAGAATCCGGCGCTCCTGCTCCGGGTGCGCCGCGCCCTGGAACGTTAGCCCGCATCTTTCCGGCCGCGGCCGGAAAGCGAACGAATTTTGGAAAAGGCCGGCCACGGATTTCACCCATGAGCACGGATCATCGGACCGTCCGTCCGTGAGCATCCGTGCGATCCGAGGTAAATCCGTCGGATGACTCCGTTCCGGAATTCCGCACGATCGCGGACCGTTGCGTTACGATCACGTGGCGTGCCGGTGATTTTTGGGTGACGGCGCCGCTTTGCTTTTGCGTCGGATATTTCCGGACGAAGACCGTGAAGGCCGCAAAATATGATGCCCTCACTGACGTTTTCCCCCGTCCAATCATGGTGGGTGCAGCTGGACCGCTTTACGGCGCCCCCGGCCATCCGCACGCTTCTGCGTACCGCCAGCCACCAACTGCGGCCGGCGCCCTCCGTCCCGCCCTTCGTACCCACCATCTGCCAGCGGCAGGATGCCGTGCTGGCCGGCGGGCAGGCGGGGCCCCACCAACTGGCGACGATCATCCGCGACTTCAGCCGGGGGCCGGTGCCGACCATCGTGCTCGGCGGTTTCGTGCCGGACGCGAGCGAGGCGGTGTTCCTGATGCGCGACTACCTGCGGCGACAAGGCAGTCTCTACTGCGTGAATTATCCGCGGCACGGTTTTCACCTGGAGCTGCTGTTCGCCCAGCTCGACGATCTGGTCGAGGAACTCGCGTTGCGCTACGGCCAGGCGCCGGTGATCTTCGCCGTGAGCTTCGGCGCGGGCCTGCTGCTCGAGTGGCTGCGACGGCATCGTGTGGACGGCGGTTCGCCGGCGTTGCGCGGCGTGGTGCTGATCAGCCCGGTGGCCTGCGTCGAGGATCTGCTGCCGGAGGCCGGCGCCAAGCCCACGACGTTGCTGGGCCGCGCGATCAAGCCCTACCTGGAGGCCGGCGGCGCGGTCGATCCGCGGCTGGTCGATAAATCGCGGGCGATCTTTTCCAAGATGTTCGAGGCCGGGGCGCAGAATCGCTCGGCCCTCAAGGGGCTGATGACGGCGGGCGAACTGCAGCAACTGCGCTCCGCCGTGTTGGGGACGATCCAGGGAATCGATTTCGCCGGTGCGTGCGAACGCGTGCAATCGCTGAAACGGATGGTGCCGCCCAGCGCCTATTTTCAGCTGGAGGTGCTGCCGTTGTGCGAGGCACCCACGCTCGTTCTCTACTCGGAAAAGGAGGAAGCCGTGATCGCCGAGGGCTCGCCCACGCGACGGGCCTTCGCCGCGGCGCACCGCGCATACTTTCCGCGGAGCGATTGCCGGATGGTGTGCAACCAGAAGGGCGCGCCGGTGCAGCATGCCTCGTTGATTTTTCACTGCACCAACTTCCTGCCGGTCCTGGCCGGGTTTTACCGCCGGATCCGGACCCAGCGCGAGCGACTGGCGGCGTGAGCCATGATCCGGGCTTGCATGCTGCCGGGTACGGAGAAAATTCTGAAAGGTGGAGCGCGTTGCCCCCAACGCGCTGGATTGTGCACGGCGTCCGGAAGCGCGTTGGGGTCAACGCGCTCCACCCCGGAAAGTCTCGTCCCTTCTGGGACCTTCCCATGACCACGCCCCGCGATTTCCTGATCAAGGCCGCCGCCACAGGACTTACGGCGCGCGTCCGCCGGCGGTTGCGACGGAGCGGGGCGGGACATGACGAACAGCATGAGGTGTTCGCGCAGCTCATGCCGCGGCTCGCCGCCACGAAGGGTGGACGCGCCGCGGGCCTCGAAGCCGGGATGAATTACACGCAGTTCCAGCGCCGTGTGCCCCTGCGCACCTACGAGGATTTCGCGCCGGACATCGAGCGGATGAAGCGTGGCGAGCCGGATGTGCTCTGGCCCGGGCGCTGCACCTATTTCGCCGTGTCGTCCGGCACGACGGCCGGTCGCACGAAATACCTGCCGGTGACGCCGGAATTGCTGAAGCATTTCCGGCGCGCCGGGCTGGATTCGCTCTTTTACTACACGGCGCGCACCGGGCGGGCGGATGTGTTTCTGGGCCGGCATCTGTTCCTGGGCGGTTCGTCGGCCCTGACGCCGGTGCCGGAGCGCGCCGGCGCGGAGCCGGCGTATGCGGGCGATTTGAGCGGCATCACCGCGCGCCATCTGCCGCGCTGGGTGGAAAAGATCCTGTACGAGCCGGGGCGCGAGATCGCCCGGATGAGCGACTGGCCGGCCAAGGTCGCGGCGATTGCCGGGCGGACCTGGTCGCGCGATATCACCCTGCTGGCGGGAATTCCAAGCTGGGTGCTCGTGCTGGCCGAGGCGTTGCGGTTCCGGGCCGCCAGCGCCGGCCGGACCATCCGCCACCTGCAGGAATTGTGGCCCAATCTGCAGTGCTTCGTGCACGGCGGCGTGCCGGTCGGGCCGTTTCTCGGGGAACTGCGCGGGGCGTTGGGACCGACGGTGAACTTCCACGAGGTTTACCCGGCGTCCGAGGGTTTCATCGCCACCCAGGACACTGACAGCACGGCCGGCCTGCGCCTGATGACCGGGGTCGGACTGTTCTACGAATTCCTGCCCCTGGCACGGTACGACGAGGCGGCGCGGGATCGCCTGGGCCCGGCGGCGGTGCCGCTCGAGGGCGTGAAGCCGGACATCGACTACGTGCTGTTGCTGACGACACCGGCCGGGCTCTGCCGTTATGTGATCGGCGACGTGGTGCGCTTCGTTTCGACCGGCGTGCCGCGGCTCGTGTACGCGGGACGGACCAAGTTGCAACTGAGCGCCTTTGGCGAGCACGTGATCGAGAAGGAACTGACCGAGGCGTTGCAGACGGTGAGCCAGCGCCACGGGTGGACCGTGGCGAATTTTCATGTGGCGCCGATGTTTGTCGACTCGGCCGCGGGGGCGAGACGCGGGCGGCACGAATGGTGGATCGAGTTGAAGCCCGCCACCGGAAACGGCGCCAATAGCGGGACGGTTGCGGTCGAACTCGATCGCGAGGTGGCGCTCCGCAACGACGATTACGAGGCGAAACGCCAGGGCGGCGGGCTGGAGACGCCGCGGCTGCAATTCGTGGCGCCGGGCACATTCGAGCGCTGGATGCGCGAGCACGGCAAGTGGGGAGGGCAGAGCAAGATGCCACGCTGCCGCAGCGACCGGTCCGTGGCGGATGCCCTGCGGGCGCTGGCGGCCGAGCTTGGAGAAATTTAACGCAGATGTAACCCCGGCGGTTTGGCAGAGGGAGTGGTGCGGCCCCACACTCGCAACCTCCCCGCATGGAAAACGCCGTCGCCGATATCGACCAAACAGGGGCGGAACGCCCGCCCAGCCTGGAGCAGAAGATTCTGGCGCGCCAGCTGGAGTCGGTGGCGGCCGAGGAAGTGGCGCTCGACTCGCTGATCTACCAAGGGGATTCCGTGCCGTACGATTTGCCGTTGGAAGATGTGCAGCGGGTGTTTCGCGGCCAGGCGGCGGATTTCCTCGCACTCGTACGACAGGACCGGGTGACGGGGTTGTGCTCCCGCGGGCGCCTGGGCCGGCTGCTCGGATCGCGGTACGGTTTCTCGCTATACAGCCAGGGGCCGGCGCACCTGGCCCAGGTGGAGCATCCGCTCGTCTTCGAGCAGGGTACGCCGCTGCGGGCGGTGCTGGCCGGCGCGCTGGCACGGCACGGTGAGGAATTTCACGAGGATGTCGTGCTGGTGGACCGGGAGCACCGGTTGCTGGGCCTGATCTCGGCAGAGGCGCTGGCGCACGTGCAGACACGGCTGGTGGCGGAGCAGGTCGAAAAACTCCGGCGTCAAAATCTCGAACTGATCCAGGCCAACGACGCCTCGCGCCGGTCCCAAGGACTGTGGCAGGGACTGTTCGAAAGCCATTTGTTGGGCGTGGCCCTGCTTGACCCGCGAGGTCGGATCCAGGTGCACAACCTGCGGTGCGCCGAGCTGCTCAACCTGGAACCCGGCCAGCCGGACGGGCTGGACATCAGCGCGTTGGTGCCGGAACGGGAGCGCCCGGCGATGGCCGAATTGCTCGCGCGGCACGTGGCGGCGTCGCCGGTCCTGCGCGACCAGACGTTGATGGTGCCCGGGCGCGGTCTGCGGTCCTTCCGGTTCGCGGCGGAGTGGATTGCCGAGACCGGGCAGGTTTGCGTGTGCCTGGACGACGTGACGGAGCAGCGCGCACTGGAGGGCCGGATGAAACAGCGCGAAAAACAGATGCTGTTCGAGACCCTGGTTGCCGGCATTGCGCACGAGTTGAACAACAAGCTTACGCCCGTGCTCGGGTTTGCCGAATTGCTCGGCGTCTGCACCGACCCCCTCGCGCGCCAGAGCTACACGAAATGCATCAGCAAGAGCGTGATGGAGGCGGCCACGATCATCCGCCAGTTGCTGCAGCTTTCCCGGCCGGAAAACACGTGCAGGCAGGCGATCGATTTGCGCGAGGTCGTGAACGAATCGTTGATCATGCTGAAATTCCTGGCGCGGGAGTGCGGGGCGGAGATAAGCACCAAACTGCCGGCGGAGCCGGTTTTCATCCAGGCCGACTCGGCGCAGATCAAGCAGGTGATCATCAATCTGGCGATCAATGCACTGCATGCGATGGAGCCGGTCGCGGACCCGCGCCTCGAAATTGCGGTGGGGCGGGGAGACGGCTGCGGACTGATCACCGTCACCGACAATGGCGTGGGCATCGCGCCGGAGATCATCGGCCGGATTTTCGACCCGTTCTTCACGACCAAGAGCCCGGACCGCGGCTCGGGGCTCGGCCTGAGCGTCTGCCTTGGCATCGTGCGGCAACACGACGGTGCGATCACCGTGGAGAGTGAACCCGGCAAGGGCGCGTGCTTCGCGGTGACATTTCCCCTGGCAGTCGAGGGCAGGGCGTTGGTCGCACGGGTGGCGGAGGAAATGCCGGTGGCGGAAAAAACGCCGGCAGCGGCCCGGTCAGCGGAGCCGGCGCGCTTCTGGCGCGTGCTCGTGGTGGAGGACGAGGAAGGTGTGCGCATGCTCCTGCGGGAACTGCTGGTGATGCGGTTCAACTGCCAGGTCGACACCGCGGGCGACGGCGCCCAGGCGCTCGGTCTCGCCGGCGCCGGCCGGTACGATCTCATCGTCTCCGATATCCGGATGCCGGAGATGAGCGGCACGGAGTTTTACCGGCGCTTGCGCGAAGTACGGCCGGAGCTGGCCGGGCACTTTGTGTTTGTAACCGGCCACGCCGGCGAACGCGAGTTGGAGGAGGAAATCGCCCGCTGGAATGTGCCGCTGGTCAAGAAACCGTTCTCGATGGCGCGCCTTGCGGACGTTTGCCAGCCGTTCCTCACCCGACCGACCGCCGCCTAGCGGACCGCGGCCAGCGCTTGCTGTCTCCGATCCTATTCCCAACTCCGATCATCATCCCGCCATGCTCTCATTAAAAGTCCTCTTCTGTCCGGAAGGTGAATTGTACGACTTGCTGGAAAACAGCGCGCAGGCGGCTCAGCGCAACGTGGAGCTGCTCGACCGTTATTTGCGCGCCCGGATGGGGGTCATCGATCCGCTGCCGGACGTGGAGGACATCGAGCTGGCGCGGCGCGACAACCGCCGGCTCACCCGGCGCATCACCACCTTGCTGGCGCAGACGGGCGCCACGCTGCCATTTGGCAGTGAAGAAATCGAAGCGCTGTCGTATGCCCTCCACAGCATCACCAAATTGGCGGAGAAACTCGTGGAGCGATTGAGTGTCTATCCGCGCAGCCTGCCCGGCGAAATCTTCCAGCGACCATCTGCCCTGCTCAAAGACGCCGTCGCAGCAGTGGTCCTGATGGTGCAGCAATTGCGCGAGCAGTGGAACCTCGCGACGATTCAAGCCTGTCAGGACCGCATTCAGACGGCGGAGGGCGAGGCCGACGGGGCGTTGCTTACGGCCTTGCAGGAGCGCAACCGCGCGGCATGCGATCCGCGGGAATTGGTCATTCTCAAGCAAGTCTGCGCCACGATCGAAGAGGCGATCGACCATTGCCGCGATGCCGGCAGCGCCGTATATCGGATTGTGCTGGCGCATGCCTGAAGCCGGACCCGGCCGGCAACGGCATTTGGTCCGAAGTCGTTCTGTCCTCCGGGCCGGTGATCGGAAAAAAAAGAAGCGCGATCCGTGAGGACCGCGCTTCGGGCGAATCGGGAAAATTTCGCAGCGATTACATCGACAGCTGCGGACGGGGATTCTCGGGCCAGTCGATATGGAAGAACTTCCCGCGGGGCTGGTCGACGCGCTC
>DATJPQ010000278.1:0-15547 GCA_035506315.1 Opitutaceae bacterium
ACTCACCATGATCAGCGACACCGTCAAAAAGGGCTTTGAACGCGCCCCCCACCGCAGTCTCCTCCGCGCCGCCGGCGTGATCGAATCCGAGGCCGATTTCGACAAGCCGTTCATCGCGATCTGCAACAGCTACACCGACTGCATCCCCGGCCACGCGCACCTCAACGAGGTTGGCGCGTTGGTTAAGCGTCTCGTGCGCGAGGCGGGCGGCGTACCCTTCATCTTCAATACCATTGGCATCGACGACGGCATCGCCATGGGCCACTCGGGCATGAAGTTCTCCCTGCCGTCCCGCGAGCTCATCGCCGACTGCGTGGAGTCGATGCTGCGCGCCCATTGCTTCGACGGCATGGTCTGCATCCCCAACTGCGACAAGATCGTCCCGGGCATGCTCATGGCCGCCATGCGCGTGAACATCCCCACCGTTTTCGTCTCCGGTGGTCCGATGGCCGCCGGCATCGCCCAGACCGACCCCACGAGCGAGCTCCCCGAGCACCTGCGCCCGGCCTCGGTCAAGTCCGACCTCATTTCCGTCTTCAAGGGCGTGGGTGCCCTCCAGACCGGCAACCTCGCCCCCGAGCAGCTTCTGAAATTGGAACAAAGCGCCTGCCCGACCTGCGGCTCCTGCTCAGGCATGTTCACCGCCAACTCGATGAACTGCCTCTGCGAGGCCCTCGGCATGGCCCTGCCCGGCAACGGCACGATCCTCGCCGTCTCCAAGGAGCGCGAGCAACTCTACCGTCGCGCCGCCGCGCAGATCGTCGAACTCGTGAAGCGCGACCTCAAGCCGCGCGACATCGCCACGCTTGACGCCTTCGACAACGCCCTCGCCCTCGACGTCGCCATGGGCGGCTCGACCAACACCGTGCTGCATACTCTCGCCGTCGCCCGTGAGGCCGGCATCGAGTACGACATCGCCCGCATCGATGGCATCTCCCGTCGCATCCCCTGCCTCTGCAAGGTGTCGCCATCGTCCGACTACCATATGCAGGACATCCACCGCGCCGGTGGCATCCACACCATTCTCGGCGAATTGAAGCGCCTTGGCGCGCTCAAGACCGGCTGCCTCACCGTCACCGGCAGGACCATCGGCGAGAACATCGACGCCTGGGACCTGCGTTCGCCCACCTGCACCGACGAGGCGCGCATCGTCCGCACCTCCGGCGCCGCCGCGCTCGTGCTCGATCCGGCCGACAAGCTCGGTCCCGCCGCCCGCACCGCCACCGGCAATCTCGTGCCCAAGCCGATGATCTTCCATCCCGCCGACGACCGCGCCATCGCGCTCTGGCGCTTCGCCGCGGCCTTCAACGCCAACGATGCCGCGGCCTGCGGCGCGCTCTTCGGCCCGAAGGGCGAACTCGCCGTCGATGCCACCAACACCTGGCGCGGCGCGCTCGAGATCGAGGCCGGCCTCAAGCCGAAGTTCGCGGAATTCCACGGCTTCGTCCGCGCCGAGCTCGGCGCAGTGCGGGGCACGCCCGTCATCATTGTCTGGCAGTACGAAAAATCGGGCGCCAAGAAGATCTTCTGCCTGCTCCGCGTCGCCCGGCTCCACGCCGCCGGCACCATCGCCCGCGCCGCGCACGACTTCGATCCGAAGGCCGTCGCCAATGCCAAACCCGCCGGCCTCATGCCGCACGATCCGGTGTTCCGCTTCGACGAGCAGCAATGCATCCGCACGCCGGCCACCGCCTACACGAAGGACGGCGGTCTCTCGATCCTCTACGGCAATCTCGCGCCAGAAGGCTCGGTCGTGAAGACCGCCGGCATCAGCGAAGCCTTCAAGGCCAACTGCGGCCCCGGCTTCGTCTTCGAAGGCCCGGTGGTGATCTTCGAGAGCCAGGACGACTCCTGCGCCGGCATCCTCGCCGGCAAGGTGAAGGCCGGCGACATCGTCATTATCCGCAACGAAGGACCGCGCGGCGGCCCCGGCATGCAGGAGATGCTCTCGCCCACGAGCTACATCGTCGGCATGGGCCTCGGCGACAAGGTTGCGCTGATCACCGATGGCCGCTTCAGCGGCGGCACGGCGGGCGCCTGCATCGGCCACGTCTCGCCCGAGGCGGCCGAGGGCGGCCCGATCGGACTCCTCCGCGCCGGCGATCGCCTGCGCATCGATTTTCCGAACCGCCGCATCGACATCCTGGTCGACGCCGCGGAACTCGCCGCGCGCCGCCAGACCTGGAAGCCCGTCCTGCCGCCACTCACTGGCTGGCTCGCCCGCTACCGCAAGCAGGTGACCAACGCCAGCAAGGGCGCAGTGCTGGCTGGGTAGTTAGCAGCTGGTATTTCACAAAATAGGTCCTATAGGACTCATAGGTCCCATATGACCCATTCCCAAAAGCCCGAGAGCGCTACCCCCTCCGGCTTCATCCCGCCGCATGGCGGCTACCGCGAACTTCTCTCCTTTCAGAAAGCCGAGATCGTCTATGATTTCACGCACCGGTTCTGTGAACGCTTTCTGCAGCGCGGCGACCGCACCATCGACCAGATGGTGCAGGCCGCGCGCTCCGGGAAACAGAACATCCTCGAAGGCAGCCAGGCTTCCGGCACCTCCAAGGAAGTGGAAATCAAACTCATGAACGTGGCGCGGGCCAGCCTCGAGGAGCTGCTCGAAGACTACCGCGATTTCCTGCGGGTACGCAGAGCCCCGATTTGGTCAAAAGATTCCAAGGAGGCTCTCTTCGTCCGCCGGCTGGGCAGCAAGCCCAATACGTCCTATGAGTCCTATAGGCCCTATATGGAAACTCGGCCGCCCGAAGTACTGGCCAACATCGCGCTCTGCCTTATCCACCAGGCCAACTACCTCCTCGACCAGCAGCTGCACCAACTGGAAAAGGCTTTTCTTGCAGAAGGCGGCCTCCGCGAGCGGATGACGCGGGCGCGGTTGGAAGCGCGGAAGCGGTCGGAGTGAATCTGAATTTTCACTATTAGTAGCTCCACCATTCGTCGCTCCGCCCCCAGCCAAATTCGTCCTATTCGTCCCATAGGTCCTATCTCCGAATGCCACCGCCCCTTCACCCCAGCACCGTCAGCACAATGCCAAAAATTATGCCGATCACGGCGGGCAGTTTGCGCAGGCCGTTGGGCTCCTTGAACAGGAGCAGGCCGCCGGCGAAGGCCACGAGCGTGCTGCCGCGGCGCAGGCTCGACACGAGCGAGACCAACGCCCCCGGATCGCGCAGCGCGCTGAAGTAGACGTAATCGGCCAGCAGCAGCGTCACCGAGAGCAGCGGAATGCTCCAGCGCCAGTGAAACTCGTTGCGCGACCACCAGCGCCATTTCCAGCCGATGGCCAGCGGCAGGAAGAAGACCGCCAGATAGATCGAAAACCACGCCTGCACCGTCGCGGCACTGAAGCCCGCGTGGCCCAGCAGGTATTTGTCGTACAAGGAGCTCAAACCGTTGAGCACCGTGCCGACGAAGATCCAGCCGATCCATTTGTTGCGGTGAAAGTGAATGCCTTCGCCTCGGCCGGCGAGCGAGAGCCCGGCGAATGCCACCAGCGTGATCACCATGCCCAGCAATTCCCACCCGGTGGGGCGTTCCGCCAGCACCAGCAGCGCGCCGGCCAGTGTCCACGCCGGACCGGTGGCCCGGATCGGCGATGCAATCGAGACCGGCAGGTGTTTGACCGCAAAATAGGTGGAGACCCACGCGCACACGATGAGCGCCGACTTGGCCGCGAGCAGCAGGTGCTGGTGCACATTCAACGCCGGCACTGTGAGACTCGCCGGCAACAGCCCGGCATTCGCGGCGTGGGCGCCCATGAGCAGCAGCCAGACCGATGCGCTGCAAAGGTTGCTCAGGAAGAGCACCGGCAGCACGGCGTTGTCGCGGACGGCGTGCTTGATGCACAGCTCATAGCATCCGAGGAACAGGGCCGACACGAGCGTGAGGACGATCCAATGCATGAAAGGCCGCGACGTGTGCCGGATCGCGCCCCGGGCCGCAAGGTGCAAACGCGAGTCCCTGATTTTTTGACCGCGGATTTCACGGATACTACCCAGATAAAACCAATACCCCGGATGGTCGGCCTGAACTCCGGTTCTGATTAACCACAGATGGACACCGATGGACACGGATAAACGAACTTCGGCCACCAATCGTGCGCATTTTTCGAGGTCGGCCTTTTCTTTCCCGATCTCTTCCGAATCTGTGTGAATCCGTGTGCATCTGTGGTGAATAATTCCGAGTGATTGGGAACGATCATCTTGAAACCCAAGACCCAAATCTCAAAACCCCAAACCCAGTTCTCCGCGTCCTCTGCGGCCTCCTGTAAAATTCGTTGAGTGTCTTTATGGAACGCCCGCCGAAATTGACACTCCGGTGCCGATCGGGCTTATGCTCCAGCCATGCCTCAAGCCATTGCCATTTCGGGTAGCCCGCGCCACGGCGGTAATACGGAGATCCTGTTGCAGCGTTGCCTCGACCGTCTGGCCGGCGGCGGCATCCATGGAAAACTGATCCGCCTCGCCGGCGTGAACCTGCGCGGTTGCACCGCCTGCGGAGCGTGCGGCGAATCGCGCGACGCCACCTGCCCCGGCATCACTGGCGACGACTTCGAAACGATCTTTGCGGCCATGCTGCGCGCCGATATCGTGATCGTGGGTTCGCCGGTGCATTTCGGTTCAGCCACGCCCGAGCTCATGGCGCTGCTCGACCGTGCGGGCTACGTCTCGCGGGCCAACGGCAATCTCTTCTCGCGCAAGATTGGCGGTCCCATCGCCGTCGCCCGTCGCGCGGGGCACAACTTCACCTTCGCCCAGCTGTTGTTCTGGTATATGATCAACGACATGATCGTCCCCGGTTCGAGCTACTGGAACGTGGCGCTCGCCCGCGAGCCCGGCGCCGTCAGCACCGACACCGAGGCGCTGGCCACCGTCGACCGCTTCGCCGACAACCTCGCCTGGCTCGCCACCAAGCTGACCTGAGACCCGAAAAGCTCCGGGTTTCGGGTTCCGCGTTCCGAGTTTCAGATTCCGAAGGCCCATTCGCGATCGTTCGCGTCGATTCGCGGTTAACCTTCCCTTTCCGACTTTCGTGTCCATGCGTGCTTGCCAGCCGGAGCCTTGGCGTAGGCTGGTGATTCGTGGGCAAAATCCGAATTCTGGGTTCCCGATCCCGAGGCTGCATCCGTGCCCTTCCGTGAATTCCGTGGGCATCTAATTCGCTAGCTTTTCTTCTCCGCTAGAAATCCTGTAACCGTCTCGTTGAATTCCTGCGGGTGGGTCATGAAGCTTCCATGCCCGGCGCCTTGGATGATGTGAACGGTGGCCCCCGGATAATGCGCCCGCAAAATCTGCCGCTCCTTCAGGGTGAATCCGGTTTCCTCGGAAGATTCGATGATCAGCACCCGCCCATTCCAACCCGGAACCGCCACCGGCTTGTCCCAGCCGTGGCGGATGAAATCGAGCATGCAATGCGCCTGGTTGCGCAGGCTCTGCGATCCGGGCTTCACCATCTCGGATTGATCCACATACCCCATCCAGAACTCCCGGTCCGCCTCCGGCAGCGTTTTTAGCAGGCTGCTGAATTTCGAACGGACCACCGATAGCATGACCGATCGCGGCAAGACGAAAGAAATCGGCAGTATTGCTTTGATGAGCAGCGCCCGGCCGGGGGTGTAGACCGTGGAATTCGCAATGATCAACGCCTCGACCCGTTGCGGGTAGGCTTGCACGAACGCCCGCTCGACGAAGCCGCCGAGCGAGTGACCCAGCAGGCAGCAATGTTCCACGCCGCAGTTGTCCAGAATCGCCCGCACTCCTTCGATCAGGTCCTGCACCGTCGTTGCCGTTGGCGCATAACCGATCTCGATCACCCGGCACTGTGGCTCCAAGGCGGCCACGACCGGAAACATGCACTCGGGATCGCAGCCGCCGCCGCCCGGCAGAATGACCACCGTTTGCGCGCCTGAGCCGCTGACAATGTAACTCCAATCGTGACCCGCCACCATCCGGTGGAAAATGGGGTGCGTCTCCCGATAATGCGCAAACTGTTCGGAGAGGGACATGCTTTTTGCCGGACCGCAAAGGCCGAGACTCACTACGACAAAAAGGCTGAATTTGGGAAGCACGTTATCGGTCATGCCTGGTTGCAATGAAACAGGGCCGGCCCACCGCTACTGGATCATCTCCGTCACGCTCCCCGTCTCCGGCTGCTCGATCCGCAGCACGCGATGATGCCCGCCCTGCTCGATCCAATACATGGACTGTCCTTCGAAATCGTGGTTCTCCACTTTGTAGCATTCGGTGCCGTGCATTGTCTCCGTCGCCACCACGCTGATCCGCAGCGGCACCAGAGAATTCGATCGCGGATCGAGCGAGGTAAATTTGAACTCCGCGCCGGGCTGCAACGGCAGGGTGCGCAAAAGCAGCGGTATCTGCGCAAAATCCACCACGAGGTCACGGCTGGAAAGCGTGCGCTCCGCGACCTGGTTGTAGGGTTGCATCGCAGTGGCAATGTGCAGGCTCTCCTGTCCATAAGAACAATCGGTCGTCATCGTGATTTGATCGCGAACCATGATCCGGCTCTTCGATTCGCGCGGGCGCATGGCGTCGGTCATCCGTCCCCAGACTGATTTGGTGAAGCCGGGCGTAATGATGTTCAGACAGGCTTCGATCCCGTCCGATGTCCGCGACACCGCGACTTGATACAGACCGTCACCCTGTTTTGCCGTCGACCGGTAGGTGAGGACCTCGGGCTTGGCCGGAATCCAGGCAGTGTCGAACCGCGGGTTTTCGCCCGCGCGGAGGACCGTGGCGTAAAGGCCAAGCGAGAGATAAAGGAGTGGTCGTATATTCATGAGGGTGTTTTCTTTCAGAGGGTGCGGGAACGGTGGCGGACCACAAAATAGGCGATCCAGCAGACCACGCCGAGCGCGCCATAAACGAGCGCGGCCTTCGGCGCTTCGAGGAGAAACCAATGGGTCTGGCCTTCGGTGTACGCGAACGAGAACGGGGCGATGCTGAAAAAGATGGCCAGCGCCATCAGCCCGGACCGGCGCCGGACCAGACGGCGGGCCCGGCGCAAAGACTCCATTTCGTCGAGGCGCACGGCCAACGGAGCCTGGCCCAGGACGGTCGTGCTCATGATCCGGTGCAATTCGGCGGCTTCCTGCGGGTGTTGCCGCAGATAGTCCCCGACCAACGCGCGTGAATCGGCGCTGCACTCGTTTGCCACATACAGGGGCAGCAGATCGTTGATGATGTCCTTGGTGATGTTCATGACGGGAGTCCTTTCTCGGTATGCAAAATCGCCGCGAGTTTGGCGCGGGCCCGAAATACTCGCACTTTGGCGGCCGTCACCGACAGGCCGGTGGCGGCGGCGATGTCCTCGTAGGAGAGATCTTCCTCCGCCCGCAGCAGGAGCAACGTCCGGTCGGTCTCCGGCAGCGTCTGCAAAGCTGCCAGCGTGCGCTGAAATTCATCGTGATTGGCCGCGGCTTCATCTGGCGCAACCGCAACGTCGGCCATGGCTTCGTCCAGCGCTTCGTGGCGGGATGTATGCCGCCATTGTTGGCGATGAAGATTCCGGGCGATGGTAAACAGGTAGGCCTTGACCGATTCCGTCCGCGGTTCCCCGGGCGCCGTCCAGACCCGGGCGAAAGTTTCCGTGGTGATTTCCCGCGCCTCCCTGGTATTGCCCGTCAACCAGTGGGCAAAGCGAAAGACATCGCCGGCATAGCGGGCATGGAGCTCGTGGAAGTTCGTCGAACGGGTGGACATGCTGACAGTATCCCTCCGGCCAGCAAAGGTTGCCGGCAGGGTGGTCGCGAGGCAATTACCGGCCCCGGGGCGGCCGGGCATGGCAGGATTGGTCGGGCTTGCGATCACACTGAGTATATCCGGATCGGCGCGAAAAGTTACCGGAGTGGATGCCCGGCCCGGCCGGACCGGCCGCACCGCGGCCGGCGCCAAGCCCCTATGACCCGATGCTCCCGGGAGCGCGGACGTATTACCCGCCTCCGGCGGGCGATCGTCCGCCCGTCTGCGGGTGAGGCCCGTCGCCAGTGGCGCGGGCTTCCAGCCTGCATCGACCAGGTCAGCAGGCAGGGATGCCTGCGCCACAACCCCTCGGTCTTGAGGAGTGCGCTCAAGCGCCTGACGCAAGCGCCGGTCCCGCGATTTAAAATCGGTGCATCTGCTTCGCCAACCGGACGAAAGAACATGCATTGGACTTTTGCTCCAATTTGTGACTGACTGGTCAGTCACATTGCTTCCATGAAGCCCGACAAGCGCCTACGCATCATGCACGCGGCGGAAAAACTCTTCCGCTCCCGCCAGTTCCACGAGCTCACGCTGGACGACATCGCCCGCGAAGCCGACGTGGGCAAGGGCACCCTGTACCTGTACTTCACCGACAAGAACGACCTGTTTTTCCAGACGGCGGTCTCCGGCTACGACGAGATGTGCGAGCTGCTCCGGCAAAACCTGGTCGCCGACGCCCCGTTTCGGGAGGACCTGCTGCGGGCGTGCGAGACCATCACTGCCTTCTTCAAGGCCCGCCGTCCCCTCTTTCGCATGATCCAGACCGAGGGCGACCGCGTGCTGGGCGACACCGCGGATCTGCGTAAACGCTGGCAGCAACGCCGGAAAAAGCTGGTCGCCGCCCTCGCCGCCATCATCGCGCACGGAACCGCCACCGGCGAGGTCCGTTCCGATCTACCACCAGAGGTGCTCGCGGAGTACCTGCTCGGTTTGATGCGCACCCGCGCCTGGGAGTTGGAGGGCTGGCCCGAGGCGATGCGCAGCGATGAGGTGGTGGCCGATTTCTTCCTCCATGGCGTGGCCGCCCGGCCTTCACCGCAAATGCGGCAGAGGAAGAAACCGCTGATGAACACAAATTGACGTTAATCTGGAATCATGCAGATGAAAACCGCGAAGAACGCGAAACCTCGCGAATATGAGAGTGGTGCTCTGCGGGCCCAGATCGAGCAAAGCGATCCCCCGGAAGGTGAACGTCGAAACCCAGCTACTTTCGGTCGGTATGCATTCGCGTTTCTTCGCGTTCATTCGCGGTTTTACGACATGGTTCCGGACTAGTGTCCATTAGTGGTTAACCCGACTGCGTCTTTTCTCTTTCAAATCAATTTTCATCATGAGCAATCAGGCATCTGCAAATCACTCCGAGTCTGCCAACCCGCCGAACACCGTGGCGGCCCAAGACCAGCGCCCGGCACCGGAAGATTCGCTGGCGCAGCGACGGCAGAAGAACATCTGGGTAGGCCTCGGCGTGCTGGTGGTCCTCGCGCTCGGCATCGCCGGTTACTGGTTTTTCTTCATGCGCGGCACGGTCACGACCGACGACGCCCGTTTCGGCGGCCATCTCGTCGACGTTGCCCCGGAAATCTACGGACGGATCGTCGAAATCACCGTCCACGAGGGCCAGTCGGTGCGAAAGGGCGACATCGTCTTCCGGCTCGATCCCTCCTCCGCCGAGGCCGCCGTCAAACAGGCCGAGGCGGCGCTGGTTTCCGCCCGGGCCAGCTTCGCTTCCGCCCAGGCAAAATACGACAAGGCGGTCAACGGCAGCCGGCCGGAGGAAATCCGCGCGGCGGAGGCAACACTCAAACGTCTGCAGAACCAGGAGGAGCTGGCGCGCCTGGAGCTCACCCGGGCCGAGAATCTGACCAAGACCGGCGCCGTCGCCCAGGACGCGCTCGACACCGCCCTCAGCACCTACGAATCCGCCCGCCAGAGCCGGGAGAACGCCAGTCAGAACCTCGCGCTGCTCCAGCAGGGCTCGCGTGCCGAGGACATCGCCGTGGCCAAGGCCGATGCCGCCCTGGCCGAAAGCCGGATTGCCGAGGCGACCGCCGCGGTCACCCATGCCCGCAGCGAACTTGAGCACTACACCCTGCGCGCACCGTTTGACGGCTGGGTGGCGCGCCGCTGGCTCGATCCCGGCGCCACGCCGATGCCCTCCCAGGCCGTCGTCAGCCTGTTCGATCCGAGCACCCTGCGGGTCGACGCCAACATCGAGGAGAAATACCTCCATGAAATTCAAATCGGCGACGAGGCCGACCTCGACATCGACGCGTATCCGGATCTTCACCTCAGGGGCCGGATTGTGGAAATCCTGCGCGGCACCAATTCCGAGTTCAGCCTGATTCCGGCCGAGGGCGTCGCGGGCACATTCATCAAGGTGACCCAGCGGGTGCCGCTGCGCATCGCCGTCACCGCGCCGCCGGAGCTGCCGATCGGCCCGGGGCTTTCCGTCGAGGTGAAGATCCGCTGCGGCACGGCCGCGTCCGCCACTCCGTCTCGTTCGCACCCATGACGAGCGAAGCCCATCTGCGCGGCAACCGTTGGGGGGTGCTCGGCATCATCATGCTGGGCACGTTCATGGCGATTCTCGACAGCAGCATCGTCAATGTGGCGCTGCCGCACATGATGAGCAGCTTCGGCGTCAATCGCGACAAGATCGAGTGGGTCTCCACCGGGTACCTGCTGACCTCCGCGGTGGTGATGCCGCTGGTCGGCTGGCTGACGACCCGGATCAGCTACAAGGCGCTCTATCTTGGCAGCCTCTTCATTTTCACCGTCTCCAGCGGTCTGTGCGCCATGGCGTGGAGCTACGAATCGCTGGTCGCCGCCCGCATTCTGCAGGCGGCGGGCGGCGGTGCGATCCAACCGATCGGCATGGCCATCATCGCCGAGCTTTTCGAACCGCACGAACGCGGTCGCGCCCTGGGCATCTGGGGAACGGGCATCATGGTCGGCCCCGCGCTCGGTCCCACCTTGGGCGGGTACCTGACCGATACCTACAGCTGGCGCACGATTTTCTCCGTCAACCTGCCAATCGGCGCGTTGACGCTCCTGGCTGGCCTGATCGTCATGCGTCCGCTGCGCGCCCACGGGCCCAAACGCCTCTTCGACCTGTTCGGCTTTGCCTTTCTCGCGATGGCGTTGATCGCCGGACTCACGGCACTGTCCAACGGGCAGGAAAAGGGCTGGACGTCGGACTACGTGCACATCTGCGAAGCCTTCACCACGGTCGGACTCGTGATGTTCATCGCCGTGGAGCTGACCGTGGCCCACCCGCTGCTGGACCTGCGGCTCTTCCTCATCCGCAATTACACGCTGAGCATCCTGCTGGCGGTATTTCGCGCCGTCGGGCTGTTCGGCAGCGTTTTCCTCTTCCCCATCTTTCTCCAGACCTTGATGGGCTACACGTCCGTACAGGCCGGCCTCTGGATGATGCCCGGCGCGGTCGCCGTCGGCCTGACGATGCCGATCGCCGGCTGGCTCGCGGACCGCTACAGCCCGGCCGGGCTGACCGCCGCCGGCTGCGCGCTGGTGGGCAGCTCGTTGCTCCTGTTCGGTGTGATGGATCCGCTTTCCACCTGGCCAATTCTCATCTGGCCGCAGATCACGCGCGGCGTCGGCCTCGCGTTGATGATGGCTCCGCTCACCGCCGCCGCGCTCAACGCCGTACCGCGCGCGGAGCTGGCGATGGCCAGCAGCTTCGTCAACGTCTCGCAGAACGTCGGCGGCTCGCTCGGCATTGCGCGGTTGAATACGTTTGTGACCAACTCGATCCACCGCCACGCCGTGCGGCTGGGCGAGGTATTTCCGGAGGAGTCGGCCGGCTTCATCCGGTTTAGTTTCGATGCCTTTTGGCTGAATTTCCGCCATGCCCAGGGCATCCTGCCCTCGCCCCAGCTCAAGGCCGCTTACGGCGGGGCCCAGGCGCTCCTGCGCCACGCCCAGGTGTTGGGCTTCAACAACGGCTTCGTGCTCGCCGGCCTGATCCTGCTCGCCGCCATCCCGCTCTGCCTCCTGCTCCAGCCGGCCCAACATCACGTGGATGCCGCCGAGAAGGCGGAAGAGGCCTTGGAGGCCGAATTCCTCGCCGAGTAAGCGCGGCGGTTCGGGCGTAGGGGCGCAGTCTTGCTGCGCCCTCTCCCGAAGGGCGCGACAAGATCGCGCCCCTACGTGATCGCCTGGAGTGTAGCCGCGCCGCTTACGGCGCGGGAGACGCATTGGGCGAAGGCGGATGCGTGAGCAGGTGAACCAACGTTGAGCGTTGAAAGTTGTTCCTTGAGCATCGAGTGCTCGAACTGGTTTGCCTCGAAATTCGGGGCGCATAACCTCCGCCCATGCTGATCTGCGCAAAAGCCTATCGAACCGCCGCCATTCCTGCCATCCTGGCCCTGTCGATCGGCGCGCTCCATGGCGCCGGGAATTCGCCCGGCCCCGGGCCCGCCTCGCCGGACCGGTACATCGCCGCCGTGCGCACGTTTGCCGACAACGTCCTCGCCCTCGGCACCGATCATTACGGCCCAACGCCGACACCGCTGTTCGTCGACGGCATCGACGTCGACACCCACGCCCCGGTGAAATGGAAATCCCGCGACGGCCATGAGTGGGCACTCTGCGACTTCGCGAACCAGCAAAACCTCCTGCGCACGCTCGACGGCCTGACGGCGCTCACGGGCGAGCCCCGTTACCGCGCCGCCGCCGCCGCCGCCACGCGTTATGCCCTCGACCATCTGGACCGCGGCGGCCTGCTGGCCTGGGGCGGCCACATGGCCTACAACGCGACCGACGCGCGCATCGAGTCCGCGGAGAACAAGGGGGCGATGCACGAGTTGAAATCGCACTATCCCTACTACGAGTTTCTCTGGCAGGTGGACCCGGCGAAAACCAAGACGCTGATGGAAAACATCTGGCGCGGCCACATCCTCGATTGGTCCAACCTCGATTTCAACCGCCACGCCCCGAAAGTGAAACCCGGCCCGCTCTGGGACAGCGCGTACAAGGGCGGCCCGGTTTTTTTCTGGGGCCACGGTCTCACCTTTCACAACGCCGGCAGCGACCTGTACTACGACGCCGCGATCCTCTCCCGCCTCTCCGGCGAAGCCGGGCCGTTGGTCTGGGCCAAGCGGCTCGCGTACCGCTATGTCGAGACGCGCAACCCCAAAACCGGCCTTAGCGGTTACCAGTTCAGCCAGGACAAGTCCGCGATGTGCGACGAGTTCAACCATCCGGAAATTCGCGGCGACCGCGCCGAGTATTTCTTTGCCGCCGATTTTCCCGGACACGTCGTGGTCGAAGGCACGCTTTTCCCGAATTACGGCGACACGCCCGAAACCTCCGAACGCATCTGCGAGATGATCATCGCCGACAAACTCGGCGCCGGCGGTCGCGAGTTTTCCCAGTGGGCGGTGGAAGAACTGACCGCCTGGGGCAAGGTGGCCTTCCGCACTTCCGACTGCAAATTCATCCCCATGCTCACCGACGGCACCAGCATGGAAGGCTACGTCATCAAGAAGGATGGTTATTACGGGCCCAAGGGCCGGGTGTTGCGCGCCGGCAAGGCGCAGCCCCGGCATTTTTGGGCGTATGCGATGGCGTACCGGCAGTCGGGCGATCCGTTCATGTGGGAGATGGCGCGCGCGATCGCGCTCGGGAACGGCCAGGGCGACATCGGCGCAAAGGCCGGGGTCGCGCCCGCCGGGCTGCGGGTCAATACCGCCGATCCGAGTGCTCTGTTCGGATTGCTCGAACTCTACCGGGCGACGCGGAGCGCGGTCTTTCTGGATGCGGCCCGGCAGGTCGGCGATGCCATCTTGAAGACGCGGTTCAACGGCGGTCTGTTCGTCGCGCGCGACCGCCAGTTCGCCAGTTTCGACCGGGCGGAACCGCTGGCGCTCCTGCTGCTGGCCGCGACGATCGAGGGCCGGCCGCAGGCCGTGCCCGCCTATCCGGGCGGGACCGGTTTCTACTCGGCCGACTACGGCACGCAGCGCAACCAATACGACAATTTCATCTACGCCCTCCCCCGCCGCCCGAAACCAAATCAAAACTGAAACGCTGAAATGAGAAATTGAGAAATCGTTTCAGCGTCGACCGACGTCCGATTTCAGCTTTTCAGCGTTTCAGATTTTCAGCGTTTCCGAAAACCGTCCCCCGTCTCCCGTCCGACCTATCGCGCGGACCGTACCTTCCACCTGGCCAGCGCGGCGCCGGTGAGGGAACGCGGCTCCTGCTCGATCGCGGCACGCGGACCGGCGTAGACCAGGTCGCCGCCGTCCTGGCCGCCGCCGGGGCCGAGGTCGATCAGCCAGTCGGCGAGGTTGATCACGTCGAGATTGTGCTCGATCACGATGATGGTGTTGCCGGCGTCGCGCAGCTGGAAGAGCAGGTCCATCAATTTCTGGATGTCGATCCAGTGGAGCCCCGTCGTCGGCTCGTCGAGAATGTAGAGCGTCTCGCCCTGCTGGCGTTTGCTGAGCTCAAGCGAGAGCTTCAGGCGCTGCGCCTCGCCGCCGGAGAGCGTGGGCGCGGGCTGGCCGAGTGTCAGATAACCGAGGCCCACGGCATCGAGCGTGGCGAGTTTTTCGATGATGCGCGGAATGTTGCGGAAAAGCGTGATCGCCTCGCGGACGGTCAGGGCCAGCACGTCGGCGATGGAGCGGCCGTGAAAGAGCACTTCGAGCGTCTCGCGGTTGAACCGCCGTCCGGCGCAGCTCGGGCACGGCGCGTAAGCGTCGGCCATGAACTGCATGTCGAGCTTGATGATGCCATCGCCCTGGCAGCGTTCGCAGCGTCCGCCACGCACGTTGAAGGAAAAGCGGCTGGCCTTGTAGCCGCGCACCTTGGCGAGCGGGACCTTCGCGAAGAGATCGCGCAACAGGTCGAGCAGGCCCACGAAAGTCGCCGGGTTGGAACGCGGGCTGCGGCCGATCGGCTCCTGGTCGACGAGCACGAGTTTCTCGAACAGGTCGAGGTTTTCGATGGCGCGGTGGCGGCCGGGGAGCGTGCGGGCGCCGTTGAGCTTGCGAGCGGCGGCGGCGGCCAGGATGTCGTTGACGAGGGTGCTCTTGCCGGAGCCGGAGACGCCAGTCACGCACGTGAGCAGGCCGACGGGGAATTTCGCGTCGATGCCGCGCAGGTTGTGCTGGCGCGCCTCGCGTACCGTCAACCACGCGCCGTCGGGCGACTTCGTGGCGAAATCTTTCATGACCGAGAGCCGGCGCGCGAGGTAGGGCCCCGTATGCGACCGCGCCTGCGGCAGCTTCAGGCATTCGGCGGGCGGGCCTTGAAAGAGGAGTTGTCCGCCCTCGACGCCGGCCTCGGGGCCAAGTTCGACGATCTCGTCGGCCGCGAGCATGGTCTCGGCGTCGTGCTCCACGACGAGCACGGTGTTGCCGCGGTCGCGTAATGTGCGGAGCTGTTGCAGCAGGCGCTCGTTGTCGGCGGGGTGCAGTCCGATGCTGGGCTCGTCGAGCACGTAGATGACACCGATTAGGCCCATGCCGAGCTGGGTGGCGAGCCGCACCCGCTGCGCCTCGCCGCCGGAGAGCGAGGAGTAGTCGCGATCGAGCGTCAGATAACCGAGGCCGGTTTCGAGGAGGAAATGCAGGCGCCGCTCGATGCCGGTGACGACTTCGCGCAGGGCATCGTTGGTGCCGTGCGTGGCGACGAGTTCGCGGGCGAAGTCATGCGCCGCCGCCACATCAAGGGCCATGAATTGCGGAAAGCTGAGGCCATTTTCGATTTTGGATTTTGGATTTTCGATTTCGGAGATCGGCTGT
>DATJPQ010000279.1:0-25332 GCA_035506315.1 Opitutaceae bacterium
TCCGCGGTCTGGTCGAACGCGCGCCCGGCGCCGGCGGCCACGGTTTCGGTCGACTCGACGGTGGCCACGACCTGGCCGGTGGCATCGACGATTAGACTGCGCAAGGCGACCGAGGCGGCAGCCGCACGATCGTTTTGCACCCAGGTACGAATCCGCACCGTGGCGGTTTCGGCGGAGACCTGGGGCGTCGTGACATAGGTACCCCAGTGCGCGACGCGGAGCGGGTCGGTGATGGTGATCCACGTGTGGCGGTAGATGCCGGAGCCCGAGTACCAGCGGCTGTTCGGCTGCGCGGAGTTGTCCACGCGGACGGCCAGCACGTTGACCTTGTCGCCGAAATTCAAGTACGGTGTGAGCTCGCAGGCGAAGCTGGTGTAGCCGTACGGCCAGCGGCCCAGGGAGTGACCGTTGATCCAGACCTCGCTGTTCATGTAAACGCCGTCGAATTCGACGGACACCTTCCGGCCGCGCAGTGTTGCCGGCACGGTGAAAGATTTGCGGTACCAGCCGATGCCCGTCGGAAGATAGCCGCCGGGACCGGCGGTTGGTGCTTTTTCATCGTACGGGCCCTCGATGCTCCAATCGTGTGGCAGGGCGAGTTTGCGCCAGGCGGCGTCGGCGAACGCCGGCTGGTCGGCCCCGGGCGCGTCACCTTTGCAGAAGCGCCAGCCAAAGTCGAAGGTCTCACGGAGGCGCGGTCCGGGCTGGGCTGCGGCGGCCGCGAGGACGCTGCCGACCAGCAGAAGCACGCCCACGTGAGGGATGGCGTGACCGGTAAACGGGTTTTTTTGCATGGCGTTACTCGGCGAGGACGGTGCGCGGCTCGGACCATGATGGCAATGGGCCCTGCATTTGACAGTCCGCATTATGGCACCGCCAACTTGGAGTTTAACCGCCGCAAGTTCCTGGTGCGGGTCCGGCACCGGTGCTCTGACTGTCAGGCAAAAAACCGGTGGATTGAAGTTGGGCCTGGCCCGAAAGCGCCTAGAGTGCGGCTCGTTTTCCCTGCCCTGACTGCGTCCATAGTCTCCATGAATATTTTCCGTTTCCTGCCGCTGAACCGCGCCGCCCATACGCTCCGACTGTCTCTGGTTATCCTGGCCGTCCTTGCCGGCCACACGGTGCGGGCGTTCGACCGCCCGGACGTTACCTTCAAGGTCTTTCAATTTCCCGCCGACCAGATTCCGCGGATCGACGGCAACGCCGACGATTGGGCCATCGTACCCGACGACTACGCCATCCGGACCGACCAACTGGTCGACGACAGTCACAAGCATGCCGCCCCCGATCCGAAGAACCTCGATATCAAGGTGCGGTTCGGCTGGGTGCAAGGACTGAACCGGCTCTATGTGCTCTACGAGGCCTATGACAACTACTGGGACTTCGCGCGGCCCGATCTGCACAACGACACATTTGAGCTCGTGGTCGACGGCGACGCCTCCGGCGGGATGTTGATCGATCACGGGCATCAGGAGGCGTGGAAGCCCGAATTCGTCGGACCGCTGATGGCGGAGTTCGACCCACGCCTCAATCCCGACGAAGACCACTGGTCGTTCCACGGCGTGCAGGCGCAGAACTACCACATCTTCACGCCAGCCGAGGGGAAGGATTGGTGCATGGCCTGGGGTTCCGCGACCTGGATCAAGGAATTCCCCTGGGCCAACGCCAAATGCTCGTACAATTTCCGGCCGGGCGAACCGGGAAAACTCGTCCTCGAATTCTGGATCACGCCGTTCGACTACGCCGGGCCCGAGGGTCCGCAACGCGCCGTCGAATCGGTTTTTTTCGAGAACAAAATCATCGGGCTCAGCTTCGCGGTGATCGACTACGACGACGTGAACGCGCGGGGAAACAACGGATTCTGGAACCTGTCCCGCCACCACACGATGTACGGCAACGCCTCGCAGTTGTGCGCCTTCAAGCTGATGCCGCTGGAGCCGCAGTTCCGCAAACCGATCGAGGCGCAATGGTCGTGGAAAGTCGTGGACATGGATCGCCGTCTGGTCGCGTTCAAGGATCTCTCCGACGGGAAAATCACCTCCTGGAAGTGGAATTTTGGCGACGGGGAAACGTCGACGGAACAGAACCCAATCCACCAGTACAAGAAGCCCGGCAATCTCGTCGTCGTGCTGGAGGTCGAGGGACCGGCGGGCAAGTCACGCCGTTCGAAAGTCTGGGATGTGCAACTGAAATAGACCAGTCGTCGTCATCGCGGATTCTGCGGTGCGCCGGGGTCGCAACCAAAGGCAAGCAATCAGGTTGGCCACAAAAAGGCACAAAAAGCATCTCGAGCTCCGGCTTGAGATTCTCGCGCGCCTATAGGCGCGATAACGGGTACAGCACCAACCTTCAATTTTTTGTGTTTTTCGTGGCCAAAAAGCTCCAGTCCCCTGAATCGAACGTCGGTCCAGATGCGTCTGACTGTGGCGTCTTGTTGAGGACGAACCGCCGGGTTTCCAAGCCGGGCGGTCTTTCGTAAAAATTTTCACCCAAAACCAACCATACGATCATGGCTTCCTCTCGTCTGTTGAACGGCCGGCTGGCCACCACCACGGCGGTTTTTCTTCTGAGCATCGTCCCGGTTCCGGGGCAACCCGCGCCCCCGGCGGGGCCGGTCGCCGCGCGCGACCAGGCAGCGATCAATCCCGGACGTATACCGCCAAATTATCCGGTGCCGTATGCACCGGCCTCGGTGGAGGGAATCACCGTGGTGCTGACGCGGGTGCGGGAATACCTTGAAACCGCGACCCCGGTCGGGCTGGTTGATCGTGAATCGGGGCAGCCGGTCACCGATCTCGCCAAAATCGGCCCCACCACGAGCGTCGAGCGGGGGGATTTTCTGCTCGTCAGCTACGAATGGGGCGTCACCTACGCCGGCATGCTGCTGGCGGGCGAAGCCACCGGCGATGCGAAGTTCACCGATTATACCGCGCGCCGCCTGAAATTCATTGCCGATGTGGCCCCGGCCTTCCGCGCGCTGGTTGCAACGATGCCGCAACTCTTGCCGCAACCGGGGCAGTTGCCCGGTCCCGGCACAGGCTCCGGGCAAGGGCAGGGCCCGGGGGCGGGTCCACGACGCATGCCGCTGGGTTTCTCGCTGCGCTCGGTGATCGCACCTCGCACGCTCGACGATTCGGGCTCGATGTGCGCCGCCATGATCAAGGCGCATCGCGCCGGCGTCGGCGGTGATTTGCGGCCGCTGATCGACCATTACATGCAATTCATCAGTTCGGAGCAATTCCGCCTGCCGGACGGCACGCTGGCGCGCAACCGCCCGTTGCCGAATGCGCTCTGGTTGGACGATCTCTTCATGAGCGTCCCGGCACTGGCGCAAATGGGCAAGTTGACCGGCGAAACGCGTTACTACGACGATGCGGTGAAGCAGATCCTGCAATTTTCCCAGCGAATGTACGTGCCGGAAAAAGGCCTGTACATGCACGGCTGGATTCAAGGCATGGACCCGCATCCGGCCTTCCATTGGGGGCGGGCCAACGGCTGGGCCTTCATGGCCATGACCGAGTTGCTTGAGGTGCTGCCGGCGGATCACCCCGGCCGGGCGGCGGTGCTGGCGCAGTACCGGGCGCAGGCCCGCAGCCTCGCCGCCTGCCAGCGGGGCGACGGACTCTGGTCGCAACTACTCGATCGCAACGATTCCTACCCCGAGACCTCCGCCTCGGCGATCTTCGTTTATTGCTACGCCCGCGGCATCAACCGCGGATGGCTCGATCCGCTCGCGTACGGTCCGATGACTTCGCTCGCCTGGAATGCCGTGGCAAAAAAGGTCAACGACAAGGGCCAGGTTGAGGGCACTTGTGTCGGCACTGGCATGGGTTTCGACCCGGCCTTCTACTACTACCGGCCGGCCAGTGTCCTGGCCGCCCACGGCTACGGCCCGGTTCTGCTGGCTGGCGCCGAAATGATCGCACTGCGCAAGAGCAAAGGCACGGACGCGTCGGTCAGCGATGGCGCCATCCAGCTCGTCCGGCCCGTCCCGAGATCTTGAGCGAGTATGGCGACCCGCAGCGCCGCCACCGACTGGGGCGCGACCGAAGAAAACGGCGATGATACGCCTCAACCCGAAAATTTTATGAAGATCGTAACCAAAGGATTCATATTCGCCGCGGCGTGCGCCGCGGCCAGTTCGCTCGCCTTCGGCCAGGACATTGCCGTGAGCTGGCTCGACAGCACGCCACCCCTGGTGTCAGGCGGCGTGAGCTGGGGCGTGCCCTTTGCACGCGGGACCGTCCAGAAGGAGCAGACGTTCACCCTGACGACAGCTGACGGGAAGGCTCTGCCCGTGCAGAGCTGGCCGCTGGCTTACTGGCCGGACGGGTCGCTCAAGTGGGCGGGCTTTGCCACGGTGGCCGGACCGGAGACGACCGGGACGTTGAAACTATCGCCGGCTCAGGCCGCGGCGCCCGCCGCCGTTGCCGTGACGGTCCAACAGACGGGCGCAACCTGCGAGATCGACACCGGGAAACTGAAATGCCGCATCACGGCGGGTAGCGCCAATCTCTTCGACACACTGATGGTCGACGGCCGAGAGGTCGCGCGGCAGGGGCAGCTCGTGTGCATCCTGCAGGATGGTCCCGACGGCAGCGCCGACGAGGTCCGGCCACGCAAGCGCTTCGGTACGAAGCTGGAAAAGGTCACCGTCGAGCAATCCGGTCCGGTGCGCGCGGTGATCAAGCTCGAGGGCCGGCACCGTGACCTCAAGTCGGGCCGCGAATGGCTGCCGTTTGTCGTGCGGCTGTATTTCTATGCCGGGCAGGAGGCGGTTCGCGTCGTGCATACGATCGTCTTCGACGGCGACGAGCAGAAGGACTTCATCCGCGGATTGGGGCTGACCTTGGTCGTGCCGCTGCGCGAGGAGGTGCAGAACCGCCACGTGCGCTTCTCCGGGCAGGACGGCGGCCTGTGGGCCGAGCCGATCCCGCCTGGCGCCGGCAATCCCGCGCAGGAGGCCGGGCAGGCCATCGACAAGGGCCGCTACAACGGCGCCGACGGCGACTATGCGATCTGGAGCGACTACAAGCTCGCGCAACTTTCCCCCGACGGCTTCACCCTCGCCAAGCGCACGAATCCGCAGAGCTCGTGGGTGTTTGCCGGCGCCGGGCGGCGGGCGTCGGGCCTCGCGTTTGTCGGCGACGTCAGCGGCGGACTGGCGGTCAGTGTGAAAAATTTCTGGCAATCGTACCCGGCCGGGCTCGAAGTGCAGCAGGCCGCCAGCGCGACCGCGCAGTTGACCGCCTGGCTGTGGACGCCCGACGCGCCCGCGATGGACCTGCGGCACTACGATACGAAGGCCCACGGCCTGAATGCCTCTTATGAAGACGTGCAGCCCGGCCTGAGCACACCCTTCGGCGTGGCCCGCACGAGCGAGTTGACGCTGTTCCCCTGCGGCACGATGCCGACGAAGCCCGCCCTGGCGGCCCGGGCGGAAAGCGGCACGAAGCTGCCGCTGCTCACCACCACTCCGGCCTACCTGCACGCGACCGGCGTATTCGGAGTCTGGAGCCTGCCCGACCGGTCGACGCCGTTCAAAGCCGCGGTCGAGGACCGGCTCGACAATATGCTCGCCTTCTACCGGCAGCAGGCGGACGAGCGCTCCTGGTACGGCTTCTGGTATTTCGGCGATTTCATCCACAGCTACAACGCCGCCGGCCACGTCTGGTACTACGACTTCGGCGGGCATGCGTGGGACAACACCGAGCTGGGCACGCCGCTCTGGCTCTGGTACAGCTTCCTGCGCACGGGCCGGGCCGATGTCTTCCGGATGGCCGAGGCGCTCACGCGCAACACGAGCGAAACCTGCGTCTACCACCTCGGCCCGATGGCCGGGCTCGGCTCGCGCCACAACGTCGTCAAATGGGGCTGCGGCGCCAAGGAGGCGCGCATCAGCCAGGCGGCGCACTGGCGGCCGTTCTACTACCTGACCACCGACGAGCGCACGGGCGACCTTTTGCGCGAGATGCTCACCTCCGACCTCGCGGCCATGAAATACGACCCGATGCGCGTCGCCCAGCCGGTCCTGCCCGAAGATCCGAAATATCCTGGCCGCCTCCGCATCGGGCCCGACTGGTTCGCCCTCGTCGGCAACTGGCTGACCGAGTGGGAGCGCACCGGCGATACGAAATGGCGCGACCGCATCCTCGCCGGCGTGGACTCGATCCTCGCCATGCCGTACTGGATCCGCACCGGCCAGGTCAACGGCCTCGAACCCAACCTCGGCGGCAAGATCGGCCGGCTCAAGAGCCCGGCCATGCTGATGGGTTACGATCCCGCGACGGGAAAGCTCTTCCCGATCCCCGATCCGATCGCGAAGGAACCGGTGCCGGCCAACTATAATCTCTCCACGATCCAGGGCGGGGCGGAAGTGATGTTTGAAATCATCCCCCTCCTCGGCCGCGATGACTGGGCCAAGGCCTGGCTGCAGTACTGCCGCCTCGGCAGCGCGCCCGCCGAGGTGCTCAAGCAGGACCGCCTCACCGGCGCCGAGGGTGCCGACGGGCGTTACGTGGAGAAAGCCCAGGGCGGCCCACGGCTCGCCGGCTACGCCTATGCCGGGACGAAAAATCCCGTGTTTGCCCAGATCGCCGTGACCGGACTGGCCCGGCGCGATCCCGCCGCCAACCCGCCGCTGATCAGCGGCGCGGACTCGCTCAACCCCGTGCACGAAGCGGTCTGGGTGTCGACCAACGACGCGGCCCAGGCCAGCCTCACCGCCATCGAAGTTCTGGAGCTTTGCGCCGACCGGTTGCCGAACGAGATGCCGCCGCCACCGCCCAACCCATTCGAAGGCCGGGGTGGCCGCGGCCAACCACCGCCGGGTGGTCCCGCAGCCGAGCGGCCGGCCGCCCCGCCCAGCGGGCATCCAGCGGCTCCGCCGGCTCAGCACTAAACTCATTATTGCGGCCCCAACGATACCCCGGCATACCGAGCAGGCGAAACCCCAATGAAAGGCCCACGTGAAGTCCGGAAGATCGTGACGCTGGTCGTGGGTATTTTGTCGGTGGCTTGTAGCGCAACAGGATGGGCTACTGAGACGGTGCGGGAGCCTTTCCAGTATGCCGTCGATTTCTGGCGGGAGGCCGAAGGGCTGCCCCAGTCCCGCATCCGGGGGATTGTCCAGACCCGCGACGGTTATCTCTGGCTCGGCAGCGTGGGCGGTCTGGTGCGGTTCGATGGCGCGAACTTCACCGTTTTCAATGTCCAGACCGGCAGCCTCAAGGATAACGAGATCTGGGCGCTCAAGGAGGACGACGAGGGCGCACTCTGGATCGGCACCGTCAGCGGGGGGGTGACGCGGCTGAAAGAGGGACGCTTCACCACCTACACGACGGCCGATGGCCTGCCCGGCGATCTGGTCCTGCAAATCGATACGGATCGCGACGGCCAGATCTGGATCGCCACCTCCCGCGGTGTCGCCCGTTTTGCCGGGGGGGCGTTTCGCGCGTTCACCATGAAGGACGGACTGACGCACGATTTTGTGATCAAAGTCTGTGTCAGCCCGACGCAAGGGGTTTTTGCCGTGGCCGCCAACAAGCTGCACCGGTTGGCCAACGACCGTTTCGTCGTGGTCGAAGGCGTGATCGACGAAACGGATGGGCGGGTGGCGGATCTGTCGAGCGGCCGCGACGGCTCGCTTTGGATTACGTTCGAACGTGGCGGGATCAAGCGGCTGCAAGCCGGTCGCCTGACGACATACACATCGGAACTCAACGCGCACAATGGCACGATTTACGAAGACCGGCAGGGCGAAACCTGGCTGGGCTCACGCGACGGACTGCTCCGGTTGCACGAGGGGCAATTCGCACGCGTGCTGCCGGCGGAGACCAACGCCAAGCTTGGCTCGGTGTACCTCATGTGCCTGGACCAGGAGGGCAGTCTCTGGCTGGGCCTGGAGGCCAACGGACTGGCGCGGCTCCGGCGGACCCAGTTTGCCGCCGTCACGATGGAAAACGGACTGCTGCAGGACAGCATCCGGTCCGTGTTGCAGGACAGCCGGGGCGACATCTGGATCGGGACCACCGGCGGCCTGGCTCGCGACCGCCACGGTCAGATCACGACGTATCGCGATTTGGACGGCGTCCCGATCGGCACCGTGACCTCAATTGCGGAAGACCGGACCGGCAACCTCTGGATCGGGGCCAGTGGCGAACTGTACAAGATCGTGGCGGGAAAGCTGACCAAAGATCCGACCTGGAAACGGGTGCTCGACGTCAAGACCGTCTATTGTGACCCCCAGGGCCGAATGTGGATTGGCACCGATGGCGACGGATTGTTTTGCTATGCCGGCGACAAGGTGACGATTTTCCGGACGCAGGACGGGTTGCCCAGCAACCAGATTCGCGGGCTCCTGACCGACCGGCAGGGCGCTCTCTGGGTGGCGACTTTTGGCGGTGGGGCGAGCCGTTTGTTCGAAGGAAAATTTACCAATTACACGAGCCAGGATGGCCTCGGCAGCAACTGGCTGTCGGCCATCCACGAAGACGCGACCGGGGCGCTATGGTTTGCCACGCGAGGGGGGTTGAGCCGGCGGCAGGACGGGCGCTTCTTTACGTACCGGACCAAGGATGGCCTGCCCACCAACTCGATCAGCAACATGCTGGAGGATGAACGGGGCAACTTCTGGTTCAGTTGCCTCCTGGGAATTTTTCGCGTCAGCGCGGCCGACTTTCGCGACGTGGCCGACGGCAAGATCTCCCAGCTCCGGTTCCTGGCCTATGGCATTAGCGATGGGATGAAAACCACCGCCTTCGCGGGCGGAAACCAGCCCGGCGTCTGCCGGACCAGCGATGGCCGGCTCCTGTTTTGCTCGCTGCAGGGGCTCGTCATTGTCGATCCCAGCAACCTGTTTTCCAACACGCTCGTCCCGCCGGTCTATGTCGAGAGGGTGTTGATCGACAAACAATCGGTGCCACCCGACCGGCCGGCGGAAATTGCACCCGGCGCGGGTGAGGTCGAGATCCATTACACGGCGCTCAGCTATCTGGCGCCGGGTAAAGTCCGCTTCAAATACCAGCTGGTCGGATTCGATCGGGACTGGGTGGAAGCCGGCACGCGGCGTTTTGCCTATTATGCCAGCCTGCCGGCGGGCGCCTATTCGTTCCATGTGGTTGCGAGCAACAACGATGGCGTTTGGAACCAGGTCGGCGCTTCGTTTGCCTTCCGCCTCCAGCCGCATTTTCGCGAGACGGGCTGGTTCTATCTGCTATGCCTGGTCGGGGTGGCCGGCCTGTTCGGCGCCGTCTATGAATTGCGGGTCCTCGGGCTCAAGGCGCGGGAGAAAATGTTGCAGGCGCGCGTCACCGAGGCGGTGGCGAAAGTCCGGGTCTTGAGCGGTATGCTGCCGATTTGCGCCGGCTGTAAAAAGGTGCGCGACGACAAGGGCTATTGGAACCAGATCGAAACCTACCTCCGCGAGCATTCGGACACCCGGATCAGCCACGGCCTTTGTCCGGACTGCGTGCGCAAGCTGTACCCGGAATTCAGCGACGAGATCTTGCCCCCGGGTAACGCTCCCGCATCACCCTCGGACCTAAATTTGCCACGTTGATGAAAACCCTGCCTCGTTTTTCCCCTGTCCTCCCGAGCCTGCTCGCCCTCTTCGTCGCCGGATCGCTGGCCCGTTCCGCTCCGCCGCCGATTCCCCGGCTCGAAAAGCGCGGCCCGGCCGTGCAGTTGATCGTCGACGGTCAGCCCTACCTGGTGTTGGCCGGCGAAACGGCCAACACCGCCTCCTCCAGCCTCGAGTACATGGACACGGTATGGCCGAAGCTCGTGGAGATGAACCTCAACACCGTCCTTGTCGCCGTCGCGTGGGATTGGGTCGAGCCCGTCGAGGGCCGGTACGACTTCACGCTGGTGGACGGGCTGCTGGCGGGCGCGCGGCATCACCACTTGCGCCTCGTACTGCTGTGGTTCGGCAGCTGGAAGAACGGGATCTCCAGCTTCGTGCCCGGCTGGGTGAAAGCCGACCAGGCGCGATTCCCCCGCACACAGATCAAAAGCGGACAGTCGGTGGAAATCCTCTCCACGTTGAGCGACGCCAACCGGCAGGCCGACACCCGCGCCTACGTGGCGTTCCTGCACCATCTCCGCGAGGTGGATGCCGCGCAACGCACGGTAGTAATGATCCAGCTGGAGAACGAAGTGGGTCTGCTGGGCGATTCCCGCGACCGCTGCGCCGCAGCGGAGGCGGCCTTTGCCCATCCCGTACCGGCGGAGTTGACGGCCCATCTGCAAAAAAACCGGGAAACGCTGTGGCCCGATCTACGCAAGCTGTGGGAGACCGCCGGCGCCCGGACCGCCGGCACCTGGTCGGAAGTGTTCGGCCCCGGCACCGCCACGGACGAGATCTTCATGGCGTGGAATTACGCCCGCTACCTCGGACACCTCACCGAGGCGGGCAAAGCCGAGTACCCGTTGCCCGTGTTCACCAACTCCTGGATCGTCCAGCCCGAGGACAAGGGGCCGGGCGATTATCCGACGGGCTGCCCGGAGCCGCTCACCCTCGACATCTGGAAAGCCGGCGCGCCGGCGATCGATCTCAACGCCCCCGATATCTACCTGCCGAACTTCACCGACTGGGTCGGCTGGTACCATCGCGCCAACAATCCGCTCTTTGTGCCGGAGTCACGTGGCGACGCCGGCGGCGCGGCCAATGCGTTTTACGCCATCGGGCAGCACGCGGCGATCGGCTACTCGCCGTTCGGCATCGACAACACCGGCCGCCTGGTCGCGCTTCGGCCCGACCGCACCACGCCGGCACCGACCGAACTCAAGGACCTGCCGCTGCCGAAGGCCTATGCGTTGCTCGCCCAGATGACGCCGGTGATTCTAGATGCCCAGGCCAGGGGCGCGATCGCCGCCGCCTGGCTCAACCCCAAACAACCGACACAGGATATTCCGCTCGGCAACTACCTCGTGAACGTCGATCTCCGGCGCAACCGGCGGAATCCCGCGGAAGTACCGGCCCTGGGCTACGCCATCGTCATCTCGACTGGTCCCGACGAGTTTCTGGTGGCCGGTCAGGATGTGCAGGTCACCTTCAAGCCGACGACGCCCGGACCGGAGATTGCCGGCCTTGAGCGCGTGGAGGCGGGCAAGTTTGTGCAGAGCCGGTGGATTCCGGGGCGGATCCTGAGCGGCGACGACATCCTGCTGGATTACGATCTGGCGGGCGCCGCAGCGAAGAACCAATCCGGCAGCGGCCTGCGCTTTGGTGCCGACGGGCCCACCGTACAACGCGTGAAGCTCTACCGCTACCGATAGTGCCACAGCCGGCGCGTACCAGCTTCGGTGTAGGATAGTTGTAGGGGTGTTGTTGGACGTGACCTTACAGCGCTCTCCAAACCTTGTTTTGATTGTCATCTATTAGATGACAATCCACTAGCACATGAGGGGACGAATGGGAGCCGACCAGTGGTAGGGGGACAGCAGTCGGCAAATACCGGCTATGGGTCTGAAACACCGCGCCCACCACGGTTGCCCTCGGCGGGTGGAAACGCCGCGCCGGATCGTAATAGCCGCAACTTCGGGCCCTGTGGCAGTGTTTTCCCCCGATATGACAACCTCCGAACAGAAAGCCATTCTCACGATCGCCATGATGGCCGCATTTGCGGATGGCGAGAACAGCGAGGTGGAGCGTGCCGCCCTGCGGAACATGGCGGAAAGTTTTGGTTCCGACGCCGGGATCAACCTCTGGGACATCTGCCAGGATGTCCTCAATCGCCACCGCCCGCTTAGCGATGTGGTCGCGGAACTGACCACGCCGGAGGCGCACGCCCTGGCGTACGAGATGGCGGCCGGCGTGTGCGAGGCGGATGGGAGCGTCAACGACCGGGAGCGAGCCTTTCTCGATGCCCTGCGGGGCGCGCTGAATCCCGGCGCTGTTACTGCCGGCACTGCGCCGGCTCCGGTGACACCCGCTATCGCGGCGACCGGGAGAGAAAACGGCGCCGTGCCGCCGGTGCTGGAGCCTGTCGCCACCGAGGCCATCGACAAGATGGTCATCAATTATTCGATTCTAAACGGCGCGCTGGAGCTTCTGCCGCACAACCTCGCCACGATGGCCATCGTGCCGTTGCAGATGCGCATGGTTTATCGCATCGGCCACCGCTACGGCTACACGCTCGACCGTGGACACATTCGCGACTTCCTGGCGACCGCCGGGGTGGGGCTCGCCGCCCAGGCCGTGGAAGGCATGGCCCGCCGCTTCCTCGGCGGGCTGGCCGGCCAGTTGCTCGGCGGGTTGGGGCGGGCCGTCGTCGGTGCCGGCACCGGTGCGGCGTTCGCGTTTGCCGGCACCTACGCCATCGGCCAGCTGGCCAACCGCTACTATGCCGGTGGCCGGAAGATGGATACCGCCGTCTTGCGTGACACCTATGGCCGCCTGCTCGCCGAGGGCAAGGCGCGGTTCGGCCAGCACGCCGGCGCCGTGCAATCGCGCGCCAGCACGCTCCGGCCCTCTGACGTCATCGATCTCGTGCGCAACCCGCAGTAGCGACTTCGTCCGGATGGTGCGTTGCAACCGGTCACGAGTCTGGACTTACGTCTGGGTGGTCGCGAGCGCTTGCCCGCCGGAGCCTCGGCAAAGGCGGGCCAGCGAGTGGAAGTATCACCGCGGCAGGGGCAGTGCCCGCCGGCGCTAACGGCCCCTCAGCGGGCCGGGTTGCGCCGTGATTTCCACCACGCGCGCAGCGTTTCGACCAAAATCGGCAGCACGGAGATGACGATGATGGCCGCGATCACCAGGCTGAAATTCTTCCGGACGATCTCGGTCCGGCCGAAAAAGTAACCCAGGTAGGTCAAGAGGTAGATCCAGGCGCAACCGCCGACCAGATTGAACGTGAAAAACCGGGCATAGGACATCCGCCCGACGCCGGCCACGAAGGGCACAAACGTGCGCACGATGGGGACAAAGCGCGACAGGATGATCGAACGGCCGCCGTATTTTTCAAAAAAGGCATGGGCGCGATCGAGATGTTTTTTCCTAAGCAGCCACGAATCCTCGCGCGAAAAGACCTTGGGTCCGATGAAGGCGCCGATCGCATAGTTGACCAGATTGCCGAGCACCGCGGCCACAGCTAGAATGAGAGCCAGCGCGTGGACATTCAGGACACTGCCGGCGCACAGGGCACCAGCGGCAAAGAGCAGGGAGTCGCCGGGCAAGAAAGGCGTTACGACAAAACCGGTTTCGGCGAAAATAACGAAGAACAGCAGGGCATAAGTCCACAGTCCGTAATCGGCTATGATGCCCTGCAGATGCCGGTCGATGTGCAGGACGAAATCGACGAGATGCCGCACCAGTTCAATCATGGAACAAAAAAGGCCGGCAGTGGAGACAGCCGGCCAAAAAATATATGGGCCGAATCAGGCGTCGGCCTTGGTCTTGCGGAGACCCTGCACGCGATCGCCCTCTTTCCATTGGCCGCGTTTCTTGAGCAATTCGACGCGCTCAAAACGCTTCAAGACGTTGCGTTTCTTTACGATACCACCGAAACCTTGAAGGCTTTTATGTTGGGACATGGAGGAAATTGTTGACGGTTGGGAAGAGTTAAAGGGGCGAGGGTGTAGAAACCGCGACCGCCCATGACAAGTACTTTTCTCCGACATGTTCGGCCCGCACCACGAGCCACTCCGGCGTGGCGTAGGGATGATGGGCGTGCACGTAGGCTTCCAGAGGGCCGTGTTGCGACTCCACAAACTTGAAACAAACCCTGAATTCCTGGCTGCGCTCGACCTTTCCCTCCCAGCGAAAATGCGACACGATGGGGCCGTCGATCTGCACACAGGCGGCCAGGTGGCGCTGGATGACCTCGGCGGCCAGTTGGTCGGCCGCGGCGGCAGTGGCGACGGTGGTCCAGGCGACGAGCATGATACAAAACTCGCACAAGCGCTGGCCGTCGGCAAGCCGGGAAGCCACCGGGGCGAACGTCTGAAAATTGTAGCGGTGGTCCATGACCGCCGATCCCCTTGTAGGAGCCTGCTTGCAGGCGATCTCCGTATGGAATCGCGAGCCATCTCGCTCCTAAAAAACTCGGCGGTCACAGACCGCCGCTCCAGCAAAGCATAGCACCATCCGCCCGGCGGATCTTTGACAGGCCGGAGTTTCCCTACTAGTTGCCGGTGCATGAAACCGATTCCGACGACCACGCTGCTTGAAGCCCTGCAGTGGCGCTACGCCACCAAAAAGTTCGATCGCACGAGAAAAATTCCCCCTGAAAACTGGGCGGCCCTCGAGGAGGCGCTGGTACTGGCGCCGTCGTCCTTCGGCCTGCAACCGTGGAAATTTTTCGTCGTGCAGGATCCGGCCACACGGCAAAAGCTTTCGGCGGCCGCCTGGGGGCAGACGCAGCCGCTCGATTGTTCGCATTTCGTGGTCTTCGCCGTGCGCAAGAACCTCGGCGCCGAACACGTCGACCACTTTCTCGGTCGTGTTGCCGAAGTGCGCGGTGGGGGCAAAGACGCGCTCGCCGGCTATCGCGATGTCATGTTGGGCAGCATCGAAAAGGCCCGCGCGGGCGGTTACCTCGATGCCTGGCAGTCCCGCCAGGTGTACATCGCGCTCGGCCAGTTCATGGCATCGGCCGCGTTGCTCGGCATCGACGCTTGTCCGATGGAAGGATTCGAGCCGACCCAGTTCGACGAGATCCTCGGCCTCGCCGCCCAGGATCTCACAACGTTGTGCGCCTGCGCCGCGGGTTACCGCGCCAGCGACGACAAATACGCCACGACGCCCAAGGTACGATTCAAGGTCGCCGACGTCGTCACCTACGTCTAGGAGTTTGTCGGGTTTTTTGTCCTAGAGGAAACAGAGTTCGAAGGAGGTCACTGAGGCAGATGCGTTCCTTTGTGCCCTCGACTCAAATCTCCGTGAGCTCGGTGTCTCGACTCTGTTGTTTTGGTTGCGACTGTACCGTGTTGGCAAATATGCGGGCTAGGAAAACATCAGCCTGCGTTCTTCCATCGTGAGCTTTCGCCACTGACCGGGCGTCAGGGCGAGCTGGTCGAGGGATAACGACCCGATGCGCTTGCGGATGAGGCGCAGGGTGGGGTGGCCGATGGCCGCCGTCATCCGACGCACCTGTCGGTTCTTCCCCTCGGTCAACTCCAGCGCGAGCCAGCAGTCGGGTACGTTTTTGCGAAACCGGACCGGCGGTTCGCGCGGCGGCACGGCAGGCGGTGGCCCGAGCCGGCGTATCCGGCACGGCTGCGCCTGAAGGCCGCCGAGCGTCACGCCTTCGGCCAGCTGCGCAAGCGACTCGTCGGTGGGGACGCGTTCCACCTGCACCCAGTATTCGCGTTCGTGGCCATGGCGCGGATGCAACAACCGCTCGTTCAGCTCCGCTTCGTCTGTGAGCAGCAGCAGCCCCTCGCTGTCAGCGTCGAGCCGCCCGATGGGATAGACGCACGGCGGCAGCCCCAGCTCCGCGAGCGTGCGCCAGCGCGAACCCGGTTCGGGCGTGAATTGCGAAAGCATCCCGTACGGTTTGTTGAGCGCGAGGAGCATCCTGGTTGCGAAGAAATGCCATTGGCGTTAAGCTTACAGCCTAAAGATTCCATGCGCGCCGTCCGGCTCATCGCCATCAATCAGCTGGAACTGGCCGAGATCGCCGATCCGACCCCGGCGCCGGGTGAAGCTGTGGTCGCACTCGAAGCTGCGGCGCTCAACCATCGCGATGTCTGGATCAAGCAGGGACAATATGCCGGCCTGAAATTTCCGGTCACGCCGGGCTCGGATGGGGCCGGCACGGTGGCGACGGTTGGCGATGGCGTCGATCCGGCCTGGCAGGGTCGCGAGGTGATCGTCAATCCGGGGTTGGACTGGGGGCCGGACTGGCGGGTCCAGTCGGCGCAGTTCAACATTCTCGGATTGCCGCGGGATGGCACGCTGGCCGAGCGCGTGGTGGTGCCGTACGCGCAGCTCGCGGCGAAGCCGCCGCATCTCTCCTGGGTGGAAGCGGCGGCGTTGCCGCTGGCCGGGCTCACCGCGTGGCGGTCCGTGGTCACCCGCGCCCAACTGCGGGCGGGCGAACGCGTGCTGGTTACCGGCATCGGTGGCGGAGTCGCGCTTTACGCGGTACAATTCGCGGTGGCGCTTGGTGCGGAGGTCTGGGTCACCTCGAGCACCCGGGGAAAAATCGACCGGGCGGCGGACCTTGGAGCGCGTGGCGGCTTCAATTACGCGCAGGCCGGTTGGGTGGCGGAAGCGGCGAAAGTCGCCGGGCATTTTGACGTCATCATCGACAGCGCGGGTGGCGACGGCTTCGACCAGCTCATCGATCTGGCTGCTCCGGGCGGTCGGATCGTGTTTTTCGGCGCAACGCGGGGCAATCCACCGGGCCTGACGCTGCGCAAGATTTTCTGGCGCCAGATTTCCCTCCTCGGCACAACCATGGGGAGCCCGGACGATTTTGCCGCCATGACGCGTTTCGTGGTGGCAAAAGGGATCCGGCCCGTGGTCAGCGAGGTGTTCCCGTTGGCCCGATGCGCCGAGGCGTTCGCGCTGATGGAGCGCGGCGCGCAGTGCGGCAAGATCGTCGTACAGGTGCGGTAGGATCCCCTGGGGCTTCGCCCACGGGATCCTTCGGAAAGAGGATTTACAGCGAGCCTCCGGACGGGCATCGCTTGGCCTTTGCCGTTTTCGACCGCGCCTACTGTCCACCTTTTCCACTTTGCACCCATCGCCGGCCACCATCGTCTATCTGTTCACGACGTTTCCGAAAGACACGGAAACATTTTTGCAACGCGAGATTGTCGCCATGCAGGCGCGGGGGGTGAAGCTGCGGCTTTTCTCGCTGTGGGGAGGTGGCGGTTCGTTTCGCAGCATTCCCGTGACGCCGTTTCCCAAGTGGAAATTGCTCACGCTGTTTTGGAAGATACCGCTCGAATCGGCGCGGCGGCCCGAGGTCCTGCGCCAGTTGGTGCACGGGCTGTTCACCCGCCGGGCTCCCTCCTGGGTCAACTTCTGGGAAAACATGCTCGGGGCGGGTTTCGCCTGTTACTACCTGCGCTATTTCCGCAAATATCCGCCCGCGCTCGTGCATGCGGCCTGGGCCGGCGCTCCGGCCACGGCCGCCTGGCTGTTATGGCGGGTCGATGGCCATCGCTTCAGCTCGGGCGCCCATGCCTACGACATCTACGAACACGGCGGCGATTGGTGGCTGACCGAGAAACTCGAGCATGCCGCCTTCGTGCATACCTCGACCGGGATGGGCCGGACTTCGCTGATCGAACGGGGCCTGCCGCCGGAAATGATCCATTGCATCCACCGGGGACTGGCCACCATCCCGGCGCTCAAGCCGCTGCGTCCCTCGCGTGAACCGCTGCGGCTCGTTTGCGTGGCCCGCCTCGTGCCAAAGAAGGGGCTGCGCCACCAGCTGCGCATCTATGCGGCGTTGCAGGCGGCGGGCGTGCCGTTCGAGGCGCGCATCGTGGGCGACGGGGAAATGCGGGCGGAGCTCGAACGCCAGGCGGGCGAACTGGGAGTGGCGGCGCACGTGAGTTTTCTCGGTCATTTGTCGCACCTCGACGTCTGGAGCCAGCTCGCCTGGGCCGATGTGTTGCTCCATACCGGCGTGGTGGCACCGAGTGGCGATCGCGATGGTCTGCCCAACGTGATTCCGGAAGCCATGGCCGCAGGCACCCTGGTGGTGACTTCACCCGCCGCGGCCACCACGGAGGCGATCCATGCCGCCACGACCGGATTGGTGGCGTCGGTGGAAGCTCCCGACGAGTGGGTGGCGGCACTGCGCCGGCTCATGGTCGACGAGGCGTTGTGCGAACGCCTGCGCACCTCGGCCCGCCGGTGGGTGGAGGAAAACTTCGACGCCCACAAAAACGCCGCGCGCCTGCACCAGCTGTTCGAGCAGGCGATCGCCGGCAAAACCAAGCCGTGATCTATTTCGACATCACCAAGACCGGCCGGTCCGGCCACCGCTCGGGGCTCAACCGGGTGAGCGAACGATTGCGCGCGGAGCTGGGCGACGCCGCCCGGCCGGTGTCATGGACCAGGTGGAATTGGTCGGCGGCAAGGCCGGCGGACTGGTTTCTGACCGGGGAGATCTTTGGCGTCGGGGAGCGCCCGGGGTTGGACGAGTTTCTGCGCGCAAAACCTTGCCGGCTGGCGGCGATTTTCCACGACGCGATTCCGCTGCGTCATCCGCAGATCACCTGGCCGCAAAGCGTGGCACGACATCCGGGGTACATGAAGAGCCTGGCTCGGTTCGACCGGATTTGGGCTGTGTCGGCTGCAAGCCGCGAGGATCTGCTCGGTTACTGGCGCTGGATCGGCGTAGCCACGCCCCCGCCGGTCGACGTGCTCGCGCACGGTGCCGATTTCGATGGCACCCCCCGGGTCACCGCCTCCCTTATCCCTCATCCCTCATCCCTTATCCCTCCGTCTCTCCTCTGCATTGGCATCGTCGAGCCGCGCAAGAACCAGGGCTTCCTGCTCGACGTCTGCGCTGAGCTCTGGCGCGAGGGACTCGCCTTCGAGTTGCACCTGGTGGGCCGGGTGAATCCGCATTTCGGCGCGCCGATCGTGGAAAAAATCCAGCGGTGGCGCCGGGAGTTTTCCGGCTTGCATTACCACGCGGCGGCGAGCGATGCGGCGATGGCGGCACTTTATGCAAAAACACGCGCCACGGTGTTTCCCACGATCGCCGAGGGCTGTGGCCTGCCGGTGCTGGAATCGCTCTGGCAGGGTGTGCCGTGTGTGTGCTCCGATCTGCCCATGCTGCGCGAGAATGCCGATGGCGGCGGCTGCGTGATGGCACCAGTCGGCGATCTCGCCGCCTGGCAAGACGCGCTGCGCCGGGTGCTCACGGACGACGCGGTACATGCCCGCCTGGTCCGGGCAGCGACCACGCGGACACTGCCGACCTGGGCGGAAGCCGCGCAAACACTCCGGACCGCGCTGGCCGAGTAGCATCAGACAGCCAAATTTTTACAGGAGGCCGCAGAGAGAACGGAGTCGGATAAAAACATCGACCCGTTCGGATCTTACATAAGGAAACGAAGGCAACGAAGGTCCGATCCTGAATCCGAATCGACCCCGGATTTTTCCGTGGATTGCGCTGATGGTCGCGGATTAGATCCCCTCCAATCCGCGCTCATCCGCGTGATCAGCGGAGAATTCATTTCCTCCGCATTCTCTGCGCCCTCCTGTAAAACCGATCCGGGTTTGGTTGCGGCTCTACCGACGCCGTAGGCGGCCGGGCTATGCACCCTGGCTGAAACCGTAGAGCAGGTCGTCGCGGCCCTTGCCCGGCCAGTTGATCTGATTGATGCCGAAGTGCTGCAGCGCGGCAAAAACCACCCGGTTGAGCGCGGCTTCGAAACCGAAGATCGAATAGAGCGGCGGGGCGTCGACGTGAATCACGTGTGCCTCGAGTCCCACGTCGAGGAGCATGCCGACACTGCGGCGTACGAGCTCGGCTTCGACGGGCGAGTCGCCCTGCAAAATGATCACCGGATGCGGGTGGGCGGTCATCTGTTGAAACGGTCCGTGGGCGAACTGCAGAAAATCCGAGATCGACGGGCAGGGCCAGAAGAGCCCCTCCATGAATTTGCAGGCCAGGTTCTGGGCGAAGTCCGAGATTGGCGCGGCGGTGACAAGGTTGAAGCCCCGGGAGAAAGATTCCGGCCGGCCCAGCACGGCCTCCATCAGGTCGGCGGGCGGCGTCACGTCAAGCAGCGGCAGGATCTCGCTGGGGCTCGGCGGAAAGAACCGGCAACCGCTGAGCTGGGCGGTAAACTGGAGGCAGGAGAGGTAACCGCAGAGCGGGCCCACGAAGCGAATGAGCGTCGTGTATTCCTCGGCGAGGGGATAGACGATGAGATCGCCGCCCCCGTCGAGCAGATCGTAGAGCAGGTCCACCTGATCGGATTTGCCGGCGGCGCGCGCTGCGGGTGCGGTCGTGGCCGTGAACAAAATTGTGTGGGCAAACCCGGTGTGGCGGCGGAGCGCGGTCTGCGCGTTGGGCGAAATTCCCTGGGAGAAGACAACGAGGGTCTTGTCGACAAACACCTCGGACGGGGTTGCCGCCAACGCGGAAAGCGGCAGGTAGGTGGCGGTGCGCTCGGTGTAAAGGTTGATGAGCGTACAGAGGTAGCGCGCGTGGGCCTCCGAGCTCCCGGTGCCGGTGACGATGAACCGTTCCGCCGCGAGCGTGGCGATGGAGAGCTGTGGCAATCCCCGCACGAGCAAGCCCGCGATTTCCCCGGGGATTTGCGCGAGACGTTGGGCAAGGAGCGCGTGGCCGAGCGGATCGGTGTCGCGCGAAGGGCTGGGAGCTGGAGGGGAGGGAGGCAAGGGGTGGTTGGGTGTCGGGCCCAAGCAAAAGCGATCGCCGGTCGCGGTGCAAACCCGCAGAGGCCGCGAATGGGGTGGGGCCGCGTCTCGGTTTTTGCGCGTTGTAGGGCAGCGCTCCCGGCATGAGCCGAAATGGTATCCTGCAGCGGCGGTCTATGACCGCCGACCAAAGCAATGAGGTATCATGGCACCTTTCGGCGGTCATAGACCGCTGCTACAGGCGTGGCGTCTGGCGGCCAACCACAAATGTTTAGGCCTGACCCCTTTTCAGCCCTTTTTCAGCCCTTCCTTTTCAAACTACCCGCGTGGCTCACGCTTTTGAGGGATCTGGACAATCAGGCCGTCAGTGTCACGTAATACGTGACACTCTTCCGCGCACTCCGACAAAAACAATAATCAAGTGTCACGTATTACGTGACACTGCCTGGCAGGATCAGGCAAATTTGCCGAGGGGGCGAAGGGCGGGGGCAGCCGCGATGTTGGGCGGAGAAGACGCGCAGGCGGACGCCGAGTCTACCCGAGGTCGCGGCCGTTACGGCGGGCGTGAGCCCAGGCGAGCAGCCACAGGGTGCGCTCGGCGTCGGGGCAGGCGGATTTATCGACCAGGTATTGATGGACTCGCTGGCGGGGCACGCCGAGAATCCGGGCAAGTCCAGCCTTGTCGCCATAGCGCCGTATTTCGGCGCGCGCGGCCCTGGCCAGCTCGTTCCACAACGGGGTGCCGGGACCGGGCCGGAGCGTGGCACCACGCCGCTGGCGGGTGTGTTCGCGGTAGGTCTTTCGGACGGACCTGGCCGTTTCTTCGGCCGTACACAGCAGGAGATCGGCGAGTGGCATCAACTGCTGCAAGCGAGCGGGGAGTAGGTGATTCATGACGGCGCCAGTATGGTCAGATCATACGGTCAGTGTCACGTATTACGTGACAGTTATCCAAATGCTCGGAGTAAAGATTATTCGAGTGTCACGTATTACGTGACACTGGATTGGGAGGGAGGTGGAGTTTGAGCGTGTAGGGCCTGGCCTTGCGTCTGGGCCGGATTGATGCGGCCGACCGCAAAGGTTTAAGACGTGGTGGCCAAATCGGACTCGCGGTCCGCGACCGCTGTAGGAGCCTGCTTGCAGGCGATTTCTTGGATGTGCACCATGGAGGATCGCCTGCAAGCAGGCTCCTACATTCGCCACAGAACGTCCGGGCCGGTTCGGTCAGGCCAACCACAAATGTTTAGGCCTGACCCCTTTTCAGCCCTTGACCCCATTTGGCTACCTCTCGCTTCACCGCCCGTTTAGCTTAGCTAGCAAAAAAATGGAGACCTCCAAAGTTATACAAAACAACAGTATGTTTGCAAAACAAAGCCCGATTGCATTTCTGCCGTAAAGAACTTTCGGGTCATTCACGAATTCTTGGTTGAAGATTGCTTCGAGTTCTTTCGCGTCATCATTGTTAAGAGTATCGCCGTTAATCCGATTGCTTGCTCCTGGCAATTTCAGACAGATCTCTTTCCATTGAGCTGCCTCCTCCCTGCGCAGGAGTTTCTTACAAGCAAAATGGCCCATCAAAGCAAAGGAGGGCCTCCCGATCAGCCACCAACGTATGCTATTGCTCTTAAGGAGAACCCGCAATTTTTCGTAATTTCCCATCCGAAAATAATAGCGTAACTGTCCATAAGAGCTCCTCAAGCTACACGCATAAAGAAACTTAGCTACGTTTCGAATAAACAGCCCCATCGCAAGTAATGTTATTATAAACAAGAATATCATTGGTGATGTGGATATGCTTCTGTTGCCGAGCAAAAGCATAGACGTTTATTGAATATCGGGAGGGTTCGGCACTGCATCTTTCAGGTATTCTGCGAGCCCTCGGTTATTGGAGAAAGCGTGGGGAAAACTCAGGTGGTCTTCTGGTCTTCCAGAAATATCCACTTCTCCACGTCGATGCGGTGCTTCTTCAGCGCCTCGGCGTACTCGGTCTTTGTGACGAGGCTGTCGGGCGAGTTCATCACCATCTGGATCTTGCCGCCGGGGAGATGCTGCCTGAGCAGCAGCACCGAGGCGTCGTAGTCGCGGCTGTCGTACTCGACGCCGAGCTGGCGGTAGGCCTCGTCGGTCGAGGGGGCGCGGCCGGTTTCCGTGAGCATGCGGTCCGTGGCGTAGGCGCCGAAACCGGCGCCACGACCATCGTTGTAGAGGAGCAGCACGACACCGGCGCCATAGGTCACGATGTGTTTCACGGCCTGCCGGAATTTGTCCTGGTTCTCCACCTCGCGCAGCGGAAAACGGTTGAAGAGCGACTCGCTGTGCAGGCGCACCACGGGAATGTCGGCCGGCCGGGCGGAGCCGTGGGTGAGCACGACAAAATCCTGGCTCGTCACGATGTCGTAATAGACATGCACCCGGAACCAATAGGGCGTGGCGAGCAGGTCGCCGATGGGATCGTGGGGATTCTCGCGTTTGAAGGCCGTGAGACGGTCGGGGGCGATTTTGACGAAGAAGCGATTGTCGCGGATGAGCTGGTAGCCGCGCACGAGCGGCTGCGGGCCGGCCATGTAGCGTTCGATAGTCCCTTTCTGGAACAGGCCGCGAAACTGGGCTTCCGTCAGGAGAATGTCGTCGTCGACCGGCTTCATCGGCAGGAAGTAACTGGCGGCGTAGATGAAACGCTGGGCATCCGGCAGCGCGTGCGGCTTGAACGGGACGACCGGCTCGGGCGGCACGGCGCGGCGCACCGTGGTCTCGGCGGGGCGGGTGAGGATGTGGCCGGCGGCGGCCTTCGACGTAAGGTAGGCGAGGTTGAAGGGCGACGGTTCGAACTCGAGCGCTTCGGTGCCGGCGATGGCGATCCCCTGCGCCCGCAGCGCCTCGATCTTGTCGGGATTGTTGGTCAACACCACGAAGGGCGCGGTGAGGCCGAGCAGGTGGCAGATTTGGGAGATGTTCTCGTAATTGCGGTGATCCTTGTCGAGGCCCATCGCGGCGTACGCCTGGAAGGTGGACAGCCGGTCGAGCGACGCCTGCACGAGCATCCGGTCGCGGGCCTTGGCCACATAGCCCACACCGCGGCCTTCCTGCATGAGGTAAAAGAGGATGCCGGTGCCCTTGGCCGCGATCAGCTTGAGCGCGCCGTCGAGCTGCTGCCCGCAGTCGCAATCGCAGCCGAGCAGCGTCTCGCTCGTGACGCACGAGGAATGCAGGCGGGTGTAAAGCGTCCGGGCGTTGACGATGTCGCCGTAGGCCAGGGCGATGATGTAGTGCTTGTCGATGATGTCCTGAAAAACGTAGGCGCAGAAGGTGCCGTAGCGCAGATCGACCGAGCAATGGGCGAGATAGAGCGTGTGCCCGTAGATGGGCTTCTCCGCGAACTCGCGCGATGAGAGGACACCGCCGGTGGCATGCTGCATCTCCTCGATCAAGGCCGAGAAATCGGGGCCGGCGGAGGACCGGGCGGCGGAGTTGATGGCGATGACTTCGGGCATGGTGAGAAGGCGCAGACGGGGCGCGGCGGGCGGAGGCGAACGGCGGGTTACGTTACGGATTGGCCCCCACCGCGCAACGAGCGATTTCGCGATGCTAATCAACCAGCTGAGGTGGCGAAAAGATTGTCCGAACCAAGCAGCCCGGTCAGCGACCGGGCCTACAAGCAAGAAGGTCCAGCCTGCACCGGCCCTTCAGTTTGACCCGGTTTAGCCGAAGTGTATTGGTACAGCATCCGTTATGGTGATCGACGCCCATGTGCATCTCTATCCGCCCGAGCTCAACCGCGACCCGGTGGCTTGGGGAGAGACGCAGGCGGAAACGCATTGGGCCATGCTTTGCACGCGCCGCCGCCGCGACGGACGCGGCGTCCAGGGTTTCCCCTCGATCGACGAGTTGCTGCGCGCCATGGATGCGGCAAGCATTGCGCGTTCCGTGCTGCTCGGCTGGTACTGGCAATGGCCGGAAACCTGCGCGTGGCAGAATCGATTTTATGCCGAGTGCGTGCAGGCGCACCCAGATCGCTTGAGCGCGTTCGCCACGGTGCATCCGGCCGCCGGTCGCGCTGCCACGCTGGCCGAGGTGCGGCGGGCCCGCGAGACGGGCCTGGTCGGACTGGGCGAGCTGTCGCCCCATGCGCAGGGCTACGACGTGGGCAACCCGGTTTTCGGCGAGGCGCTCGAACTCGCGGCCGAATTGCACCTGCCGGTCAACCTGCACGTCACCGATCATGAGAGCGACCACTATCCCGGCCGGGTGGAGACACCCTTGCGCGATTTCGTCTGGCTGGCGCACACGTTTCCCCGGACGAATTTCATTCTCGCCCACTGGGGCGGGCGGCTGCCGCTGCACGACGAGGAAGCACAGGATTTGATGAACGTTTTCTACGATACCGCCGCCTCGCCTTTGATCTACGATGCGACCATCTGGCGGCAGTTTCTCGAGGTCGTGCCGACGGAGCGGGTGCTTTTCGGTTCAGATTATCCGCTGAATCTCTATCCCAAGCTCGACGCCGAACCAAGTCTGGCCAGGCTGGTGGCCGAGGCGAAAATGAACGGCGCGGACCTGGCCTTGCTCGGCGGCAACGCGAAGCGGCTGCTGCACCTGTAGGCGCGGACTTGTGTCTTTGTAGGAGCCTGCTTGCAGGCGATCCGAAACGCCACGACGTGGCACTCACTCGAGCCTCGCCTGCAAGCAGGCTCCTACAGTTCGATCAGGTCGAAGCAAGCTTCGGGGCATAAGAAATTTCCCAAGAGTCGATCCGATTCGATGGCGCCCTACAGCCGTTGCAGGGCCCAGGGGATCACCGGGCTCTGCACGGAATTCACGATCACCTGCAACCCGGCCGTGAGTCCCGAGGGCAGCGGCACCGGCACCGACAACACCGGCAATCCGGCGAGACTCGCCGGAGCCGTCAGGGCGAGGACGCGCTCCCGGTGGCTTTGATCGCATTCGGCCTTGGTGAGCGCCGCGCACGGCGTCGCGGGGAGCACGAGAAAATCGAAGGTGAGAAAATAGCTGGTGAGCGTGTGGCGGATGAA
>DATJPQ010000280.1:0-2258 GCA_035506315.1 Opitutaceae bacterium
TACGACGGCAGCATGACGCGCGCCGACGGCAGCGTCGTCCGCGGCGCCGGCCCGGCGCCCGACGGCGAGGAGTGGTTTACGATGGCGCTCTTCTTCGCCGCCCATCGCTGGGGCAACGGCGAGGGCATCTTCAATTATGAAGCCGAGGCCCAGGGCCTCCTGCGCACGATGTTGCACAAGGACGAGGAGGCCGACCGTGGCGCGGTGGAGGCCATGTTCGACCGCACCGCCCGGCAGATCCGCTTCGTGCCCGAGGGCCCGGGCGCAAATTTCACCGACGCTTCGTATCACCTGCCGGCATTCTACGAGCTCTGGGCGCGCTGGGCGGCGGCGCCCGGGGACCGCGCATTCCTGGCCGGGGTCGCGAAGACCAGCCGTAAATTCTTCAAGAAGGTGGCGGATCCCAAAACCGGCTTGATGCCCAACTTCTCCGCGTTTGACGGCGCTGCCGTCAGTCGCCGGGGATTCGACGAATTTCGCGAGGACGCCTGGCGCACGCTGGCCAACGTCGCGCTCGATTATTCCTGGTGGGCCGCCGATCCGTGGGAGGTTGCACAATCGAACCGCGTACTGACGTTTTTTGCCGCGCAACCGCCCGACAACTGGCCCGTGCACCTCAAGCTCGATGGCACCACGACCGAATCGGGCGGACCGGCGGCCGGTCTCCACGCGATGGCCGCCGTTGCCGGTCTTGCCGCCGACCCCGCCATCGCCCGGCCTTTCGTGCAGCACCTCTGGGACATGAAGATCCCCGACGACCAGGGTCGCAACCACGACGGTGTCCGCCAGCCCGGCGAACTGCGCAGCTGGCGCTACTATGACGGCCTGCTCACCCTGCTCGCCTGGCTGGAAGTCAGCGGACACTTCCGCATCTACGCTCCGGTCTCCGCGCCCTGACCCGGCGCAGCCGGAACCAAGCACACCGCCGGGAAACTCGAAATCCGAAACAATGGATGAAAAGTCAAAACAGCCGAAAAAGAGAACTGAGCCTGCTGAGCGTTTGAACATTTCCGCATTCGAATTTTTGATTTGTTTCGGATTGTCTGATGTTGGCCTGCGGCCTCGGTACGAACTTCGGATTTCGGATCTCTGAGATCTTGCGCATTTTGCGCGGGGTTTCACGGATAAGTGACTCAAGAACAAGCGGGCGCCCGGCCATTCCCTCTCCCATGCGAAAACTCCTGTCACTCGGTTTCGTTTCCCTTCTGGTGCTCGCGCCCGGACTCCGGGCCGCGCCCGCGCCGCGCAATCTGTTCGGCGAACTCCTGGGCAGGCCGGAAGTCGAGGTAAGCGCAAAACTCGACCATGCCTGGCGGCAGCTCTTCCACGGCGACAACGACACCCAGCGGATCTACTATCCCGTCGGTGGCGACCAGGCCTACATCGCCGACACCGGCAATGGCGATGTGCGCTCCGAAGGCATGTCCTACGGCCTGATGATCGCCGTGCAGCTGAACCATCGCGAGGAATTCGACCGGCTCTGGAAATGGGCGAAAACCCACATGTACCATGCCAGCGGCCCACATCGCGGCTATTTTGCGTGGGAATGCTCCTTCGACGGGCGGCAACACAGCCCCAATTCGGCCAGCGATGGCGAGGAGTGGTTCGCCATGGCCCTGCTCTTCGCGGCCCATCGCTGGGGCAACGGCGAGGGCATCCGCAACTACGAGGCCGAGGCGCAGGCCCTGTTGCGGGAAATGATCCACAAGCGCGAGGAGACGGTCCCGTCGATCTTCAATCTCCAGCACCACCAGGTCGTCTTCGTGCCCACGCCGGAGGCGGCCAAGTTCACCGACCCCTCCTACCACCTGCCGGCGTTCTACGAATTGTGGGCGCGGTGGGCCGCGGACGACCAGGACCGGGACTTCTGGGCTCAGGCGGCAGTCGCGAGCCGGGACTTCTTCAAAAAGGCGGCACACCCCCGCACCGGCTTGATGCCGGAATACGCCAACTTCGACGGCACTCCGCACACTGGCGACGGCCGGGAGGATTTCCGTTTCGACGCCTGGCGCACGCTGGCCAACGTCGGCCTCGACCATGCCTGGTTCGCCGCCGATCCCTGGCAGGTCGGGCAGAGCAACCGCGTGCTGCGGTTTCTCGCCGCGCAGGGACCTGCTTGCCCCAATCAGTTCGCTCTCGATGGCCGGCCCCTTTCAAACGAATCGTCCCCCGGCCTCTTCGCCATGGCCGCCGTCGCCGGCCTCGCGGCCGATCCGGACATCGCGCGTCCATTCGTGCAAAGGCTCTGGGATACCCCG
>DATJPQ010000281.1:0-3701 GCA_035506315.1 Opitutaceae bacterium
ATGAGAAAGGCCCGCACGGCCTCGGCATGGGCCGGCCCGGCAAGGCCGCTCCGCCGTGGACCGATCCGCTGCTATTCTGGCTGCACCAACACCAGTTCGTGAAATAGGCCCTCATCCGTAAAGGTCGGAAATACTGCTCACAATTTTTGGGTGTGCTGTAATCCTGCGTGCAAATTTCGCCGACCTTTGGGGCAACCGCTAATCCACGCTGATCTTCGCTAATCCGAGTTTCGTGTGCATTCGTGGTTAGAATCCGTTCGATTTCGTTCGATCACGGCGCGGGGAAAACTAGTTCGCGCTTGGTCTTGCCTCTCCGCCATCGGTGACCACCATCCTGAATCACTTCCCCCAAGCCCAGCGCAGATCGCGACACCATTATGAATTCCCTGGAGAAAAACGATCCGATCGCTCCCGGCAGGTTGCGCTACGACTCGGATACGTTGCTCGCGGTAACGTGGGGGCTGGCGGAAGCGACCCTGTTTTTCATCGTGCCTGACGTGCTGCTCACGCGTATCGCGATCCTGCGTGGCTGGCGCCGGGCGCTCCGCGCCTGTGGTTGGGCGCTGGCGGGAGCGATCGTCGGTGTCGCCCTGGTCTATTACGCCGCCGCAACCGGCCACTCGACCGGCCTGGCGCGCTGGTTCGACTGGATACCCGGCATCAGCCAATCACTCATGACGCAAACGCACGACAGTCTGGAGGATCACGGCGTCGGCGTGGTGTGGCGCGGCGCATTTACCGGCGTTCCTTTCAAGCTCTATGCCCTGCACGCCGGCACCATGCATATCGGCTGGATGATGTTTTTGCTGACGTCGCTGGCGGCCTGCCTGGCGCGTTTCGCCGCCGCCTGCCTGCTGGCGTGGGTCCTGGCCAAAACGGTTCTCCGCTTTTGCTCGCGAGCCTACCTGCAAGCAATGCACGTCGCCGTGTGGGTGACAGTTTACGCCGTCTATTTCATCCGCCTGGGCGACTAACAGCCGGCTCGGCTGTCAACTCAAGTTCCGGGTTCCGGGTTTCGAGTTCCGGGTTGAAGACACCCATGTCGCGGAGGTTTTGGGTTCTGAGTTTTGAGTTTTGAGTTTTGGGTTGCAGATGCCGATGACCGCACCCGATCCCCTTTAGGCAATCAATGGCCGGATTTTCCGTCGTAGGGGCGCAGACTTGCCGTTTCGACAAGCTCAAGGCCCCGAGCCTGTCGAGGGGCTGCGCCCAATCCGGGATCGGCATCCCGGTCCCGACATTCAACAGCTGCGACAATCTGAGCAATCTACGGTTAAAATTCTGCTGGGGCATTTTCTCACGCAAAGACGCCAAGGCGCAAAGACCGGCCCTCAGTCCCTTCATCGGTGTCCATCTGTGTGCATCTGTGGTCAACTCCGTTTCCGTGTCCTTCCGTGCTTGCCAGCCGACTTGTCCGCCGGAGTCCCGCGACTGCGGGACTAAGGCGGAAGCCTTGGCGTAGGCTGGTACATTGGTGGTCAAAAATCCCCGTTCGTTTCCGTATCCTTCCCCTTCGCGTTCCTTCGCGGTTAAAATTCCGATCCAGATTTTACAGAAGGCCGCAGAGGTCGCTGAGAGAACACTTCGTGGCCTCAGTGCCTCTGTGGTAGATCAGATGTGGGGGCTTGTGCCAAATGGCGGAAGCCATTTGTTAGGAGCCGGTGGACGAAGTCCATCCGGCTCCTCCGCCTTCGGCCTTGCGTTTGCCGACGGTGCGCCGCACGTTCTCCGGTTTTTCCATCACCTAGGAGCCTGCCGGGCTTGCCAATGAATGCCATATCTACTTCAGGAAATTCCATTTTGCTTACGGGAACCTGTCTCAACAGGCTCCTTAAGCAGCGCTCCGCGCTGCGAAAACCAGATTTCTCCTTTGAATTGCCGCCGCCTCGCGGCGGTTTTAGGAGTTTGTCGGTCGGGGTGGATTGCATCGCGACGAAATCTCGAGCTCTATCCGAACTTTTTTCCTAAGCCCGACAAACTCCTCGCTTCCGCGCCATGAACCAGAACATCCGCAACATCGCCATCATCGCCCACGTCGACCATGGGAAGACCACCCTCGTCGACAAACTGCTCAAGGAGGGCGGGGTCTTCCGCGCCAATCAGCAGGTCGAGGAACGCGCCATGGACTCCATGGACCTCGAACGCGAGAAGGGCATCACCATCAAGGCGAAGAACACGGCGGTGCACTGGGCCGGCAAGATCATCAACATCGTCGATACCCCCGGACACGCGGACTTTGGCGGCGAGGTTGAACGCGCCTTGCGCATGGTCGATGGCGTGCTGCTGGTCGTCGACGCTTACGACGGGCCCCAGGCGCAGACACGCTTCGTGCTGCGCAAGGCCCTGCAGCACGGCCTGAAGGTCGTCATCGTCATCAACAAGATCGACCGCGAAAACTCCAACCCCCAGAAGGCCCACGAACAGGTGCTCGAGCTGCTGCTCGAACTCAACGCCAGCGAGGAACAGTTCGACGCTCCCGTCGTTTTCGGCTCGAGCCGCGACGGCTACATGATGCGGGCGCTCACCGATAAGCGGGAAAACATGACCCCGCTCTTCGAGACGATCCTGGAGCACGTGCCGCCGCCGTTCGCCAAGCCCAACGAACCCTTTCACATGCTCGTCTCCAACATCGACTGGAGCGACTACGTCGGCCGCATCGCCGTCGGCAAGATTCTCAGCGGCCATATCGAGCTGGGCGACACGGCGTGGGTGATCAGCAACCGCGACGGCAAGCGCGCGCGGGCCAAGATCACCAAGGTGTTCGAATACTCCGGCCTGCACAGTAGCGAATCCGCTGCCGCCGGTATCGCCGGCAACATTGTCGGTCTTTCCGGTTTCGAGGATATCGACATCGGCGACACGATCACCGCCGACGAGAACGGCAAGGCCATGCCGTTTACGCAAATCGATCCGCCCACCCTGGAAATGCAGTTCTGCGTCAACGACGGTCCCTTGGTCGGCCGGGAAGGCCGGCTTGTGACCTCGCGCCAGTTGCACGACCGTCTCCACCGGGAGGTGAAGACCAACGTCTCCATCTCGGTCGAGGACACCGACCGGGCTGGCGTTTTTGACGTCAAGGCGCGAGGCGCCATGCAGATCGCCGTGCTCGTGGAGACGATGCGTCGCGAAGGCTTCGAACTGCTGGTCTCCCGCCCGCAGGTCATCGTCAAAAAAGACGCCCACGGTCATACGCTCGAGCCCTACGAAACCCTTTGGGTCGAAGTGCCCGACGAATGCATGGGCGCGGTGATGCAGAATCTGGCCAACCGCAAGGGCCAGATCACCCATATGGAGAAACACCCGCACGGCACGACGATTGAGGGCACGATCACGACCCGCGGGTTGATCGGCTTCGAGATCGATCTGGTGAATGCCACCAACGGCCGCGGCGTCATGACCCATCTGTTCAAGGAATACGGCCCCTGGGCCGGCGAGCTTATCACGCGCCTCACCGGCACGCTGCTTGCCACCGAGCAGGGCACGGTCACCGCCTATGCGCTCGATGCGATCCAGGAGCGGGGCAAGCTCTTTGTCTCCCCCGGCGACGACGTTTATGAAGGCATGATCGTGGGCGAGAACCCGCGCATGGAGGACATTCCCGTCAACGCCACGCGCACCAAACAACTCACGAATTTCCGCTCGCAGGGCGAGGGCAAGGGCATCCAGCTCTCGCCACCGGTCAAGCTGACGCTGGAACGCGC
>DATJPQ010000282.1:0-15564 GCA_035506315.1 Opitutaceae bacterium
CCGCCACTTCGAGGAGAATCCGGAATGAGGGCGGCCGGAACGGCCGCCCTCGCACTCAAAATTTGACGCGGCCCGGCGCGCCTGTTGGGCTGCGCCGCATGTTCAGCATCCTGGGTGGCGATGGGAAGGAATACGGTCCCGCACCGGTGGATCAGGTGAAGCGATGGCTCGCGGAGGGCCGGGCGAACCTCGATACGCAGGTCCGGCGCGTCGGCGAGGAGCAGTGGCGCCGGCTCGGCGACTGCGGGGAAATCACCGGCAACGTCCCGCCGGTGCTCGACCGCCCCGTGTTCGACCATCCCGCTGACGTCGGCTCCGAAGGCCCGGCCCTGGCCAGCCGTTGGTTGCGCCTGGGCGCGGCATTGCTCGATGAGCTGCTCTCCAACTTGTGCGCCCTGCCCGGCATGATCATGCTGGGGCCGAGTGGCCTGATGCTGATCTTCCGCCTCGCAACGCAGGGCCGGGATGCCCTGCAAGATTCGGATCTGGAAAGGCTGGCCGGCATGTCCAACGCCCTCGGTGTTCTCCTGCTCGGGGTGCTTTTCTGTGCAGCCCTCCAGACCTGGATGCTCAGCATGCGCGGTCAGACCGTGGGCAAACGCCTCCTCGGCATCCGTATCGTCCGGGTGCAGGACGACACCAATCCCGGCTTCGTCCACGTGGTGCTATTGCGCAGCGCTGTCCCGATCGTCATTCGCGCCGTCCCGGTATTCGGCCTGGGCTTCTGGCTGGTCGACGTGGGCTGCATCTTCCGCACCGACAGGCGTTGCCTGCACGACCTGATCGCCGGCACCAAGGTGGTGCAATCTGATCAGTCACTTTAACTGCCGGAAGGAGTCCGCAGGGCCTTGCCATCGAGCCGGCAGTTCACTCCTCCATGTCAGGCGGACGTTCCCGTTCGTCCTGCTCCGCCTTCAATCGGGCCAGCACCTTGTCCCGCTCGGGCAAGGTGAGCAGCCAGGCATTGGCCGCATTGGGGTCGGATTGCAGCCAGCGATCGACGACCAGATTGACGGCGGCCTCGCGGGGGCCTTGGGCGGGGAAGAGAGCCACCCATTTGGCCGCCTTCGCGGGATCCTGGGCCGTCCAAGACTCGATGATGCTGAGCGCAGTGTCGTTCAGAATCTTTTCGGATTTGACGGCGGTTACCAGCCACCCCGCCGCCAGATCGGGATCCGTGGCCGCAATCGCCTTGGCTCCGACCGCGTAAAGTCCCTCGCGCAATGCTGGGTCGTTGACCCGGGTGATCCAGTCCAGCGCCGCACGCGGCTCGTGCGTGATCCAATCGTAGGTCACCGTTTGCAGCACATCCGTCCGCACGGCCTCCGCATTCAGATGCCGTGCGAGGTTGATCGCCCCGGCGGGATCGCTTCCCGCCAGCTCCAGGCTGGCGCTTTTCAACACGGATTGCTTCCAGTCACCATCGGGCAGTCCGTCACAATACGCCTGCATGTCGGCGGGATTCTTCAACAAAGCCCGGGCGACGAGCAACGCCTGCGGCTCGGTCGTTCCCGACTGCGCCGCGATCCAACGAGCGGCTTTCGCCGGTTCGCCCTTCAGCCAGCGTTCGAGTGCGGTCAGGCCAAAGGGCGTGTTGCGTTCTTCGGCCGAGAGCACCTGCGTCAATTCGGCCGCGTTGTCATCCGTCAACAACGCGAGCAGCTCCTCCATGAGCCGGTTTTCCGTATCGGTGTCGCCGGTCTTTCGTTCGGCCCACTGGCGCAATTTCAAATGGACCGCCGCCTTTGCGTCCGTCAGGGAAATCAGCGGAGCTTCGTCCACCCGTCGGACGGATTGATCCGTCCCGGCCGGGGGCGGGCGCGGCGTGGATGGGGCAACGGCCGCCGGAGTGGATCGAGCGGGAGAACTGGTTTCGCGCGACCCTTCGCCTTTCCAGAACAAAACGACTCCGACGATAATTACCGCAGCCAGCCCGAGCCATTGCCTATGGCTGAATGTTTTCATGCGCTACGGCGAAGATTCTGCCACCAGCATCACACACCGCAAACCGATGCCCTCGTTGGCGCCGTCGGGCCCATTGCAATTGCGATAGGTGCAGCGCAAGTATCCGGAATCGTCACCCCACGCGCCGCCACGCATGATGCGGGAGTTGCCGGTGGACGGCCCGGTTGGGTCGGTGACCTTGCCGCGGGAGTAGGTGTGCTTGGCATACCAATCCGCGCACCATTCCGCCACGTTGCCGTGCATGTCGTAAAGGCCCCACACATTGGGCTGCTTCTCTCCCACTGCGTGCGTGGTCCGGCCGGAGTTGTGGCCGCTCCAGGCGTAGTTGTCCATGAGTGCGTCGCTGTCGCCGAAACTCCAGGCCGTGCCGGTCCCGGCCCGGCAGGCGTATTCCCATTGCGCCTCGGTCGGCAGCGCGAATTTCCGGCCGGTTCGCTCCTGTAACTTCGCCAAAAATTTCTGGCAGGCGTTCCAACTCACCGTATCCACGGGCCGCTTCGCGCCTGGGAAGTGGCTCGGATTGCTGCCCATGATTTTCTCCCATTGCGCCTGGGTCACCTCGTATTTCCCGAGGTAAAACGGTCGCGTGAGCGTGACCTTGTGCGGCGGCGACGCATCGCCATCGGCATCGGTGTCCTCGCCGGTGCCCATGATGAATGAACCCGGTTGTATCAGCACGAATTCCATCTTCACGCCATCGCCGAGGTCGATGGTCGCAGTCTTCATCGTGGCGGGAGGCGCTGCGGGATGGTCCGGCGCACTGGAGACCGGCGCTTTCGCCGCGTCGTTCGGTGCATCGCCGCGAGCAGGAATCGGTTCGCCGCGAACCAGCTGGGCGAGGCCGGTCGCAAGCGCGAATACCAGAAGCTCCTTGAACCAGCGGGAGCAGATTTTCATGTTCCTAGTGAGAGAACCGGAAGGACTGGGCGCACGTAAAAAAGCCGAGGGCCGACTTGTTTTCCAGGCGGTGCCCCCGGCGGTACGAATTCATTTCGTTTGGTGGGTGTAGGACCAAACCAGCTTGGCCGGTCTCATGCAGTTTGAATTGTAGGGCGGGGTCGCCGAACCCCGCCGTTCCTCCAGAAATGCGGCGGCATTCGGCGATGCCGCCCTACACCTTTCAGTCTCAGCGTCTCATTCGAGGCACCGGTCTGACTGCATTGTTCCAGCTTAGAAGCAGCCCATGCCGGCGAGATCGCTGCCGCTGACCAGGTGCATGAACGTGATCGTGGGCAGGCTGCCGTCGGAATTGCGGGCCCTCGTCATTTGCGTGGCGTCCGTACTCTGGAAATCCGCGGAGCTCACGGTCACGCCGCTCTTGGTCCACGAATTATTGGTTTTGTTGGCCGCGGGATTGTTGTCGTCGACGATGGTCGTGCCGGTGAAGGCGATGTTGTAGTGAAACACCTCCCGCGTGCCGGGGATGTCGGTGGCGTCGGTCGGGCTGACGCGCTCGAGCATGTCGTAATTCGCGCTGGCGTTGTTGTAGGCGGTGTTGTTGGTCCAGTTGGCCGCCTGGCCCGGCTGATGGTTGGCATAGAAGCCGTGCGCGGCGACATTGGCCGCGAGGCAATACCTCACCGTGTGCACGGGGATGCTGCTCGGGGGCGTGGTGCTGCCCCAGCCGCCGACCTTGAAGCCGTTGGAATCGCCGCCGGCCGTCATGTTATAGGCCCAGCAATGGTCGAAGGTGTTCGCCCCATAGGAAGCGATGCAGTCGTAGCCGTCGTCGCTGTTGTGCCAGGAACGGCAGGAGGTGAAAGTGACCCCATTGCCGTGCGCGCCGAAACCGTCGGTGTTGCCGACTGAAGTACTGCTGGTGCCGATATTGTTGTAGGCATCGCAGTTCGTGCAGGAACCGGTCGAGTGGTTGGTGAAATAAAACCCGTTGGCTGCGCTGTCGTGACAGACGCAGCGCGTGAAGGCACAGCTGGCGGCGCTGCCGTCGATCCGGAAATTCTCGGACTGCTTCTGGCTGCCCACCGGCGTGCCCGTCACCACCAGGCCGATGATCTTGATGCCCGATCCGGTCACGTGAAATCCGCAAACGCGCAGATTGGTCGAGATGCTGGAGAAGTTGAATACGGGCACTTCGCTGCCATAGGCCGTGTAGGTGATTCCGCCTTTGCTGAGCTGGTGGACGTAGTTGTAGTTGCTGTCGGTGCCGGCGATCGTAAAGCTGCTGTAGGTGCCGCCGCGGATCGACACGGTGTCGCCCGAAGCGGCGACGGACTGCGCCTTGGTGATGCTCTTGAACGGCGCGGCCAGCGTGCCGGCATTGCTGTCGCTGCCAGTGGTTGCGACATAATAGGTCGCGGCAAATCCCGTGGAGGCGTAAAGCGCCACGAGGGAGAGGGCGAATATCTTTCGGAATAATCCTGGCGAGGGGGTGATCAATCGATTCGTTTTCATGGGTGCTGTTCGGAGGCTGTCGTTCCTGTTTATTTTTGGGTTGAGGGGTAGCGGTGTTGTCTGCTGGCGGGACAAATTAGCGCATAAGCTCTTCAGGGGATCGGTGTCGTCAAACTGGCGAGCAGGATAGTACGGTCGGCCGGCCGCAGATCGGCCGATTGTTCGACGTAACGGCGGGCGGCGACCGGATCGGCGGCGCCCCATTGCCGGAGAATCGCCGTCAGCGCGTTGGAGCGTTGCCCGGGGTTGTCGATGCTCTCAGCCCAGCTGAGGGCCACCTCCGGATGCACCGCGATGAGTTGGGGCAACGTGGCCAGCGCCGTCACGCCGGCATCGAGTTCCGGGCTCGGTTCGAGGCGGTCGATCCAAGCGGACGCCGCCTTCGGGTTGTTGCTGACCCAAAGGCGCAGCGCTTCCCCGAGCGTGTTGGTGCGGTCGGCGCCCGCCGGGAGCTGTTGCACGAACTCGGTGAGGCCTTCCGGATCGATCCGTACCCAGTCGGCCACGACCGCGAGCAGCGCCTCGTAGCGCGACCCGGCGTCGGTCAATCCCAAGGTGGCGAGGGCCGCATATTCCGGTTCCTGGCGCGCCCAATGGCTGAAGGCGGACTGGATCCACTTGAGACGATCTTCGTTTTCGCCGGTGGCAACGCCCCGGGCCGATTCGGCAAAACGAACGGCCGTGCGGTATTCGCCGACCTGGGCCAGCGCCGCGATCACGGCGTAGCCGTACTCCCGTGCCCGGGCGGGATCGTCCCGGCAGAGCTGTTCCGTAAGCCGTACCGCGGTGGCCGGGCTGTGCACCGCGCCGGTCAGGACGGCCGTGACGGCATTGACACGATCCACTTCCGGCAATGCCCGGGCCTGCGCGGCGGCGGCCCCCGGATCGCTCCTTGCCCAGGCATACAGGACGGCGAAAAGGAATTTCTCGCGCAAGGGCAGATCGGATTCGGCTCGCGCCAACGCCAGCGCCCGGAGCGGATCGACGGCGGCCAGTTCCTCGAGCAGCGCGATCAACGCGGCCAGGCGTGCATCCGCGGCCGGTTCGACCCAGGCGGCCTGCCAACGGAGAATCCAACCCTCCGCCGTCGCTGAGGGTAAGCCGGTCGGGTGGTCAAGTGCCCTGTTGCTGGATACGACCCGGTCGGCGCCCTTGCCTCCGTTCCGCCCGGAGTTGGTGCCGGAAATATCCGCTGGCGCCGGACTGATGAGCAGCCACGCCGCTATACCGAGGCCGGCCAGGCCAACGCTACCGGCGACAAAAAGAACCGGGAACCGCGGTTTCCTCGCGGACAACGGGAAAGCCCGACTTTGGGCAAACTCACGCAAAGGAGTCAGATTTCGGAGGTCCTGGAACAACCGTCCCTTCCCGCAAGTGATGGGCAGGGACTGTGACTGGAAACATACTGCGAAAATACCGGCCGACGCCGCACGCCGGCCGGTATTGTCATTCAGGCCGCCTTTTACGGCACCGTGATTTCGTCAATATTGCCGAGATCGCTGCCGGTGGAGGCAAACTGGATCGTATTCGTCGAATTATTGTTGAGCGTGATGTTCACGTTCATCGTCACCCAGGTGGTCCACGACCCGGTGGTCGCGAACGTGATGGAGGTGGTGGTGCCGTTGACGGTCAGGTTGCCCGTGCGCGCAGCAGTGCCGCCGTTGGCGAAGCGGATCGACAGGCTCTTGGTGCCGCCGCCGTTGCCGTCGACGTTGTTGAAGGTGCAGGTGCCGCCCGTGGTCGGGAAGTTGACGTAGGCGGTGCCATGGAAACCGGCATTGGTGGTCTCAGTGACCGTACCGCCGGCGAGCACGGCATTTTCGGCCTGATAGGTGTCGCCGGTGGGAGGCGGGGTCCCGCCGACCAGCGTGATGTTGGGCAGCGGCACCGGCAGCGTCATCCCGTAACCCAGATAGAAGCTCGGGTGCGGCGGCTGGTTGTAGGCGGTGTTCTGCCAGGCGATCGCCTCCCGATACTGGCGGTCGTGCATCAGGGTGAAGATGCGATTGGTGGTGACCTCCGTGGTCGTGTAGATGCGCAGGGCGGTGTTGTCGGAGGTGCGCCAGATGACTTCCTCGCGCCAGTCGCCGAGGAGGTCGGCGCTTAGGCACGGGGTCGCCTTGGTGCTGTTGTTGGAGGCCAGGCCGCTGGGGCTCAGCACGGTGCCGCTCGGGTAGTCGCTGATGGTGGTGCCATCGAGCAGCGAGCGGACGAGGTTGCCATGCCACCAGATGAGGAAATTGTCGGGCGAGGGCCGGGTGCCGACGCTGCCACCGGAGGTGTTGTAGAGCGTGGTGTTGGCCGCCGACCACATCTGGTAACCCGTCAAGGAACTCGAGATATTGCCTGCGCAGCAGCGGCCGACGTCGGAGCTGGAGGTGGAGCTGAAAACCGTCGACCCGTTGGAGGCGTTGAACAATACACACTGGGTCGTGCCTTCGCAGGCCTTCCACACCTGCAGGGTGGTGGCCGTGGGAGTCATCCGCGACATGTGCATGGCATCGCCGTGGCCGAGGCCGGTGGTGTACTTGCCCGCGCCATTGTGGTCGATGCAGCAACCGCCGTAAACGATCTCGTCGTAGCCGTCGCCGTCGACGTCGCCGACGCTCAGGTTGTGGTTGCCCTGGCCGGCGTAGCCGGAGTATCCGCTGTTGTTGCTGTCGAAGAACCAACGCTGGGTCAAGGTGGTGCCATTCCAATCCCAGGCGCATAACGTGGAGCGCGTATAGTAACCGCGGCAGAAGACAGCGCTCGGGTGCACGCCATCGAGGTAGGCGGTACAGGCCAGGAAGCGGTCGACCCGATTGCCATAGGAATCGCCCCAGTCCGAGACGGTGCCGCGAGGGGGATTGTAGTTGACCGTGGCCAACTCCTTGCCGGTTGAGCCCGCAAAGACGGTCAGCCATTCCGGTCCGGACAGAACGTAGCCGGAAGAGTTGCGATAGTCGGCGGAGTTGTCGGCGCCGGCCGCCGCCCCTTTGGAGAGGTAGGCGCCGGTGCCATCCTTGGTGCCGGGCGCCGTCTTGCACATGATCTCGGCTTTGCCGTCGCTGTCGTAGTCGTAAACCTGGAACTGGGTGTAGTGCGCGCCAGCGCGGATGTTTTTGCCCAGGTCGATGCGCCACAGGCGGGTGCCGTTCAGCTTGTAGGCGTCGAGATAGACGTCGCCCGTGTAGCCGCTCTGGGAGTTGTCCTTCGAATTGGAAGGATCCCACTTCAAAATGATCTCGTACTGGCCGTCGCCGTCGACATCACCCACCGAGCAATCGTTCGCGCTATAGGTATAGGCCACGCCGTCTGGCGTGGTACCACCGGCGGGAATCGACAGCGGAATCGACAGATAATTCTGCGCCCACACGCTGACCGCCGGCGAATCCGCACCCTCGACGCCGTTGACGACCGCGCGCACGGTGTAAGTGCTGTTGGCGGTCGTGCTGTCGACGTAGTTGGTCGAGGTCGTAATCGGCGAGGCGTTCAGCTTGGTGCCGGCGCGGTAGACGTTGTAGCCGACGGTGTAGGCTTCGGTACCGAGCTGGCGCCAGCCGACATAAACCTGGCTGCTGCTGGTACGTACCGCGACTACGCCGCGATCGAGGTTTTCCATCTTGGATTGCGCCCTAAGCGACGTGGCGGAAAGCAACACGCCGAGAGCAAGCGCCACGATTATTTTGGGACTAGTTTTCATAGGCTTGGCTGATCATATTTCAGTGCTGTTGTGTCTTATCCGGCGGAGGGTGCCACCGGACTGGATTTTCGGGCAGGGGTAGGTACTGACGCTTCAAGAAAGCTGGTCTTGAAGAAGGGAGCTGGTCGACGCGAGCGGCCGAAGGGGGGATTCGAGGCAATACAAGTACAGTCTGAGGCGGGGGTGGAGGCAGGGTCATCGCCTGCTGACGAGAGCTGGGCGGGGACTTACCGCCCAGCGAGCCGGTCAGGGCACGCGATACGAATGGCGCAGCAAGAAGTGAGGCATGAGAGATTCTACAGGGGTGGGTAGGGCTGGGATTTTGGGATTATCTCCAATCGGTCCACCGATACGTCGAAAGATTTTGAATCGGCTCGGTGAATGACTGACGGGAATAACTGGACGCGAAAAATATTGGTGCGAAATTCCCGGTCAACGGCGCCGAATTCTTCCAGTAAAATAAGCTGCTCTCGTGCATGATCCGTCATTCTCCGCAGCCTCCTTCCCTTCGACATGGGCAGTCGCTTCCGGCTCGACGGCCTTCGCCGAGTTCGCAAAGTGACCTCGCCGCATGCCAAGTTTTTCCCGATCTCTCCGCCTTCAGCCGTTCATCGCCACCTGCGTCACCTTGCTCGGCTTGATGGGTTGCAGCTCGAGTCAGCCGGCCCGTCCCGGCGCCGCCCCGACGCTGCCGGCGATTCCACGCGAAAACGGCCCGGCCAACGGCGCCCTGACGGCGGCCGGAGCGCCGCAACCCTACCCCGTCATGCTCGGCATCGACGTGCTCGAAGCGCAGGGCTTCGCGGCCGTAAGAGGCAAACGCATCGGCCTGCTCACCCACCCCGCCGGCGTGAACCGCCGCGGCGAGCGCACGATCGACGTGCTCCGCCGCGCGCCCGGAGTGAAACTCGTCGCGCTCTACGGCCCCGAACATGGCATCAACGGCGACGCCCCTGCCGCCACGAAAGTGGCCGACTCGATCGATCAGCGCACCGGCCTGCCAGTGTTCTCGGTTTACGGGAAATACATGAAACCGACGAAGGCGATGCTGAAGGGCCTCGATGCGATGGTCATCGACCTGCAGGACATCGGCACGCGCAGCTACACGTTCGTGAACGTGATGAAGTGGACGATGGAGAGCTGCTTCGAGAACAACGTCGAGGTCATCATCCTGGATCGTCCCAATCCGCTCGGCGGACTCAAGGTTGACGGTCCTCTCCTCGACGCGAAATACGCCGTCAACAACCCGGTCGGCGCATTCCGCGTGCCCTACGTGCATGGCCTCACCATCGGCGAACTCGCGCGTATGGCGAAGGACGAGCAACCTCCCGGCGGACTCGCCGTGAGCGACGCCGTGCGCGCCCGCGGCAAACTCACCGTCATTCCCATGCGCGGCTGGACCCGCGCGATGCGCTGGCCGGAGACCGGGCTCGAATGGGTGCCGACTTCCGGCGGGATTCCGACGTGGGAGGCGGTGCAAGGCTATCCGATGGTCGGCCTGGGCGCATTCTGGGATCCGCCGCGCATCGACACCGGCTTTCGCCACGGCATCGGCAAGTCCTATATCTTCCGGGGAATTTCGCACAAAACCGTCAAGAGCGAGATGCTCGAAAAAGAGCTGCAGGCACTGAAACTGCCGGGCCTGCGCTTCCAGCGCGTGAGCGCCCCCGACAAGGACGGGAAGCCCGCCACCGGGATTTATATCGAGATCACCGATTATGACGAATGGCGGCCGGCCGAGTTGAATTTTTACCTGATGAAACTGGCGTGCAAGTTCGACGCCAAAAACCCCTTCGCGCCCGGACCCGGTCGCGATTTCAGCGGCTTTCTTCGCCACATGGGTTCGGCGGCGTTTTTGGAGGCGCTCCAGCGCGATGGCGCCAAGATCGACGTCGAGGCCTTCCTCCGCGACTGGGAAGCGAAGGCCAAGATCTACCAGCAGCAGAGTCGGAAATACTGGCTTTATAATTAATACTTAACAGCAGTATTTGCGTGGCTCCATCCGCCCTCCGGCGGCGCTGATCCGGGATGCCTATGGAACAGTCCGAACCTCCACACCGGCGCGGCGGGATACGCCTCTAGTCCACATCGATCAATGAACTGCGCAGTCTGGACCATGGGGAATCCCGTATGCCGGCGGCGCGTAACTGCCATGAATCGATTTGGATTTTCAGCCGTATCCTGGGGTCCATTCGTGCTTTTCTTCATCTGGAAATATCAGGACCGGTTAATCTGAGATTGCTCCGGATTAGTAATTATAAACGCTCGCGGGCATGCCCCGACCCCGCACGATCTCGCAAGCCCAGCTGGCCCGGGAAATGGGTGTTTCCCAGGCGTTGGTGTCGCTCGTGCTCAACGGTCGCAAAAGCGGCATCAATCCCGGAACCTACGAGCGCATCTGGGCTCATGCGATCAAGCGCGGTTACCATCCGAAGGGCATGCAGTTTGCCGCTTCACCGACTTCCTCCCAACCGGGCCAGGTCGGCTACATTCTGCGGGCGCCGATGCGACTCAATACCATGGGATTTTTTTACGGCAACATCCACCATGGCCTGCACACCGCGCTCGAGGCGCAGAATCTGACCACGGTCTTTCTCGGCTCCGAGGACCAACTCGATTCCGACCGGTTGCACCGGTTGCTGCCGGCCGGGCATCATTACCGGGGGCTCGTGCTGTTCGGCGAAGTGACGCGTTCATTTCTCAGCGGGCTGCGTCAGGTGGAGCGGCGGATTGTCGCGGTATCGGCACGCTATACCGGGGTCTGCCATTCTGTCATGGGTGACGAGCCGGCCGCGTTGGAGCTGCTGGTCCGGCATCTGTACGAGTGCGGTCATCGCCGGTTCGGCTGGCTCGGCGGCAATACCGGCCTGGGCCGTCACGAGGCGCGTCTCACCGCGTTCCAGGCGGCGCTGGCCCGGGCGGGACTCGCGCTCCCGCCGCGTTATACCGTCGTGCTGGCCGAAGCCGATCGCGAGGAGGGCACGGAAGCGGCGCATCGGCTGCTGACCCATGTCGGCCGCAAGGATTTTCCCACCGCCTTGCTCTGCTATAATTGCCTGATGGCTGAGGGCGCGGCCCGGACATTTGCCCATGCCGGCTGGAAAATTCCCGCCGACCTCAGCATCGCCGGGGCCGACACCCCCCGGCCGCCGCAGCCGGCTGAACCTCTTCGGATCACTGGCACGGGCACCGATCCGGTCCAGCTCGGCCAGGCGGCCGCCCGCCTCGTGCTTGCCAGCACCGGAGCCGAGGAAGACGGCTTTCACGACCTGATGCTGCCCGCCCGGCTGATCCTCGGCGAAACGACCGGACCGGCAAAAGCATAGCCCCGCCCCCAGGTCCGCTGGGGCGCGAAATTTGAAGGGCTTTTGTTGGGGGTGGTGTTATGCTGCCTGCTGCCGGTGTCTTCCGACGCCGGTAGCACTTATCAACCAAATCCATCAACCGCCACGCCCACCCGCGGCGCATTTCACCCATGCATCCGCCTTCCGATCCACTCGATCCGCTGCTCGAACGCTGGCGCGACGCCGCGCCGCCCTTGCCGGAACATCTCACCGCCGAGATCTGGCGCCGCATCGCCGCCGCCGAGACTCCCGCCCAGCAGCTCAGCCTGTTTGCCCGCATCGAGGCGGTTTTCGCCCGGCCTTCGTTTGCCGTGGCTTTCGTTGCCGCCTGCACGATGCTCGGTCTCTTTCTCGCCGAAGTCCGTCTCTCCCGGCTGCAAGCCGAGCACAATGCCCAGCTGGTGCAGAGCTACCTGAAGCTGATCGATCCCTTGCTTGAAACCGCCGCCACCACCCGCAGCGAAGCCGCTGCACCCCAGTCATGAAACGCACCCTGTTCGTTTTTCTGCTGGGCCTCGCCGGCGGCCTCTTGGCGCACAGTTCCTGGTACATCGCGCATCAACCGGACACCTCGAACGGGCTCGATGCACAGCTCGCCTGGATGAAGAGCAGCCTCCATCTCTCCGATCAGCAGTTCGCGCGCATCAAGGAGCTGCACGCCCGTTCCAGCCCACAATTACTGGCGCTGGGCACCCAGGTGGCGCGCATGCGGGCGGAATTTGCCGCGTTCGAAAACACGCGCCGGACCACCGGTGAGGTCGATTTCCTCGAATTCGCCCACTTCGTCGAGCAACGCCGCGCCGTGGATCGCGAATGTGCCGAGTCCACCCGCCGCCTGATCGTCGCCGCGGTCAGCGTGATGACGCAACAGCAACGCGACCAGTACTGCCGCACCCTGCTCAAGTCGGGAGTGAAGACCACCGCCATCGACTCCATCAATTGAGCCCCGGAAGCCCCCGCGCTTCTCGTGAATCCCGACCCCACCAACGACTGCGCCCAGCTCGCCGCGCTCCAGCACGGCGACGATATGGCGCTCAACCGCCTGATCGCGCGCTGGGAGCGCCCGCTGTTCGCCTTCGCCTGGCGTTATGTGCGGCACACTGCCGACGCCCGCGATCTCGTGGCCGAGGTCTTCGTGCGGCTCTATCAACAGCGCAGCCGGTTGCGCCCCGACACGAATCTTTCCGCCTGGCTCTTCACTACGCTCGCCAATCTCTGCCACAACCAGCACCGCTGGCGGCGCCGTCACCCGACGGTGAGCCTCGATGCCGCGGAAGAAGACGGCGGAGACGGAGCCGGCGCGGATGCGCTGCCAGCCGCCGTGCCCGTGCCGGGCGAATCCCTGGAGCGCGACGAGGCGCGCGCGGCGCTGGGCGCCGCCATCGACCGGCTGCCGCACGAGTTGAAGGTCACGCTGCTGCTGCACCATTACGACGAGCTGTCGTATCGCGAGATCGGCGAAATCACCGGCTGTTCCGAGCGCGGCGTCGAAACCCGGCTCTACCGGGCGAGGCAGCGGCTGCGGCTGGAGCTCGCCACCTTCCTGCCCGAGGCCGTGGAGTCGTAGACCACCGCGCACCCCCGACGGGGAAGCGAACGGCGATCCCAATTATTCATACCTGCCCCCTGTTCAGTCCCTCGACTGATGCGGCATTCAGCCGAAGGCGTGTTTGCGGAGGGAACGCAAGGTGGCCAGAGGCGAACCCCATTCGGCGACCGGCGGGATTGGGCGGACGGCGGTGCGTTCACGGCGGCCGGTCATGATGCGGTAGGCGAGGAGATGCGATTCGACGAAGGCCTTGCTGCCGAGCACCGCGCCGTCAGTGAAGTAGCGAATCCGGCATCGCAGCACGGTTGAGCGCGGCAGCCTGCCGCCTTCGTCGATGACCTTTTCCAAAAGCGCGGCGTCGATGGGAGCACCAGATTCGCGGGCTTCGTCGGCGGTCCCAAACAACCACTGACGATAGGTGGCTTGCGCCTCGGTCCATGTGCCGCCGGGGATGGAAAGCAATCCGGCTTGGGCTGCGGTGTTGCCCGCCACCGCCTCGGCGTAACCGCAGAAACGGTAGTCTTTGGGATCGGTGGCAAGGCCGGCGCGTACACAGTTCAAATCGATGTAGGTGGCCATCGTTTCGAGCGCCCTGCCTTGAGGTTCGACGAGGACGGACTTGAAACGCTCGGACCAGAGTGTGCCGTAACGCTGATGGCTGCGGTTGAACCAGACGGAGAAGCGTTGCTTTAGCAGTTTCATGAACTGGGAAACGTCGCCCATGAGGGCCGCCTGGCGGCGGCGCCACTCGGTAGCCTCGGGGCCATCGGTGGCGAGCTGGGCTTGGATGACCTCCAGCCGGGCGCACTGGTACTTGGTTGGGCGTGGGTACAGTGTTTGGTAACGGCGGAGCAATTCCACATCAGATGGGAGCTGCTTTTGGGGCACCCGCACCAGTACATGAAAATGGTTACTGAGGATGGCGTAGGTGAGAATTTGAACCCCGCAGAAATCGGAGATCTGCCAGAGCTGTTTACGCAAAACCTCCTTGGCTGGATCGTCCAAGATCCGTTCGCCGTTCACCGTGCGGGTCATACAATGGTAAACTGCCTCTCCTACCTCTGGCTTCACTTTGATGCGCGCCGTTCTCATCAGTTATTAGAGTCTAAGCTGACCACCAATGTGTCTAATTAATGTTATCACGTCAATATTTTTTCAACCTGTCCCTTTAAAAAAAAGAGGCCCGATTTTGTCGCGCCCTTTCCAGCAGGGCGCAGCAAGTCTGCGCCCCTACAGCTATGGCAATCAACCAAGGACCCGGGAGCGCCTGGTTGCGACGCGGCTGCCGGCCTATTTTACCCAGCTCGCATCTCTGACGACAAACTGCCAGCGGCCGCGGTATTGGCCAAGTTCGCCGTAGAAACGCACCGACGCACCGTCGCGCCAGGCGGCGCGCAGCTGCTCCCGCAACGCCGGGTCGGGTACATACACGTCGTAGTCGCCGCCCTGGAACGTCACGGCAAGGCGCGGCCCGGCGATGGCGCGGCTTTCCACACGGAACAGTTTCCCATTGAAACTGCCGTCGCGCAAATTCGCGCCGGCCGGGATCTGCGCGGCAGTCAAGGCGGTTTTCCCCAGGTCGATTGTCGCGTACGCGACCCGTGGGGCCTCCGCCGGCGCGGTACCGTCGGCGGGGCGCGACAGCGTCAGCCAGCGGCCGGGGGCGTTGTCGGCCACCGTGACGAAGCGCGCGTAAACGGGGAAATGATCGGAGCAGCCGTCGCCCGCCGGGCCGTCGAAGGTCCAGCGGCGGGGCGTGCCATCGGCGGCCATATTGAGGCCGGCGAATTTCGCCACGCCGAACGAATGGTCGACGTACTGCACGCCGCGGTAATCGTAGAGCCCGCGCGAAACGATGAGCTGGATCAGCGTGCCCCACTCGCCGTGATAGACGTCGCTGCCGCGCTGATCCGCGGGCAGTTCAAACCAGAGGTTGTAGAGATCGTGCTGGGCGCCGTGGATCGCGCGTACGTTGCCCTGGGAGTGCAGCACGTCGTTGAGACCCGTCTCCTTCATCGCGGGGTAGCGCTGCTTTTGGTTGTACTGCGAGTTGAAGTCACCGCCGATGACGATGTCGGCGTGCGGATCCGCCTGGAGGATCTCGTCGAGGCGCGACCGGAGCACCCGGGCGTCGGCCAGGCGGATCTTCTCCGTCGCCGGGTCGCCCGCGCCCGATTTCCAGTGGTTCGCAAAGACCGTGAGCGGGCAGCCATCCACGTCGAGCAGGATTTCGAGAATGTTGCGCGCATTGGGAATCGGATGCTGGCGCACCGCCTTCACCGGAAAACGCGTGAAGACGACACACTTGATCGCGCGCGGATGACCGTCCTCGTGGTTCGTCGCCGGCGAGTCGCTGCCGGCGATCGCGGTGTAGCCGGTGAGGCCGCGGTCGGCGAAGGCCTTGAGCAACCACGCCTCGGCGGGCAGGCCGGCCTCCTCGGGCGTGAGCGGCGCCGTCAGCATTTTCTCGAACGTCGTGCCGGCATAACGCCGGAGGAAGGCCGCCTGGTCGTCCACGCGCGATTCCGGCGTGCGATCCACTTCGATCTCCGCGAACAGGATGATATCCGGGCCGCGGCCGGCGTCGCCGATGCGCGCCACCACCTGCG
>DATJPQ010000283.1:0-2523 GCA_035506315.1 Opitutaceae bacterium
ACTGGGTCGGTACGCGGATCACCACACCAATTCGCGCCTTTATTGGGGCAGCGCGACCGGCTTCGATCCCAAGCGCTACCTCGCGATACCGACGGTCGGTGCCCATTATGACATGGGCGTGGATCCCGGCCGCATCAACGACCGTAAGTTCGCCTGGGATTACATTTCGTCGCCCCACGACACCCACGGGGCCACTTGGACCCGGCTGACTTGGGACGCCGTGACCCCGGGCAAGACCTCCGTCCGCTTCCAGGTTCGGTCCGCCCCGACCCGCGAGGCACTCACGCAAGCCGCCTGGCAGGGGCCGAAGGGTCCCAATTCGTTTTTCACCGTTTCCGGCAGCGACCTTAAGGCCGTTCCCCAAGAATCGTGGATTCAATACAAGCTCGTCCTCGACACTTTCAATGGCGCCGCGTCACCCGTGGTCAGCGCCGTCCAGATCGATTTTGAGTAACCCAAACGCCACACGGGCCTTCCCTCCTTTCCGCAACTCTTGGATGCCGGGCACTCCGTTCAACCGCTGACTCGGTCAGCCCCAATTCGCCTTATGATAAAATCCACCCCTACGTTTGAGTGCTCCCGCCGGACCTTCCGAGTCGCGTGCCTCGGCATGCTGGTGCTGGTCACGCTGGCCGCAAGAGCCGGAATGCCCGGAGATATCGCCGCCATCGGACCGCGGACAATCTCGGTCGATTTGTCCGCCTACGCCGCGGTCTATTATGTCGCGCCGGGGGCCAGCCATGAGGCCGTGGGCGACGGCACCCAGGCGAAGCCGTGGCCATCGGTCGCACTCGCCATGCAACGGGTGGAGCCTGTCGCCACGGGGCACCGGATTGCGGTGCTTGTCGCCGCCGGCACCTACGATGACGCCACGGTCCAGATGCGCGGAGGTGTCGATCTCTTTGGCGGATATTCCGTGGATTCCTGGCAGCGCGACATCTTCAAGAACGCCACCATCCTGGACGGCCGGCATGTTCGGCGGGGGGTTCTCGGCGCCAGTGACGCCCGGTTGGACGGCTTCATCGTCCGCCGCGGACGGGCGTTCGGCGACGGCGGGGCCATCCTGTGCGACGGGTCCTCACCCACGATCAGCAACAACCGCATCGAGGACAGCTTCACCTTGGAACCCGAAGATTTTCGCGCCGATCGGATTCACCAAGAAGGGCACCGTGGCGGGGCCGTGGCCTGCCTTTTTGACTCGGTACCCTTGATCACGAACAACCTGTTCATCGACAACTGGACCGAAATTGGCGATGGCGGTGCGCTTGCCGTGTACGGCCGCAGTGAGGCGCGGGAGCATCCGGGCATGCCCCGCGCCCGCATCGAGAACAACGTGTTTGTGGACAACCGGGCCGGTGTAAGGGAGGACGGACGCACCCGCAGCAGCAGCGGCGGCGCGGTGGTGTTCAGCCACGAAAACTCCCCCGTCTTCCGGAACAACATCGTGGCGCACAACCGTTCACTGGGGAACAGTGATGCAGGCGGCATCTATAACGAATTCATCTGCAGCCCCACCATCGAAAACAACTGGATCGTGGGCAACGAAGCCGACGACGACGGCGGCGGCATCTACACGATGCGGATGGGCGAACCGGTGATCCGTCACAATCTATTCGCCGGCAATGGGACGGCGAACGGCGGGGTTGGTGGCGTCCGCATCAGCAAGGAAGGGCGGGCCCAGGTCGTGGATAATCAGATCGTCCGCAACCGGACCGGCGGCGGCATCTTGGACGTGGACGGGTACCTGATTGCCCAAGGAAACCTGATCGCCGATAACCTGGATCCTTCCCGCCAGTCCGCTGGCATCAGCCTGAGGCAAAGCTTCGCCTACTTCCAGCCGTCCAGGATCGAAAATAACCGGATCCTGCGTAACCAAGGGGGCGCCATCGTGGTGCAGAAAAAGGATGTCGGACCACCGCCTGTCTTGGCCGGAAACACCATTCAGGAAGGTCCGCCGGCCACGGACAGCACGACCGCGGCCATCACCGCCGCGACATTCGATCAGAGTCGTGGTCAGACCGTCATCCAGCTCAAGGGAGCGCTGGGGGACATTGGCACGCTGGCCGGTCGTATTGTGTGGCGGGGTGACTACTGGTCGGTGGTGGTGACGAACCAAGCGGACACGATCACCGTATGGGGGAACCTGACTGCATCGGACTCCGATCCGGCGTTGCACTTGATGCCCGATTATCCCGGCCTCTGAGGCGCGGGGCACGAATATGGCCATCCGGTCCCATGCCGCCGCGTTCGGGGAGCGCCTTCTTCGTGGCGTGTTCCGCGTGGCACCGGCGCTGCTTCTCATCCCGTGGCTGTCTCCAGCCAAGCTGCTGGCCACGGGCAACCGCGAGGCGGCGATCCGCGTCGGCCCAGGGCCGCAGCTTTTCATCGACGACGATCTCATCGGCGAGCAGTCGTTCCTGACCCGGACCGTCAACCGCCCGGCCAAGCTCGCGGAGCCGGTGATCACCGGTCGGGCCGGCGGCGACGACAATTTCCAGCCCTATCTGACCGTCCTGCGCGACC
>DATJPQ010000284.1:0-11488 GCA_035506315.1 Opitutaceae bacterium
CCGGCCGCGCATAGTGTGGTGGACGACCACTTGTGAGGCCCGCGGCCGATCCCTGGTATGGTAACAAGCCTGCGCTGAAACCGGTGGAATTGCCGGTATCAGCCAGGGCCTTCCCTTCTTCGGGCGAGGTGGTTTGTCGAGATTCAACACAAGACCCTTTTTGGCTTGGCTTTACGGCTTGGTGCCGCACTGGCCCACCGCGTTGAACCGCAGGCGGTCAAACGACGTCCCAAAGTCTACCAACGCTTGACCGCACCCAGACAACAAATGTTGGTCTCCCCATCGCGTCGTCAAAAATGAACTCCTACGTTCCAACGATCACACCCCTTATCCTAGTGCCATTCGGGTCATGACCATTATGCCACTTTGATGCGGTTGTCCTATCACTCCGAATCGTACCGATGCACTGGCGCGCGCATGATCCTCGCGTTTTCCATTTCGCCCCCGCCCCTGTTTATCTTCCCTTGGAGTTTCCCTTAGCGCAGCCGATCCATCTCGGGCAAGACTTCGATCATCGGCGTCAGGTCGATCTCCTGGGAGCCACTGAGGGAGAGGAGAAAACGCGTCTCCCCTTTGGGTACCAAAAAGGCCATCAGGCACTCACCTGTCTTGCTGTTCGCCTTGGTGAACACCGCCTTGTTAATCGTCTCGAAGCCGCCCTTAAGTTCCGGCTGGAGGTTCTCAAGAGCCAGCGCCTCACTCTCGGTCGGAGCGGCCATCATGATGGTCAAGACAGCCTGTGCACCGGTCATGCCCTGCGGCAGGCCTCGTCCGCCCTGGTACGGGAAATACCCTCCGAGTGTCACCATAGTCAGCCGTATTTTCAGCCCTGACGCCTCAATGATCCGCTTCTCCCTGGCATCGAGATTGTCGAGATAGTCGATCAGGTTCTTCTCGCGATCCTTCTGTGCCCAGACGTCGATGCCTCCTTCGCCGTTGATTCGTACACAGAGTGAGCCGAAGTCAGCCGTGGGACATTCGGTTTTCTTGTCCTCGTTTACCGAGATCTGCCCCGAAGTCAGCTTTATCGCGTGGCCGTTGAGGCGCATGGATGTAAGCGTAAAGCGAACGGACTTCGTCGGGGAGCCCGAGCCGTTGTTGCTCATGCTCACCATGCGCTCTCCGTCTAACTGCACGTGAAATTGTCGCGAATCCAGTTTGTGGTATTTCGAGCACCCGGAGAGCAGGAGCACAGTCGTGACCGCAATCCTGAGTGCGCAAGACGCAACGCCGTTCGTTGAGGATTTTCTCATGTGTGGGGTAAGTTGCGATGATCAATTGCCGAAAAAAGACGAACGGCTGTACTCGCGTTGGCTTTCGTGTCGAATCACGGCGGCAATGGCAATGCGAAAAGCACAGACCTAAAACGCCCGCAACGAATCACGATCTTCTGCTGAAATGTGGCGGTGTGTTCACGATAGAGCCCCGAGAGGGCCGACGGTTCCTGTTGGGGGAGCGTTTCGATTGTTTTTGGCTTGGCCCCGGAACCCTCGGAAGGACACGGAAGATAGTTACCACGGGTTATCCGGATGGGGACGGAGGCAATGGACCGGGCCGTAATGACGCCGATGAGCGCGGAAAATGGGGGCAAGCTCAGGGGGCCCGAGCGGATGGCATGGATTATCCCAGACATAGGCGAGACGCCCATGCCGGGGTGCGAATGCGTCGGGCTGGCTCAGGCCGGTTTGCCGTTGTGCAGCGCCTCGCGACGGAGCCGCGCCTCCTCGATGAGCTTCTTTTCGATCTCGGGCGGGACCTGTTCGTAGTGGTCGAAGGCCTCCGCGTGGCGGCCCCGGCCGCTCGTGATCGAGCGGACGACGCTGCTGTAGTGGTAGAGATCTTTCTGCGGCACGTGGGCGCGCACGATCTGGAAATGCCCGTCGGCCTCGACGCCGAGAATTTTGCCGCGCCGCGAGGAGATGTCGCCCATGACGTCGCCGAGATACTGCTCCGGCACCGTGACGGTGATGGTGTAGATCGGTTCGAGCAGCTTGGGCTGCGCGTTCATGAAGCCCTCCTTGAAGGCGAAGTAGCCGGCGATCTGGAACGCGATGTCCTTGGAGTCCACCGGGTGCATCTTGCCGTCGTAGAATTCCGCCTTCACGTCGACCACGCGGTAGCCCGCGAGAATGCCTTCCGTGCAGACCTGCCGGACGCCCTTCTCCACTGACACGACGAAGACGCGGTCCACGTTGTTGCCCACGAGACACTGCTTGAACTCCACCCCGCTGTCGCGCGGGGCGGGTTCGAGGCGCATCCAGACTTCGGCAAACTGACCGGCGCCGCCCGTCTGCTTTTTGTGGCGGTAACGGGAATCGGCCTTGCCGCGGATGGTCTCACGGTAGGGGATGCGCGGCTCCTCGAGTTCGAGGGCGACGCCGAAACGCCGCAGCATGCGTTCCACGATCACCTGCAGGTGAATCTCACCCTGGCCGGAAACGATGGTCTGGTGGATCTCGTCGTCGACGCGGTAGAGGAAGGTCGGATCTTCGTCGTGCAGCGTACCGAGGCCGGAGGCCAGCTTGTCCTCGTCGCCCTTGGCCTTGAGCTTGAGGGCGCCGTGGATGTTGGGATGCGGGTACTCGACCTTGGGCAGGGTGACGGCGAAGCGCGGGCTGCACAGCGTGTCGCCGGTATGGGTCGCGCGCATTTTCACGACGGCACCGAGGTCGCCCGCGCACAGCATGGGCACGGAGGTGCGGCCCTGGCCGTTGAGCACATAAATCTGACCGATGCGTTCATTGGAGCCGCGGGCGCTGTTGAGGAGATCGTCGCCGCTGCGGAGGGTGCCGGAATAGATGCGGAAGAGCGAGAGTTCACCCACACCCTGCTCGTTCATCGTCTTGAAAATGTAGATGACCGGGTCCGGATTCGAGAGCGCCACGGTGACGTCGCCGCCGTTGGCGTCCTTGGCCGGCACCTCGGCGCGATCGAGCGGCGAGGAGCCGTACTTCGCGATGAAATCCATGAGGCGGGCCACGCCGACGTTGGTTTCGGCCGAGGTGGCGAAAAGCGGTACGAACACCTGGTTTTGAATCGCCTTGTGCAGGCCGGCGCGCAGTTCCTCCTCCGCCAGCATGCCTTCCGCGAAGAATTTCTCCATGAGCGAATCGTCGGACTCGGCCACGTATTCGATCAGCTGGCGGTGCAGTGCATGGACGCGCTCGTCGAGCGGTCCGTCGGCCGGTTTTTCTTCATAGAGGCCATTACCACCGGGCTTGTAGGTGACAATTTCGTTGCGCATCACGTCGAGCACGCGGCTGAAGCCGGGACCGACATCGAGCGGAAACGCCATGGGGAATACGTTTTTCCCGAAGTGCTCGCGGATGCTTTCGAGGACAGCCTCGAAGTTGACGTTGGGCTTGTCGAGGCCGTTGACCACAATCATCTTCGGCAGGCCGAATTTCGTGGCGTATTCCCAAACGGTGTCAGTGCCATAGCCGATGCCGTGCGCCGCGTTGATGACGACGAGGGCGAAATCGCCGACGCGCAGCGCACCGAGGCCTTCGCTGATGAAGTCGGCGCATCCGGGGGTGTCGATGATGTTGAACTTCTTGCCCTGCCATTCGGTGTGCAGGAGCGAGGCGTGGACGGAGATCTGGTGCGCTTTTTCGCTCGGGTGATAGTCGCTCACCGTCGTGCCGGCCGTGATGCTGCCGAGGCGGCCGATTTTTCCGCTGCAGGCGAGCATCGCCTCACAGAGCATGGTTTTGCCGCTGGAGGCGTGGCCGACTACAGCGAAGTTGCGCAGTTCCGGGGAGGTATACTCCTTCATAGATGAATTTTGGGATGGCAGGGTTTTCTAAAGGGGCGGGGGATCGTTGCGGTCGGGAGAAGAGGGAGGATGAATTCACGAGCTGTTCTCGAGGCAGTTCGGGGCGATGCGCGGCGCCTTCGTGGTGCTTGGGGAAAGCTCCACGAGGTTGGTTGGGGGAGATGACTTTGCTCCGTTCATCCAAGGTGGGCGCCGGATGCGCCCGGTTGTTTTGCGGAGAATCGCCCCCCGCACCAAGTCTAAACTTTGCGGGTCCGAAAAAAAGAGCGCCGAGGGGGACGGGGGCAACGACTTGCAGAGAGGATAGCCAGACGCGCCGGCGACCCCGGCCCGGGCGCCATCGCGACCGGTCCGGGGACGTGCGGAATTACCTCGCCCAGATTGGTCCACCCGTCCTAATTGGCCAATATAGTACACGTGTCCTAGTTTGCGCCCTTTCATGCTTTCCACCCCCCAATCAGTCGTGCCTTCGTCGTCGGTTGGCGCCGTTTCCGCCACGGCCCGGCGACGCTATGCGATCGTTGGCGTGGGCGCCCGCAGCCGGATGTATCAGGACGCCATGGAGGGGGAGTACCGGGCGTGGGCTGAACTCGTGGCTTTTTGCGACCTCAATCCCGGCCGGGTGGAGGTCGCCCGCCAGCGTTCGGCGCAGCATCAAGTGCCCGTGCCGCCCGGCTACGCCGCCGCCGATTTCGACCGGATGATCGCGGAGACAAAGCCCGACGTCGTGGTCGTGACGACCGTCGACGAGGTACACGACGACTTCATTGTCCGGGCCATGGAGCTGGGTTGCGACGTGATCACCGAAAAACCGATGACGCATACGGCCGCCAAATGCCGGCGCATCCTCGAGGCGCGCCGCCGCACGGGCCGCTCCTGTCGCGTGGCGTTCAACTACCGCTACTCGCCCCCGCGCAGCCAGGTGAAGGATCTGCTCATGCGCGGCGAGATCGGCAAGGTGGTATCGGTCGATTTCCACTGGTTGCTCAACACCCTGCACGGCGCCGACTATTTCCGCCGCTGGCACAGCCAAAAAGAGCGGTGCGGCGGTTTGATGGTGCACAAGTCCACGCACCACTTCGACCTCGTCAATTGGTGGCTCGGGGCCATGCCCGTATCGGTGTATGCGACCGGCCAGCGCGGTTTCTATACACCGGCGATGGCGCGCCGTCTCGGCCTCCAGGGCTACCATGAGCGGTGTCATACCTGCCCGGAGAAATCGCGATGCGCCTTTTCCCTCGATCTCGCCGGCGACGCCTCGCTCAAGGCGCTCTACCTCGATCAGGAAGGTTACGATGGATACATCCGCGACCGCTGCATTTTCCGCCCCGACATCGACATCGAGGATACGATGACGGTGCAGGTGCGCTACGATAATGACGTCCGGCTCACCTATTCGCTCAACGCCTTTTGCGCGTGGGAAGGCTACACCATCGCCTTCAATGGCACCCGGGGCCGGCTGGAGCATACGATCTGCGAAACGGCCTATGTGAGCGGCACCGACACGGTGCAGGGCGGCATCGAGCGGGACGGCGTGACCACGCGCATCATCCCGTTGCGCGGAGCCCCGCGGCTGATCGAACCCTGGTCCGAGGCGGGCAATCATGGCGGGGGCGATTCCGTGATGTTGCGCGACCTGTTGCAGCCCACCCCCCCCGACGACAAATTCCTGCGGGCGGCCGACGAGCGCGCGGGCGCGGCTTCCATCCTGGTGGGGGTGGCGGCCAACCGCTGCCTCGAGACCGGCCAGCCGGTCGCCATCGCCGATCTCGTGCCGGGGCTGGAGCGTCCCGATTACCCGTCGATGCCCGCCGGCGATCAACCGTTGCGCATGCCGGAGCCCGCGCCCGCTCGTTGACTTGGGCGAGTGGCCTCCCGTCGGTGTTTCACGGTTTGCCGCCACGCTCGTGCTGGGCCTGGCCGGTCATCGGCACGAATCGGACCGAACCGTCGTTCTCCTCCTGATAACCCCCGGCGGTGCGCGTTACCACTTTGAGCTCTTGGAAATAGTCGCCCACCGGGATGACCAGGCGCCCGCCAACTTTGAGTTGTGCGAGCAGCGGCGGAGGGATCTTTTCCGGCGCGGCCGTCACCACGATGGCATCGAAGGGCGCCAGTTCCGGCCAGCCGCGATATCCGTCGCCGACGCGCAGGTGCACGTTTTTGTAGCCGAGGCGGGCCAGGTCGCCCTCCGCGCGGTGCGCCAGATTGGGGACGATCTCGATCGTGTAAACTTCGGCCGCCAGTTCGGCGAGCACGGCCGCCTGATAACCCGATCCGGTGCCAACCTCGAGCACGCGACTCTCCGGAGTGAGGCGGGCGAGCTCGGTCATGCGCGCCACGATATAGGGTTGTGAAATCGTCTGCCCGTACCCGATGGTGAGCGGACGGTCGTCATAAGCGAAGTGGCGCACCGACTCCGGCACGAACTCATGCCGCGGCACTTTGCGCATGGCCTGTAGCACCGCGACTGTACGCACTCCACGCGCCTCGATTTGTTCGCGGACCATCGCCTCGCGCGCGGCGGACTGCTGGGCGGCAGTTTTTCCATCGCCGCCGCAGCGTTCGACGGCCGTGAGGGTAAAGAGTGTGAGCAACGAGCGAGTCGCCAGGCGCACGTCAGAATAATGCGTTACCTGCCTTGGTTTGGCGAGAAGCTAAGCGCTGGCCCGGGCGCATCACCCCTCACTCCGCCGCAGGGTCGCGGTCGGTTCTCGGCCAGCTCTCGTCTCTCATTTATTCCCCGGCTGGTAGCCGGCGGCGCGCAGCGGCGCGAGGTCATCGTCGTCCGCGGCTTGCTGCCGGAAACTCGCGTCGAGCGCGATGGCCCGATCCACGCGGCGTCGCGCCTCGACGAGGTCGCCGCGCTGGCAGGCGTAGCAACCGAGATTGAACTGGATGGCGGGCTCCTCCGGGTGGCGGATTTCGGCGTCGCGCAGGATGGCTTCAGCATTCGCGAGGGAGTCGGCGCGGCGGGTGGCGTAGGCCCAGGTAATCCACCAGCCGGCTTCCCCCGGCTGATGCCCGACCAGCGCGGCGGCGACCGGTTGCAGCAGGAGCCACTGGTGTTGAGCCTGCAGGACCAGAGCCCGCAGTTCCAGTGCCTCGAGCGATTCGGACTCGTCGGCCGGCAGGGCGGCCAGCTCGGCGGCGGCCTCCTCCAGCAGGCCGAGGCCCAGATAGCCGCGCGCATGGGAAAGCCGCCATCCGGATTTCATGGTTGGGCAGGTTGGCGCGACGGCGGGCGGCGTCAATCGCCGTGACCGTTGGTTGGCCGCCTACTTGCCGGCCGACTGGCGGTGCGCGGTACTGACCATCAGGAGCAACGAGTGCAGCAATTTGCTGTGCTCCGGCGTGATGACGATCTTGTGCGGTTCCGGCCAGCCGACGATGATGAGGGCGAAACACTGTTTGTGATCGTGCAGGGGCATGGCCACGAAGGCACCGAGCCCATTTTTCCCGGCGCACCAGGCGGGCAGATAGGGCGCGATGCGGGGATCGGTGGTGTTGTGGATGACCACATTGTCCCGCCGGCTGAGGCAGATGCCGAACACGGTGCGTTCGTCGCGCCGGACGGCACGGTCGCCGCGGATGTAACGGATGAGTTTTCCCTGCCCGAGCGTCGCCACGTAATTCCGGTGGTCGCTGTCCAGGGAAAGCAGCACGGCCTCCGGCGCGCCAAAGCCCTGTTGCACATGCTCGAGCGCGAGGCGCTGGATTTTGGCGAAGTCGGGACGCGGCTCCTCCAGACAACGGGCCAGCAAGTCGACTCCCTCGTGCCACGAGTCTTGCTTGATTTCGATCTGGGGAGCCAGGGCGGGCGTATCGTCCGCGGGCAGTGGCGCGGCCGGCGTCTTCTCCCTGGGTCGGGTGGTCGCGGTTTCCGCGGGCACAGCCGGGGAGACGACCTTGGCGTGCCGGGTGTTCCGGGCGGGGGATTCTTCGCGGACGGGCGTGCTGCGCGGAGTGGGAGGCACGGCCGCGGGAGGCCGGGCCGCCACGGGTTTTCCGCCCGCCCGCCAACGGAACACCTCCACCACTTCGTGGCCAAAACTGCTGATACCGAGCGATTGCATGAACTCGGCCATGCGTTCGCCGGTGGCCGTCATCACACTGGCGACGCCCTCGGGGGTGAAGGTAAGATGGGGCTCGAAACGATCGAGCAGTTCGCGAATCTTGCCATTGAAACCCTCGGTGGTCAGCTCGCGGTCCATCGCCAGCTCGCAGAGCTTCACGGCGAATTCGGAGACGATCAGCAGCGAAGCGCTGTCCGGTCCAACCAGGGCAAAGGTTTGGGGTGAAAATTCCCGCAAGGCATCCAGCACCCCGGCGGGCAGGCTGGTCGACTGGAGCAACTCGTACCCCAGCTCGAGCGCCGTGAGTCCGAAGATTTCACGGTACGCTTCGTCGGACAATTTACCATCGGCGTGCTGCTGGGCCTCACGGAATTGGTCCGTCAGGTATGTGGCCAGCAGCAGGCGGCCGAAGTTGCGCAACGATCCGGCCACGAACGCCTGCTCGGGATCGGGCGCACCGCGGTCGCGGGAAACCTGCTGGGCCACCAGGCCCGAGCAGAGCGCCAGCATGGCCGAGTCGCGTTGATCGACGGCGGCGTTGGCGTCCACGGCGTCGTGCACGAGGATGAGCGAAGTCACCAACGAACGGATGCGCTCAAACCCGACCACCTGGATGGCTTGCGCAACGGTGCTGATCTCGATGCCGGAGGGGTTGTAACCCAGGGTGTTGGCGACGGCGATGACCTTGGCCATCACGGTGACGTGTTTCTGCACGATCTCGGCGAGATCCGTCACGGAAATCTCGCGGGCTTTCGCGGACAACGCCTGGATGAGCTGCACCAGTTCGGGCAGGCACGAGGAGCGGCCGGACTGCATGCCGGCTTTGGCGGACTCGATGGTGCGGGCCGCGAGGGTGTTGTTTTCGGGCGTATCTATGGGCGCAGCATGTGCGGGGCGGATTATTTTCCGCAAGCGCCTTTCGACCGGGTGGCGATGGGGTGACTCCAGTGGCGGCGTCGGAGCGGACGATCGCCCGCCTCCGGCGGGCAGGCCTGCGGCGATGCGTCCGCGCTCCTCAGCTTGGCGGCGGTCCGCCGAAATGCGCGGCGTGTGCGGCGTAGGCGGCGCAATCGGCCAGCATCGCCTCGAGGGCCGCCGCGAGGGGCTCGGCCCGCACCAGGCCGGAGAAGACGGCCTTGTCGCCGATCGCATCGGTCAGCACGAAGGCGGGGCGCTGCGTGATCTGGTGCGTATGAAATTCGGCGGTCGAGGCCTCGACCCGGGCGCGCACCTCGGCGGACTCGGCGCGGGCGCGAAGCTTCACTGCGTCGATTCCGCTCGCGGCGGCACCGGCCGCGACGGCCTCGGCCAGGTCGCCGATTTTGCGTCCTTCGCGCACGGCGGCGTGAGTGAGAGCCAGGCGCAGACGATCGTCCGTGCCGCCGAAATCGCGTCCGGCTTCGGCGACCAGGTTCGGCGCATCATAGCGTCCCGCGCGTTCGGCCTCGAGCCAGCCGTTGTTGAGCATGTAGGGCGAACGCATGATCGTGCCGCTGCGCCGGTAGAACCAGTCGCATTGCGCGCGCGAGATCGGAAAATCACCGGGCCGCATCAGCGCGATCTTCCACTGGAAGTCGGCGCGCCCGGCGTAGCGGGCCTTGATCTCGGCCCAGGCCGGTTCGGCCCAATGGCACCAGGAGGACAGGATTTCGAGGTAGTACGTGACGGTGACGGCAGCCATGCGGCCTAGTTTGGTGCGACTCACAGTGGCGTCAAACGGCGAGCGTGTCATCGCCGGCACAGCGATGCGCGAAACGGCGCGGCACAAATTGCTGCGCGTGGCAGCCGAGGTAACGAGGCTGGGGCTTCCCTTTTCACTTTCCCTCTCACTTCTCTGACAGCTTCCTCACGTCAGCCGCTACGAACACGCCCGCCGGCACGGGCGAGAGATTTTCGCTTGTCACGCCCGCGACCGGCCCGACGCTTGCGCCATCAGAAAATTTCCGCCCATGGCGTCCACCTATACCGAAGCCAGCATCAAGACCCTCTCCTCGACGGAGCACATCCGCCTGCGCCCCGGCATGTACATCGGCCGGCTCGGCAGCGGCGCGCACGCCGATGACGGCATTTACGTGCTGCTCAAGGAAACCATCGACAACTCGGTCGACGAATTTGCGATGGGCTGCGGCAAGAAGATCGAGGTCGATCTGGTCGACCGCACGGTGCGGGTGCGCGACTACGGCCGCGGCATCCCGCTCGGCAAGCTGCTCGATTGCGTGTCGATCATCAACACCGGCGCCAAGTACGACAGCGAGACGTTCAAAAAAGCCGTCGGCCTCAACGGCGTCGGCCAGAAGGCCGTCAACGCCCTGGCGTTCACCTACCGGGCCCAGGCGGTGCGCGACGGACAGACCAAGGTCGTCGAGTTCGTGCAGGGGAAGCTGAAGAAGGACTACAAGATCGCCAAAACCGACGAACGCAACGGCACCATCATCGAGTTTACGCCCGACGAGGCGCTCTTCGGCACCGACTTCAGGTACCGCGCCGAGTTCATCGAGGAGATGCTCTGGAACTACGCGTTCCTCAACCGCGGCCTCACGCTCACGTTCAACGGCAAGCCGTTCAAATCCGAGAACGGCCTGGAGGATCTGCTCCGCCGCCGCCTCACCGGTGAGACGCTCTATCCGGTCATCCATCTCGAGGCCGAGGACATCGAGGTCGCGATGACGCACGCCGGGCACTACGGCGAGGAATACTATTCCTTCGTCAACGGCCAGCACACCACCATGGGTGGCACGCACCTCGCGGCGTTTCGCGAGGCGCTGGTGCAGACCGTGCGGAATTTCTACAAGAAGGAGTACGATGCCGCCGACATCCGCCAGTCGATCGTCGCCGCCATCTCGTTGCGCGTGATCGAGCCGGTCTTCGAGTCGCAGACGAAAACCAAGCTCGGCTCCAACGACATGAGCCCCGGCGGCCCCGCGATCCGGCAGTTTGTCGGCCTCTTCCTCCAGCAGCAGCTCGACACCCACCTGCACCGCAACCCGGAGGCAGCCGAGGCGCTCAAGCGCAAGATCGAGGACAGCGAGCGCGAGCGCAAGGAACTCGCCGGCATCCGCACCATCGCCCGCGAGCGTGCCCGGACCGCCTCGCTCCACAACCGCAAGCTGCGCGACTGCCGCGTGCACCTCGACACGCGCGACAAGCGCGCCGAGGACAGCACGCTGTTCATCGTCGAGGGCGATTCCGCCGCCGGCTCGCTCACCGCCTGTCGCGACGTGCAGACGCAGGCGGTCTTCGCCCTCAAGGGCAAGCCGCTCAATACCTACGGCCTCTCGAAGAAGGTCATCTACGAGAACGAGGAATTCCACCTCCTGCAGAGCGCGCTCAACATCGAGGAGGGGCTGGAAAACCTGCGCTACAACCGGATCGTCATCGCCACGGACGCCGATGTCGACGGCATGCACATCCGTCTCCTGCTGATCTCGTTTTTCCTCCAGTTTTTCCCCGAACTGATCACCAACGGCCATCTGCACATCCTCGACACGCCGCTCTTCCGCGTGCGCAACAAGAAGGAGACGCTCTACTGCTACGCCGAAGGCGAGAAACAGGCCGCGCTGCTCAAGCTCGGGCAGAACGCCGAGGTCACGCGGTTCAAGGGCCTCGGCGAGATCAGCCCCGCGGAGTTCGGCCAATT
>DATJPQ010000285.1:0-6041 GCA_035506315.1 Opitutaceae bacterium
GCGGCAGCGGCTCGAGCGTGACGCGGCGGACCTCGATGGCGGCACCCTCGGATTGAATGCCGATCTGGCCAGAAGTGATGTTGGTGCCAGTGACCTGGTTCATTTTCTGGCCGTTGACGATGATGGTAACGGTGTCGGCCCGGCAAACGACTTGATAGGTATTCCATTCGCCGACGGGTTTCTCGGCACTGGGCACGGTCATGATGACGCCATTCTTTCTCCCGAACGGCTCTTTGACCTTGGCACCGCTCCAAATCCAGAAATCACCCTGATGGTCGTGCATACCCTGACATTCGATGCACATCGGCCAGACATTGTCGGGCGGATTGACATGGACGAGGACACCGGTGTTCCCCGCTCGGGTGAAGCGCCACTCGACGGTGACCTGGTAGTTGGCGTACGACTTTTCAGTGCGAAGGTAACCGTTGGGTTTGCCCGTGCAGTTGAGAATGCCGTCCTTGACGGACCAGACCGCTGCAGCGTCGGTGTTGTCCTTTAGATATGAAACCCAACCGGTGAGATCTTTGCCATTGAAGAGTTCGATCTTGGCCGTGGGGACAACGGGTTGAGCGGGCGCTTCGGCACGAGCGCCGGAGGCGAGGCCGAGCAGGATGAATGCAGCGAGGCTGGCGAAGATGCGTTTCATGGGAGGTAATATATTCTGTGCCGTCGCCGGGAAAGCAGCGGCGCGTTAGGGAAAAAACAGCCGAAACGTCATCCCGTCAATCAGGGGTGTGATTTCCATTTCAGCGAACCATTTCCCTCTTTCGGCCGGAACGATGCAGTAGAGGTAGGGCGCGTTATCCTTAACGCGCCGCGTTTTTCCGGGCGAACACAACGGCGGACTGGGGATAGTCCGCCCTACCGTTTGATACCTGAGCCATCGCATGGGATACAACCATGCTGCATGGATGCGGCTCAGCCGCCGACAGCCGGGCCGGCCGAACCGAAGACCAGCCGCCAGTTTTACGCCGCAAACGCGTGCAGATGCGGAGCCTCGCGGCCGCACAACTCACCGCGATTCGACATATCCGCCCACGGAATCGGCACACGCCCGTCGAGCCCGAGCGAAAATACCAGCGTGTTCCAATTCTCGCCGGGCAACGGTGGATATCGTTCGGCCTGAAAGCCGCGCCGCGTGTAAAGTCCCATCGCCGTCGTGTATTCCGCCTCATCGGTGGTCCAAAGACGCAGGGTCCTCCGGCCCTCGGTGCGTGCGAGTGCGATCAACCAATCGAGCAGCTTGGTCCCGGCTCCGCGACCTCGCACCGCCGGCAGCAGGCCAAACCAAGCCAGCCATAGCTCGTCTGGTTGCGCCCGGTAGCCCCAGAGCATCGCCATCCCCGATACCGGCCCGCCCATGAGGTGTGTCGTCCAGCATCTTACGGATTCCAGCCCCCGGTCTGCATAAAATCCGGTGTGAGCTGCAGGATCCACCGCCGCCGGCAGCGCAAGCTGGTGTTCGTGTTCCCACGGGAATAATTCGACGGCCACCTGCTGAGTCGCAACGAGCGTCTCGGCTTGGAGCGGTAGAAATTTCATGGGCGCGGACATTACTCCTGGCGCCCCGCTTAACGAGTCGGAGGTCGGTCTCCCGGCCAAATAACGAAGAAACTTATAAATTGGTTCGTGCCAGAAAGTCGCAGTATTTTTGAGCGCGGCACTGGAGATTAACGGGCAAGTTATTCCACGGAAATACGATGGATTTGTTGCCAGTCCACCTCATCACCGCGTTGCTAAAAGCTCCGCTTTTAACTTGGCCATTCTTCCACTTCTGACCCCCTTGACGGCTGCATTTCCCAGATCGGAAATGACATTATATGTTAAAATCCAATAATTTAAAATCTCATGCCAATTATGGAAAGCCTCGCTGCGAAAACCGGATTCCCCCCTTTCGCCTTTACGCCGCCTCGTGGCGGTTTTGGGAGTTTGTCGGTCGGGGGCGGATTGCCTCGCGACTAAATCTTGAGCTCTCTCCAGACGTTTATCTCAAGCCAGACAAACTCCCAGCAGCTCGCGATTCACTTCGGCAAACCACGCTTCGAAAGGTGCCATGGATCTCATACCGCATTCCAAGGGTGGCATCAATCGTGACGCCCCGCGGGCATACAACGCCGCGTCGATGCGACGGCCGCACGAATTGCCATTGGTTCGCGGGCCATGTTCGAACACAGCAAATTCCAAATGCTCGAGATTGAGCTGCGGATAATCGAGCGCATGGCAGAACTCCACCGCATCCGGCGGCGGTGCGCCTGCGCCCCACGAACTGGTGAAGATCAAAACGGTGTCGACCTCCTTCAACCGGGTCGCGGGAAAATCGGCCACATTGAACACCTCGGCTTCACCGCCTGCGTTGCGTAACCGGCTGCACGCAACCTGGGCGAGTTGTTCCGCATTATTTGAAACCGTGGCGTATAACAGGGTAATCAAGGGAAGCGAGGGGCAGACGTTCTGAAGACTCTTCGGGCATTTGCCAAGCACGACCTTCGTCCCAGCGAAATTGCCGTCCGATTGCAGTTACGCCGGGTCAGAATACCCCTCATACACCACGATGGTGGATCATAAATTCCATCATCGCCTTCCCCGTTTGGATGGCCCGGGGACGCCCTGCTGGCACGATTGTATATAGGTATTCTACCGACGCGTTAAAATCCTCTAAAACTATCTCATGCGACATTTCATCTATCGAGACATGCCGCGACCGCCAGCCTGCGGCCGGATACAGGCATGATTACCCGGCCGCTCCTCCTGCACCGGGCCGTTACGCTACTCGGCAGAGAGTTTCACTCGTCGCCGAAACTCATGCCGAGCATTCGCGCGGTCTGCACGAGATCGCCGTCCGGCGGTACGGTGCGGAGCCGGCCAATGGCCTCGGTAATCTTTACCGCCACGGTATCGGGCGGCCGGTTCGCCACCATGTAGCCGTATTTTCCCTCTTTCACGAGCCGCACGGCATAAGCGCCAAAACGGGTGCACAAGAGCCGGTCGAAACACGTGGGGCCTCCACCGCGCTGCAAATGGCCCAACACCACCAATCGCGTCTCCTTGCCCGTGCGCTTGCCGAGTTCGGCGGTGACCGCCGCACCGATGCCGCCCAGCCGGGCTTCGCGGTCCGCCGCCGCGGGACCGCCTTGTGTGACAAATTCTCCGCCTTTGACCCGTGCGCCCTCGGCCACGACCACCAGCGTAAACTGCCGGCCCATCGCCTCTCGCTCCGCGATCTTGCGACAGATCGCTTCGTAAGTGAACGGAATTTCGGGAATAAGGATGATGTCGCCCCCGCCCGCGATGCCGGCATGAGCCGCGATCCAGCCGGCATAGCGTCCCATGACTTCGAGCACCATCACGCGGTTATGACTGGCGGCGGTGGTGTGGAGCCGGTCGAGCGCATCGGTGGCGCATGCCACCGCCGAGTCGAAACCGAAGGTGATCACCGTGGCTTCGAGATCGTTGTCGATGGTCTTGGGTACGCCAACCACGGGCACTCCGTACTCGAAAAGTTGTTGCGCAATGGAGAGCGATCCGTCGCCACCGACACAAACGAGTGCGCGCAGCCCCAACGCTGCGAAGTTGCGCTTGGCCTCGTCGAGGATCTCGACCGGGATGGACTTCTTCTCGCCATGGCCCGCCTTGGCGGCGAAGCGGCCGCGATTGGTCGTGCCCAGCACGGTGCCGCCCGCGGTCAGCAGCGCCCCCATCTCGCGGTGATCGAGCCGGGCGCAAGTGACCGGGTTGAGCAGTCCCTCAAATCCATTATGAATTCCGATCGTTTCCCAACCGAGACGCGTGGCCGACTTGACCACCGCCCGAATGACCGCGTTGAGGCCGGGGCAATCGCCCCCGCCCGTGAGGATACCGATGCGTTCAGCCATGGGTGGCAGCGTGGGGAAATGCCACCGGGTATTCAAGGCCGCGTTGCCGGCATCGGGCGGACCGGCAACCCGGGTTCCGGGTACCGGGTTTCAACACCTGAAAGTCGCATCCACGGAAAGCCCCGATGCCTTCATTCGTGCCCATTAGCGTTCATTAGTGGTTAGACCCTCCATCCTCCGTTGTCTCCGTTACCTCCTGCAAATATTTCAGCTCCGATTCGCTTCCCTTCATGGTGATAATTCTGCTGGTTTTTGTTTCCGGCTCCGACCGGCCCGATGCTATGATGCCGGGGTGCCCAGCGTGCGCCTGTTTATCGCCATCGACCTGCCGGCCGCCCACCGGGCGGCTCTCGTCGCGCTCGGAGTACCGACGCACGGTCTGGCGTGGACCCCGCCGGAGCAACTCCATCTCACCTTGCGCTTTCTCGGCGACACCGACGAAACGCTGGTCGCCGCTCTCTCGGCCGCGCTGGCCCGCGTGCGGGTCGAGCCGTTCGTGCTGCCGTTGGAGGGATTGGGCGTTTTTCCACCGCGCGGGCCGGCCCACGTGTTGTGGGCGGGCGTGGGGCACGGACACCCGCGGTTGTTCCAACTGCGCCAACAAATAGACGATGCGCTGCTCGCGCTTGGCCTGTCGGTCGATCTCCGAATGTTCCATCCGCACGTGACCCTCGCCCGGGTGAAACGCGAAGCCTCGCCGGCAGCATTGGCCCAGTTTCTGAAACAACACCGTGAGTTCGCCTCCGCGCCTTTCCGCGCCGAGGCCTTCAATCTCTACGCGAGCGAGCTGCGTCCGACCGGTGCGGTGCACACGCTGCAACAGGGCTTCCCGCTCGTGGCGAAGTAGCACTTCGCCTTCCGCGGTTCCAAAACTCCCGCTTGACTTGCCGGGAAATGTGCCGTTATCCCGCATAATCCTTCATGCGAAACTTTCTGCAGGCCCTGCGACTTAGCTAGGCGCACGATCCGTGAGCACCGCGCGTCGCGGTTGATCGTGCGTCCCCCTCGCCTGCCTGTCGCTCCGCTGGAGCCGCTTTTGCCGTGCTACCGGCGTTTTTAACCGCTATGCCAACCTTCGTCTGAGTTTCGCCATGCAATCTGCTCCCATTACCAAGTACTGTCCCTTCCCTTCCGTCCACTTGCCCAACCGGCAGTGGCCCAATCGCACCATTACGCGTGCGCCCATCTGGTGCAGCGTCGACCTGCGCGACGGCAACCAGGCCCTCGCCCAGCCCATGAGCGTCGAGGAAAAGCTCGAATACTTCGAAATGCTCGTGCGGATCGGCTTCAAGGAGATCGAGGTCGGGTTTCCCTCAGCCTCGCAGATCGAATTCGATTTCGCCCGCCGGCTCATCGAGGAGAAACGCATCCCCGACGACGTCGCCATCCAGGTGCTCTGCCAGTGCCGCGAGGACTTGATCACCCGCACCCTCGAATCGTTGTCCGGCGCGAAGAACGTCATCTTCCATCTCTACAACTCCACCTCACCCGCCCAGCGCCGCTACGTGTTCGGTGCGGAAAAGCCCGCCATCGTCAAGATCGCCACGGACGCGATCGAGCTGTTGAAAAAGCTCAGCCGACCGCTCGTCGCCGCCGGCACGAACCTGCGCCTCGAATACTCGCCCGAGAGCTTCACGAGCACCGAGCTCGAGTTCGCCCTCGAGATTTGCGAGGCCGTGACCGACGTATGGCAGCCCACCGCGGCCAACAAGATCATCCTCAACCTCCCCGCCACCGTCGAGTACGCCACCCCCAACATCCACGCCGACCAGATCGAATGGATGTCCACGCACCTGCGTCGGCGCGACGCGACGATCATCTCGCTCCACACGCACAACGATCGCGGCACCGGCGTCGCCGCCACCGAGCTCGGCTTGCTGGCCGGCGCCGATCGCGTCGAGGGCACGCTCTTCGGCAACGGCGAACGCACCGGCAACCTCGATATCGTGACGGTCGCGCTCAATCTCTACACCCACGGCATCTCCCCGGGGCTCGACTTCAGCGACCTCAACGACATTCGCGAAGTCTATGAACGCACCACCCGTATGGAGGTGCCCCAGCGCCAGCCCTACGCGGGCGAGCTGGTGTTCACCGCCTTCAGCGGCTCCCACCAGGACGCCATCAAGAAGGGCCTGACCGAGTGGGCCCAGGGCAAGGGGCGGCGGCACT
>DATJPQ010000286.1:0-4435 GCA_035506315.1 Opitutaceae bacterium
CGTCACCGCGCCTCCCGGCGAAGGCCCGGGCGAGTTTGGCCGGGCGCGCGGCCCGATGTTCCCCCTGCCCGAGGCCGCGCGCACCGCGATCGCCGCGCAGAAACCCGGGCCGTTCGGCTACCCGGGCCGCGACACGCTGCCCGCCGGCGTCGGCAACAAATCCATCGCGCTGAAAAATTGCCGCAACGTCATCTTCCGCGATTTCACCATCTACCACGGCGGCCACTTCGCCATCCTCGCCACGGGCGTCGACAACTGGACGTGCGACAACCTCAAAATCGACACGAACCGCGACGGCATCGACTTCGACTGCTGTCAGAACGTCCGCGTCTCCAATTGCACGGTCAACTCGCCCTTCGACGACGGCATCTGTCCGAAGAGCAGCTTTGCCCTTGGTTACAACCGGCCAACCATGAACGTCACGATCACCAACTGCCAGGTGAGCGGCTACGAGGAAGGCTCGTTGCTCGCCGGTACCTACAAACGGACGGGGGAGCGCGGCCAGCCGACCGGCCGCATCAAGTGCGGCACCGAGGCCAACGGCGGCTTCAAGAACATCACGATCTCGAACTGCGTCTTCGAGTATTGCCGCGGCCTCGCCCTGGAAGAAGTGGACGGCGGCTGGATGGAGGACATCACGGTCACGAACCTCACGATGCGAGAGATCGTCAATGCGCCGATTTTCATCCGGCTCAGCGCCCGTTTACGCGGGCCGAACAATCCGCCGGTGGGCGTCGCCCGGCGCATCAAGATCAGCAACGTCGTCGCCACCGACGTCGCTCCCGACCATGGCATCCTCATCGTCGGCATCCCCGGGCACACGATCGACGACGTGAGCTTGAGCAACATCCTCATCGAATATCGGGGCGGCGGCACCAGGGAACAGGCCGCCCGCGAAGTGCCGGAGTATGAAAAAGAATATCCCGAGCCGTCCCGGTTTGGCACCATACCCGCCTACGGCATGTTTGCCCGCCACGTCAAAGGGCTCACGCTCGACCACGTCGAGGTGCGTTATGCCCAGAACGACCAGCGGCCGCCATTCTTTCTGCACGACGTCACCGATGCCGACTTCGATCATGTCAAGGCCCAGCATGCCGAGGATGTCCCCAGTTTTGTGCTCAAGGACGTCAACGGCTTCGTCGTGCTCAACAGCCCCGGCGTGCCGGACACCCGCCGCGATCAGCCGGTGGATAGCGAAGAGTTCTGAGCGAAACAGTCGGCGGGCGTACTCCGCCGACTGCACCATCACGGCAGTTCGTAGATTTCGATCAGGGCGACCCCGGTCGTACCGTTCACGCCGGAGAGTTGTACCGTATAAGCACCCGGCGGAAGCTGGGCCACCATCGCGGCATCCCGCGAGCCGGTGGTCAGCGGCGCCAGGCCGACTGAAGCGAAATTAGCCCGCATATCGGGTGTATCGACCCAGTTATCGTTCGATTGGATGACGGTGGAGCCGGAATAGAGATCAATCCGGGGATCGGACAAGAAGCCGGAAACGGACGAAGCCAGCGCGGGGCCCAGACCACGGATGATCACGCGCTCGGTGCCCGAGCCACCAATGATAAAGCCGCCGATCAGGGTCTGATCCCCTGTGCCCGCCGTGGCGCGGGCGGATAGGGCGGTCAGGCGTGCGTTGGAGGCATCGGACTCGTAGACCTCGGCCAGGACCACGCCGGTGGCCTGGTTTTTGCCGCCAACGACCACCGTGTAGCCGCCCGCCGGGAAGCTCACCTGCGCCGCGGCATCCCGGCTGCCCGGGGTAAGATTGTCGAGACCGAGGCGGACAAATGTCGGCCGGAGCGCGACGGCATCCCAGTCGTCGTTCTGTCCGATCACGTTCGCTCCCGAGTAAATGCTGATTACCGGGTCGGCCAGGAAACCCGTGACGCTATATTGGGCCAGCCCCGGACCGACGCCGCGCAATACAACCGGTTTCGGCGTGGCCGCGTCGGCGCCAGCGACGATAAAGCCGGGGATGAGCACATTGTCCCCGGAGCCCGAAAAGGTGCGCACCGACAACGCCGTCAAACGGGTGGACGGCGGCACGGTGCCGGCAAACGTCACCATGGCGGTGGCCGGGATGGTGTAGGTGAAGGCGTTGCCGGTGACCGTGACCGGTGCCTGTTGGGCCAGCGATTCGGTGGCGGACGTGCGCCACGGGGTGATCGTCGCCGCGGTGATTCCCTGGATGTTGAATGTCTGCGTGATCGGCAACGTGGTGTTGTTGACCGCGACGATCGCGAACCGGCTCGCACCCGGATCCTTGAAGGCCGAGACACTCAGCGCGCTGGTGTTGCTCGTGATGCCGATGCGAAGATCGCCCGGGCGGATGAAGCGGCTGAACTGGGCCATCGCGTAGGCGCGCGGCTGCGGAACCCCCGCGGCGTTCAACAATCCGTTGGCGTTGCCGATGAGCTTCCACCAAATGTACGCGCTCATGTTGCCGGTGGTAAGACAATCGTTGATCTGCTGGGCCGTGGCGATGGCGGTGCCAATGGTCTGATCGTTCACCAGGTATTCCGTCATCCACGTGCGCTTGCCGACCGTGCGGGCGAGCGGGTAGTCGGTGACCCCCACGCCGTACAGATGACCACCGACAAAGCCGACGTTCGCGGCGGCGACGGGGTCGTTGAGTGTCAGATCCGACAACGCGTGCACAAAGCTTTCCGATTCCGGCATCATCACGGGAACGGTGATGGATCCCGCGTTCGCGCGGAAGAAGGTCTGGAACTGCGCAGCGGTCCAGTAACACGACTCGTAGGTCACATTTGCGTCGGGCTCGTTCTGCACCGAAATCACCGCCAGAGGAGCTCCGTTGGCCGCCATGGCGGTGGCGAAGCCGTTCAGGTAGGTGGCGTAGTTGGCATACTGCGCCGGCAGGACCGAACCGCCGATGGTGCTGTTGTTGTCCTTCATGGCCGGGGGCGGTGTCCACGGGGTCGCCAGAATCCGCGCCCCGCGCTCGTAGGCTTTGCTGCCATCGATCTCGGCGGTGGACCAGTTGTTGTCGGGCGCGATGCGGACGCGAATCAGCGTGAGTCCGATCTGCCCGGCGCCGGTGCCGTAGAGGAGGTCCATCTGGGCGTCGGTCAACGGATCGAGCCCGGCATCCAAAAAGACCACGCCCGCCCCGAAACCGTCAATCTGCTGGAGGGTGACGCCGGCATTGATGGTGCATTGGGTCGGTGGCGGCTGGGCGGTGGTAGCGGTGCCATAAACCGCCGCGGCGAAGTCGCGCGCGCTCACGCCATTGATCCACGAGCGATTCCGGTAGGCGGCGCCGCCGGTGTAGGTGTCGCTGACGTTGCGCCACCATTGCACGGGTCGCGAACCGCTAAGGCCGGAAATCTCGAAGGCATACAAATGACCGGCGGCCAGGACAACGCGGTCGCTGTCGGCGAAATCGAACTGCAGCACTCCGGCCGCCTGGGTGGCATAATTGATCGTCAGGCCGTTGCCGCCACCGAGCAGGTTGGCCGACACGGAGTAGTTTTGGGGATTCGGAGCGGTCTGCCCTCCAAGATCGTAGAGGTTGAGCGTGACCGGGGCGGATACGCTCGTGCCATTACCGCCGCCGGCATACAGGCTGATCGTATCGAGCAGATAGTTGCTGCCGCCCGGGATGGTGAACGTCTGCCCGCAGCTGGTGGCGGGGGCGGAGAAATCTTCCGCCACGGTCGCTTGCGCCGTGGGATTGCTCATGGTCGCAACGATCGGCGTACCCGGCCAGCTCGTTGCACCCGGCGCGACATTTTGCCGCACGGTGACGCTCGCAGACGCGCCCGCTCCGGACAGCAGTGCTCCGACAATGGAGAGCTGAAATAACCAGCGACGCATGGTCTTGCCAACGGGTGTTTCCATAAACTGCGACAGGCTAGACAAGGGAAAAAGAGGCGCGAACCCGGACATGGTATAACATGTGACTCGCGCCCGGCGGTTCTCCGCGATTCCAGTTTTATTTGCCTCGCCCGCGTAGATTACGAATCTTTGGCCTCATGCCTCGCTCTGCCTCCTCCCGTTCCACCGCCGGTCAGCCGGCGACCATAACCACCGGCCTGCACAATGTCCGGTCCTACGGCGCCTCAGGTGACGGCCAGACACTGGACACGGCCGCCATCAACCGGGCGATCGAAACGGCCGCCGCGGCCGGCGGCGGCACCGTGTTTTTTCCCGCCGGCACGTATCTGAGTTTTTCCCTCCGCCTGCGGAGCAATATCGCGCTGCACCTCGACCAGGGCGCCACGTTGCTCGCCGCCTCGCCCGCCGCCGGCCATGGCTGTTACGACGAAGCGGAGCCGAATGAGTGGGACCAGTACCAGGATTTTGGACACAGCCACTGGCACAACAGCCTGATCTGGGGTGAGAATCTTGAGAACATCGCGATCACCGGCCTGGGCCGGATCGATGGCAAGGGTCTGACCCGCGGCGGGAACCC
>DATJPQ010000287.1:0-18216 GCA_035506315.1 Opitutaceae bacterium
CATTGGCATTGACGGTGAGGCCGGCGACCCCGATCGCGGCGACACCGGTGCTGTTGGAAATCGTCACCATGTAGCGGCCATCCATATTGGTGCCGACATTGGAAACGGTGAGCGTGGCGCTGGTCGCTCCGCTGATGGGCCAGCCGCTGTTTTTCCACTGATAGGCCAGGCCGGTGCCGGTGGCGGTCACGCTGAATGTGACGTTGGCGCCGGCGTTGACGGTCTGGCTTTGCGGAGCGACGGTGAGCGTGCCGGACTGAACGTTGACCGAAAGTGCGGCAGGGCTCGAGGTGACCCGACCGGCGCTGTTGGCCGCCATTACCGTGTAAAGGCCGGCGCTGCTGGATTGCACCGAGGCGATGGTGTAGGTCGCCGCGTTGGCGCCAAAGACCGGCCGGCCGTCCTTGAACCACTGGTAAGTGGGCGCGGGCGTGCCAGTGGCCATCACACTAAATGTCGCGGCAGAGCCTGCCGTTGCGATCAAAGCTGCCGGTTGGGTGGTGATCGTCGGAACCGAGGTAGTTTGCGCTGAAGCCTGGACGGGCATGAGCACGGCAAGCGCGCTCAGAAGAATCACACTAGCGGAAAAACTACGTTTCGAATTCATGGAAGGAACGGGTTGAGCTAGGCGGGCAAAGACCTCGCCGCGTAGAAAAAGTTCGCACCCGCCACTGCTTTTTTGGGCGAGCAGCTCCCCCGCTGGCGGCGTGGCCGCCAACCTTTTCCCAAGTGTCTTTGCCAGACGCGTCTTATCGGCCGGCCTTGGTGCGGAAAAACTGCGTGACTTCTTTTAATGATCGCGTGTTAAGCACCTGCTCCCTGGTCAGCCAGCCTTTGCGCGCCGCTACGACGCCCGCGCTGACGTATGCAAGGCCGGCGGTGTCGTGAGCGTCAGGATTGATGACGCAAACCAGGCCGCGCTCGGCCGCCTTGCGCCAATGCCGCCAGTCCATGTCGAGACGCGACGGGTTGGCGTTGAGCTCGATCATCACACCATTCGCCAGCGCCGCGTCGATCACGCGGCCGACATCCACCGCGTAACCTTCGCGGCGCAGGAGCAGCCGCCCGGTCAGATGCCCGAGCATCGTCACATGCGACTGTTCGAGCGCGTGGACGATGCGGCGCGTCATCGTTGCCTCATCTTGCGCCAAGGCGTTGTGCACCGAAACCACCACATAATCCAACTGCGCCAGCGTGCGGTCGTCGAAATCCAGCCGGCCATCCGCCAGGATGTCGCACTCGGTGCCGGCATAAATGTGGGTCTTGAAACGACGGGATGCGTTGAGCGCGCGGATCTCGGCCACTTGCGCGAGGAGCCGATCCGCGGAAAGGCCGTTGGCCTGGAAACTCGCCTTTGAGTGGTCGGCGATGCCGAGGTACTCCCAGCCGAGCGCTTCGGCCGCCGCGACCATCTCGGTGAGCGTATTGCGGCCGTCGGAAGCCGTCGTGTGGTTGTGAAACGCGCCGCGCAGATCGGCCGGCTCTATCAGCCGGGGCAACTCGCCCTGCTCCGCCACCTCGAGCTCTCCGAGCCCTTCGCGTAACTCCGGTGGGATGTATTTCAGCCCGAGCGCGGCAAACAGCTCCGCCTCGCTCTTCGCTTTCATGCTCTCACCTCTCTCAGCTTTTTCCTTGGCGGTCCCCTCGCCCACCGCCGGCACAAGGCCCCATTCGCTCAAGCTCAAGCCGCGGGTCAGCGCCCGCTGCCGCATCTGCACGTTGTGATCCTTCGAGCCGGTGAAATGGTGCAACGCGAACACGAACTGCTCGGCCGGCACGATGCGCAGATCGGCCTGGAGGCCGCTCGCGAAACGCACGCTGGCCTTGGTCTCACCCTGTGCCGTCACCTCCTGCACGCCTGGCTGCGCCACAAACCACGCCACGACCGGGCCCACCTCGCCTGCTGCCACGATGAAATCCAGATCGCCGACCGTTTCGAGACCGCGGCGCAGACTGCCGGCCGCCTCGGCGCGCTGCACCTGCGGCAACGCCCGCAAACCCGCGAGAATCGGCGCGGCCACTTCCGCGGCATCCCACCAAAGATGCCGCAGGCCGTACGCGATCCGGTTGGCAATGCCGGCGAGAATCTTCTCCTGGCTCTTGGCGCCGAAGCCGTCGAGTTCGGCGACGCGACCCGCCGTACACGCCGCCTGCAACTCCGCGATGGACGCAATGCCGAGTTTCTCGTGCAGCGCCTTGATCTTCTTCGGGCCGAGCCCGGTGATTTCCAGCATCTCCACCAGTCCCGGCGCGATCGACGACCGCAGTTTCTCGTAGAATTCCAGCCGTCCCGAGGCGTGCAACTCGCCAATCTTCTTGGCGAGAGCCTCGCCGATGCCCTTGACGCTTTCCAACTCGCCGGCGGCGATGAGCCGCGCGAGTTCCGTCTCCTCAATCGCCTCGATGGCCCGCGCCCCTGTCTGGTAGGCGCGCACCTTGAAGGGATTCTCCCCCTTCAGTTCCAGCAGTGTGCCGATCTGGATGAGGATGTCGGCGATCTCGTTCTTGTTCATCGGATGGAAGAAACACGAAATATCCAACCCCGCCCCACCGCAACCCAAGAGAGTAATTTCGACCGGCTGGAACGATGCAGGGGGAAACCGCAAAGGACGCGAATGAACGCGAATCAGAATGCCCGCGAAATGCCCAAAAGAAACTGGAGTGAGAGTTGAAAACCGCCAATTCACACAAACCTTCGTCAATCCGATCTTCGCGCCTCTTCGCGTTCCTTCGCGGTAAAACCTCCTCTTTCCCATTCATGAAAATCCACGAAGGACAGCCCGTGTTGCAGGATGGGGTACCGCTCGCTGCCGCCGGGGTTGTCATCGTTCTGCTGCACGGTCGTGGCGGCTCCGGCAAGGACATGCTCGGTCTGGGACGCGCCGTGGCCGCCCATCGCCCGAAGGTCGCGCTGCTCGCGCCGCAGGCGGCGGACGGCACGTGGTACCCGGGACGTTTTTTTGAGCCGCTGGCCCGGAACGAGCCGTATCTCACCTCCGCTCTCGGCGTGGTGGCCGGCACGATCGACCAACTGCTCGCGGGCCGCATCGCCCGTGAACGCATTCTGCTCGTGGGTTTCTCGCAGGGAGCCTGCCTCGCCCTGGAGTTCGCGGTGCGCCATCCACAACGCTATGGCGCGGTGGTCGGCTTGAGCGGCGCGGTGATCGGCCCACCGGGCCTGCCGCGCGATCTCGCCGGCTCGCTTGGTGGCACGCCGGTTTTTCTGGGCTGTGGCGACACCGACCCTCACATCCCCGTCGCCAGCGTGCATGAGAGCGCGGCCATCTTTCGGAAAATGGGGGCCGAGGTGGTGGAACGGATCTACCCGCAAATGCCGCACACGGTGAACGATGACGAGATTGCGACCGTGGCGGACCTCATCGCACGCATCGCTTGAACGGATTACCCGGCGGGTTCACGCTCTGGTCGTTGGCCAAATAATCGTAACATTCCTTTGTTGCCGTTGAGTATCTTCCCCTCACCTCCACTCCGGGCGAATGTCACCTATTAAGTGACATGTCTTGTTCGGTGTCGGCTGCGTTCATTCCTGGGATTCATGGCCGGAGCTTCGCGTCCTTGGCGTTCTTCGCGGTTTGTCATCAGGATGCGATCGCGCCGGGTTTTCGGTTTTCCTTTCGTGTATTTCGTGTGTTTCGTGGAGACAAATGGCTTTCTCCTACCTCCGTACCATCCATTTTTCCGACACCGACGCGGCCGGCGTGGTGTTTTTCGCCAACTATCTCGCGATCTGCCACGAGGCCTACGAAGAAGCACTCGGCGCGGCGGGCATCGAGTTGAAGACGTTCTTCGCCGACACCGGCGTGGTTGTTCCCATCACCAGGAGCGAGGCGGAGTATCTGCGTCCTCTCGCCTGCGGCGAAAAGATCCGGGTCAAAGTCCATCCCGAATTGCTGACGGAGGCGACGTACGCCGTGCGCTATGAGGTCACACGGCTCGGGCCGGTCGAAAAGCTCGCGGCCCGCGTGCGCACCGAGCATGTCTGTATCGCGACGCAATCGCGCGAGCGTCGTCCGCTGCCGCCCCCGCTCGCCGCGTGGGTGCGGGGCGGATGAAATTTGTAGGAGCGGCGTGAAGCCGGTCGGTATGGCCGATGTAGGGCTGGACCTTGTGTCCAGGCCGCTTGTTGCCGTTGCCCGGCTCCTCGGCCCGGACGCCATGTCCGGCCCTACAACCGAAGGATCGCGGGCATCCGCTCATACCAAATCACTTTTCGAATTCGGATTTTTAACAGAAGATAACCAAGTGAACGAAGAGCGTAGTGTCGGCAGAAATTGGCCTTCGTTACCGCTGCTTCTGTAAAATCCGAAAAATTGGGTCGCTGGTATCAGCGCAGAACGTAGTTGACCACCGCGGCCAGCGCCGCCCGGTCGATCTTGCCCTGCGCGTTGCGCGTCCAGGGATCGACGGCGACGTAGCGCTTGGGACGCTTGTAGGCGGCCAGATCGCGACTGAGTTTCTCCTCGATGCCCGGCAGATCGGGCGCGGCCTGCTTCGCGGGATAGCACGCCACAATGACTTGCCCCCATTCCGCGTCGGGCACGCCGACCACCGCCACATCGGCGAACTGGCCCGTGGCACGCAGCACCGCCTCGACTTCGGCGGGCGTTACCTTCTTGCCGCCCGTAATGATCACGGCATCGCGCCGTCCGTCGATGTACAAATGCCCAACCGCATCGAAGTGGCCAAGGTCTTCCGTCGCGAACAGCTGCGGCTCGCGCCAGGCGGGAAAATAACCGCGAAAGAGCGAATCGCCCCCGATGCTGATCAGACCCTCCGTCGATATTCCGATTTGCGCATGGGGCATGACCGCACCGCAACTCCGCTCACCGGCCAGGAATTCTTCCGGGCGTTGGGCGGCAATCATCGCCGCTGTCTCCGTCATGCCATAACTGAGCGAAAGCGGCAGTCGCGCCGTCGCCGCCGCTTCGAGCAATTCCGGCCACGCCGGACCGCCCCCCAGGAAAATCGTGCGAAAGCGGCGCAACCGATCGACGGCCGCCGGCTGGAGCAGCAGCCGTTGCAGTTGCGTCGGCACGAGCGACAGGAACCACTCGCCACCCTCGGGCAGCGCGGGCACCGTCCCCGCCTCGAGCTGTTTCCACTCCCAGGGCAGGTAGCGACCCCCGGTCAGCGCGCAACGCATCCATGCCATCAAGCCGCTCACGTGATGCAGGGGCAGCACGCCGACGGCATTCACCGTGGTCAATTTAAAGTGGGTGCAAAACCCGCGCACGGCGGCGGAGATCGTGTCCTGATCGTGACGGGCAAACCGGAGCTGCCCACTGGTTCCACCGGTCGGAAGGCAGAGCCAGCCGGCGCGAAGCGCCGGCAGTTCCGAGTTCCGGGTTCCGGGTTCAGTGTTTAGGAGCCCCGCCAATTGGGCGCGCTCAGCGACACCCCAGGCCGGATCGCCAACCAAAACCGTTTCCGCCTCGGCCACGGCTTGTGCAAACGCGGCCATAAAACGCTCCGGCTCGCGTTCCTCGACGAGGCGGAGCGGCGCCGGCTCGGCGAGATTGGGCCTGCCGCCCAACATCCGGATCAGTTCAAGGCGTTCCATACGTCCTCCGGGTTGAGCTGCGCGACGTCCTCGACGCTGACAAACGGTGCCACTGGTGGACCGTCGAACCGCGCGTCGGTAAACAAGGGATACACGCCAAAACCGAGCGCCCGCCGTTCGCCCGGCCAGGCGAACGCCAGCCGGAGTGCCGACTGCGCACCTACCGCGGTCTCCAGCGCCGAGGAGAACACCACCCCCGCCTGCGCCTGCGCCAGCCGTGCGCAAATGGCGGCCGGATCGGCCAACAACGCCGGCTTTACCACAAACAGGCCCGGCCAACCCGACGCGAGCCAGCGTTCCACATCGCCGTCGCGCACCAGCGATTCGTCGAGCGCCAGTGGCGTCGGATGGTCGCTCGCCAGTCCCAACAGCAGATCGTCAGCGCCACGCATGGTGGGCGCGATGGGCTGTTCGACGAACTCAACCGGCCGTTCGGCGCAACGCTCCAGCCAACGCTCCGCCCGGCGGCGATCCCACGCGCCGTTGGCATCGAGGCGCAGTCGCGCGCCGCCCGGCATCCGTGCGAGGAGATCGTCGAGCAAACCGAGTTCCTCATCGTTGTCGCCTACGCCAACCTTCCATTTGAAAGCGCGAAATCCGAGTTCGACTTTGGAGCTGACCGCAGCCAGCGCCTCGCGCCCCGCCGGCAGGAGCGCGGCGACGGGAAGGGGCGCACATATTGATCGCGCGAAATCCCGTTCAGTCTCGACGGTATTCTGTAGCGGCGGTCTATGACCGCCGAGGCTCGTTGCTGGCCCCGTTCGGCGGTCATAGACCGCCGCTACAGGAGGGTCAGCTTCCAACTCCGGGCTCAATCCGGATGCGGCGGGATTCGGCCGATTCGACAAGCTCACGGCAGGCGATCCCGCCCTACAGTTGGCCAGTGCCGCCCGCAGTCCATGGCGGGTGCAACTCAGCCGGTCCGGCAGGGCGTCAATTTGTGTTTCGTCGATTCGCCCGCCCAGCGCCTGCAGCGCCGCCGCCGCTTCGTTCGCCGTCTCGGTGCCAAAATGCGGCACCGGCGCCACTTCGCCGTAGCCCACGGCGCCGGTTTCATCTTTCACCCGCACGACCAGTCCCTCGCGCACCGCCCAGGGGCCATGCGACGTACGCACCGGCACCCGGAAGGGCAGTGCATAATGGCGATGGGCGAGCTGTAAACTCATCGGCTAACAGAAAGATCGCAATGCCCCTGAAGGAAAGACGGAAACGTGATCCGCCCGGCTGGCGAGATCGGGGCAATCCGGACCCAGCAGCCGACGTGAGGAGGTTGGCTACGCAGTGAAAGTGAAAGGGACAAACCCAGCCTCGTGACCTCGGCTGCTACTTACATGGTCAAACGTCATCCATCAGGCCAATACCTTTTGAATGCTACGGTCGAGCCACCAACCACTACAGGACACTGCCCTGGATGGCTGGCCCATCCGGGCGCTTGACAGTTGGCGCAGAGTACCTCTTATAAGGGGCATCGCGCTCAAGCTTTGCTTGGGCTTTTAACTCGGCCGATGGCCCGAAGACCCGGTTCTCCCGGTACACCGATTTATCGATTGTTCCGCCTTGTGACTGGTCGTTTTTAGGGGTTGGGGCCGCAAGTGCGTGGCTTTTTCCCACGCAAAGTTTAAAAGCGTCAAGCGGTGGGACGCGACTTTGCTCCTGCCTTTCCTTTTACAAGTCTAGCTATGTCAACCAATCCTGCGTCCGCCTCGGCGGACACCACTGCGGCGCCTGCAGCCGCCCCAACCGCCGCTCCCGCTGCGGCGGCTCCTGCCTCGCCTACCCCTGCCCCGGTCGAAAATCTCATGCGCGTCGAAGGCGTGCTCGATATCGACACGGCGCGCGGCGGCAACGGCATGCTGCTCGATGTCACGCGCATGGGCAAACGCCGCCCGACCGATCCTTTTGTGCCCAAGGAGCTGATCCGCCGCTTCAAATTGAAGGTCGGCCAGATGATCGGCGGCACGGCCTACCCACCCGATGGGCGGTTCCCGAACCCGAAGATGAAATTCATCGAGACGGTCGACGGCATGACAATCGAGGCCCGCCGGGCGAAAACCGATTTCACCGGGCTGCTCACCATTTCGCCCAACAAACACCTTAAGCTGGAGCTCAAGGACGGCCGCATGACCACCCGCGTGGTCGATCTCTTCTGTCCGGTGGGCAAGGGCACGCGCGGCCTCATCGTGTCGCCGCCCCGCGCCGGCAAAACCATTCTCCTGCGCGACATGGCGCTCGGTGTGCTGGAAAACAATCCCGAATGCCATGTGATGATTCTCCTCGTGGACGAGCGTCCCGAGGAAGTCACCGACTTCCGGCGCAATGTCCCCGCCGAGGTCTGGGCCTCGTCGAACGACGAACAGGTGGAAAACCATATCCGTATCGCCGAGCTCTGCATCGAGCGCGCCAAGCGCCTGGTCGAAACCGGCCGGGATGTGGTGCTCTTCCTCGACTCGCTTACGCGGCTGGCCCGTGCCCACAACACCATGCGCAATTCCGGCCGGACCGGCTCCGGCGGCCTCGACGTGCGCGCCCTCGAGAAGCCGCGCCAGCTCTTCGCCTCGGCCCGCAACACCGAGGACGGCGGTTCGCTGACCATCGTGGCGTCCATCCTGGTCGAAACCGGCAGCCGCATGGACGACGTGATCTTCCAGGAGTTCAAGGGCACCGGCAACATGGAGCTCGTGCTCGACCGCAAGTGCGCCGAGATGCGCCTGTGGCCCGCCATCAACATCGGCGGATCCGGCACCCGCAAGGAGGAACTGCTCCTCGATGCGAAGACTCTTGAGGGTATTCATTTCTTCCGCCGGGCGCTTGTGCAGCAAAAGATCGAGGAATCCACCGAGACGGTCCTCGCCCGCCTGTCGAAGACAAAAACCAACGCCGAGTTCCTGAAGCTGATCGCCCGTTAGGCCGGGCTTTGCGCCCGGTCAGTTTGCCCGCCGGCACGGTTTTCGCGCCCGGCCTTTTCGCGCGGAGATCCGTTTATTCAAAAGCCCAGAGTTGCACCGCGCCATGGTTGATCTTCGTCATGCCATTCTCGATACTGAGTTCTATTCCATCCTTGGCGTAGTCGCCGGCAGGAATTCTTTCGGCGCCGATTTTCCTGCCCTGAATTGCGCTCATCTTGGTTTTGATCTCTTGCTCAGAAGTACCATACGCAAAGATGGCTGACGCACCGCCGTTGTTGTCATAAGTCGGCACCTTGAACACGGCCGCCCCATCGGCATCGGTGGTGATCGTTTCCTGGATCCATCTCGATTCGGTTTTGCCGTAAAAGGCGAAATAGACGGACTTCCCGGCGATGCCTTTTCCCTCGGTAAGGTAGACGATCTTGACCGGTTTCGTGGCGAGTGGTGTGGCGACGGCAGGCGTGGCCGGAGTCGGTACAACGGCGGCGGGCGTGGGCGTCGGCGCTGGCCCATCGGCCACAGGTGCGGGCGCTGCAGTCGGCACTACGACGGCAGGTGCCGGCGTCGGAGTCGGCGCAGCGGCGGCAGGTGCAGGCACCGGAGTTGGCGCAACGGCCGCCGGCACAACCGATTCGGCTGTGGCCGATGGCACTCTGGTTTCTGGCTCGGCTGCCAGCTTGACCATATTCACCCTGATCGGGTTGGGGGAAAGTGAATTCATGGCCCCGGTGGCCACGTCGACCCCCGCTCCGATCAATCCGCCTATCAGGACATTCCCGGCCATGCCGACGCCACCGGCCGTAACCACGTGGGATGTGACCTGTATCGACAGCGGTTCATATCCTGCCTTGGTAATATAGACCGGGCCCTCGAATTTCCGCGGGAGCTTCAAGCTGCAGGGTGTCATGGCCTCCTGGCCGTTTACTTTTACCAAGGCACCGGGAGGCTCGGTCTCTACCACCAGGGAGTCCTTGGAGCCACGCGTGACTGTCGCGCAGCCAGTATGAAACAGGGCACCAATGCACACACCAGTGCCAAGGAGTAAAGCAAGCGATCGATTCATCGGAATTCTTGAGCAGGGGTTGAGGTAACTTTTCGACCGAGTTATCTCTTTGTAACGTGATTCAAGGTGGCAAGAATAATCACGTTATCGAATTTCCCTGGGTGGGGGTGGAAATCGTCGCTCGGGCACACGGTTGCGCAAGAAACCCGAACTTCCCTCTTGCCCCAGTGCGGAAGTTCCTAAACAAACTCACCTTCCCTGTCACGCGGTTCCTGCCTGGCAGGAGTGTCCACCGCCACTCGTAACCCAACGCATGCACAGTTTTTCCGAGCAATGTCTCGACATGGCCCGCTCCATTCTGGGCCACAATCTCGACTCCATCCAGCCTGACGGTACCGTCCTTCCCGCTTCCGGCGAGCAGCCTCGCCCCGACGAGCCCGGTCATGCGGCGTTTGCGCTCGGCGAATATTTCCGCGCCACCGGCGAAACCTCCCTCCACGGTTACGATCTCATCGACCTTACCGCGCGTAGTTTGACTGCGCAGATGTTCACCGAGCCCGCCGCCGAAAACGGCCTCGCCTACGCCTCGCTCGGCCTGCTCTGTTTCGGTCCCTCCAAGGAGCGCAATCCCGTGTGGGAACGCCTGGTCGATGAAACCCAGCAGCGCATCGACAAGCAGCTGCTCCACCGCAGCGATTACGACAACCACTGGCAGGCGTTCAATGTCGCCAAGGCGGTCGCCCGTTACAGCTTCGGCCTGTCGAAAAAGGACGAGACCTCGCGCCTCATCGAGCGCATGGTCGATCGCATCAACCAGACCAGCACGAGCGGCTTCTTCGACGACGCCGCCCCGGGCATCGGCGGCAACTTCAACCTCTACGGCGTGATGACGCTGGTGTTCATCCGCTCCGCGCTGCAACTCCACGCCAACAGCGGCGTGCGCGACCGCAAGCTCCCCACTCTGCGCACCTACGCCGAGAAATACATCAAGATCATGCCCGACCTCGTGCGCACCGACGGTCTCGGGTGGGCCTTTGGCCGCGCGGCCGGCGCCTATGGCCAGATGCACTGCATCAGTCTCATCCTGCAGGGTCTGCGCGACGGCTGGATCGCCGACGACCAGAAGCCGAAGTATTTCGACCTGCTGCGGCGCCTGTTCTTTTTCTTTTACCAGACCTACCTCGACCAGGAGCACGGCTTTCTCGATCTGCGCGACGTGGAACGCACCGCCTACGCCAACCACACCACGCGCATGGCCAACTTCGATGCGGCGCGTTATCTCTGCCAGTGGTCGCGGCTCGCGAAAACCGTGCAGATGCCCGTCGGCACGCCGCGGCTCGAGACCCCGCGCTCGTCCGGCCGCTTCGTCATCTTCGATAAATCCAACCGCAAGGAGCAGGGCCTGTTCCTCTATCGCGACGCCGCCAGCGGCCTGCATTTCCAGATTCCCCTGATCTCGTGCGGCGGCAGGGCCGTGGCCGACACGCTCCCCTTCCCGCATTGCAACGGAATCTTCGACTGGCCCAACAACCTCTACCTGCCCGTCATGCTGCCCGAGTTGACGTTCGGCGAGCATGTCACGGTGCCGGCCTTCTACGGCAAGAATTGCGTCACCGGCCTGGGCCTGCGCAACAGCTTCTTCTTCCGCTATGAGCAGCCCGACCTCGTCGACCTCAAGGAGGAACTGGTGCGCGGCCTCGGCAACGTGAAGGTGCAGTGGACGTTCACCGGCTCGAGGATTTCCTGCGAATTCGCCTACAGCGTGAAACAGCAGGTCACGCTGGACAAATTCCGCTACGTCCTCGTGATCGCCGCGCCCCATTCCAAGTACCACGTGGCCGGCTCGCTCATGCTGGGATCCGGCGGACATCGCTGCACCGTGGCCAAGGACGATTTCCAGGCGACCTGGCAGGACACCGAGATCGTGACCAACGATCCCACCTACCGGACCAACTACGGCAAGATTCACTATCTGCAGTATCTCGTGCGGGACCATCCGCTCATCATGCGCCCCGGCGCCGTCTACCGCCTGGTGGTCGAATTCGAGCCCGACATCAATCACGCCGAAGCGTGAGGCGGCGCGGATGCGCCAAACTAAAAGTTTCGAGTTCCGGGTTTCGGGTTTCGAGTTTAAGATCTAGCCATGTCTACCATCGAGCGATTTGAAGACCTGCAATGCTGGCAAAGCGGTCGGATTTTGAAACGCACGCTCTACCGCCTCACTCGCAAGGAATCATTCGCCCAGGATCGCGATCTTGTGTCACAGGTCAGGCGTGCGGCGTTCTCCGTTACTTCCAATATCGCTGAAGGTTTTGAACGCGGCGGTAATCGCGAGTTGGTTCAATTCCTCGCCACCTCCAAGGGCTCGCTCGGCGAAATCAAGGACCACCTCTACACGGCGATCGACGAGACGTACATCACCCAGACTGACTTCGACGAAACCTACCGCGCAGCGGAAGAAACCGCCCGTCTTGTCGGTGGATTCATGAGTTATCTCCAGCGGTCACAGTTGACCGGACCGAAATTTGCCGCGCGGGCAACCCGGAACGCGAAACTCGGAACTCCAAATCCGAAACCCGAAACTCGGAACTCGAAACCCGGAACCAGAAGTCCGGCATCCGAGATCAGGAACCCGGAACCCGAAACCCGGAACCCGAAACCTTGAGTCTTTCCATGCTCTCCCGCCGCATCATTCCCTGCCTGGACGTGACGAAGGGCCGCGTCGTCAAGGGCGTGAAGTTCCAGGAACTGCGCGACGCCGGCGATCCCGTCGAGTGCGCCAAGGCCTACGATGCCCAGGGCGCCGACGAACTCGTCTTCCTCGACATCACCGCCTCCAGCGACGGCCGCCAGATCATGCGCGAGGTCGTGGCCGCCACCGCCGAGCAGTGCTTCATGCCGCTCACCGTCGGCGGCGGTCTGCGCACGGTGGAGGACATCGCGGCGATGCTGAAAGCCGGCGCCGACAAGGTTTCGCTCAACACGGCGGCGATCAAAAATCCATCGCTCATTCGCGAGGCCTCCGAGCGCTTCGGCGCCCAGTGCATCGTCCTCGCGATCGACGCCAAGCGCGACCCCGGTCCGGAGCCGCGCTGGCGCGTTTACACGCACGGCGGCCGCCATCCGACGGAGCTCGACGCCGTGGCCTGGGCCATCCGCGGTGTGGAGCTGGGCGCCGGGGAAATCCTGCTGACGAGCATGGATCGCGATGGCACGCAGGCCGGCTACGATCTCGAGCTCACGCGGCGTGTAAGCGATGCCGTGAGCGTGCCGGTGATCGCCAGCGGTGGCGCCGGGACGCTCGATCATTTCGCCGACGTGCTCGACCAGGGCCACGCCAGCGCAGTGCTCGCCGCCTCGCTCTTTCACTTCGGCACCTTCACCGTGCCGCAGGTGAAGGATTTTCTCGACCGCCGCGGCGTGCCGGTACGGCGGTAGGGATGGAAGGAGTGAGGGATTAGGGAATGAGGGAATAAGGGATGGAGGGAATGAGGCGCCAAGGGGCTGAGGGGGCTTTCGGCTTCGTTGCCTTTTAGCCACGCCTGTCCGTCGTAGCGCATCGAGCAAAGGCGGGAGCGTGAGAGTGTGGAACCTCCGTCGCGTTCATCCCGTAGCCGCGAGCGCCAGCGAGTGGAACTGCTGCTTTCAGATTTCTGTCATGCTGAGCAATGCGAAGCATCCATCCGATCCCCCCGTGGCCGCGAGCTTCAGCGAGTGGAGCTGACACGATTTCTGCGTCGGCAGGTGCGCGTTGACCTCAACGCGCTGGATCGGGCACGAAATCTCTTGAAGCGCGTTGAGGTCAACGCGCTCCACCTCAGGCTTCCCAGAGCTGGCGCGTCCACTCGCTCACGCTCGTGGCTACGAGAAATCGCAGAGCTGCGGAAAACCGGTGGCACTCAAATTTCGTACTCCTGCGACGTCCCTACCGGGTTGCCCTTCTCCGGTTCGCCGGGCGGCTCGGTGGCCTGCTCCCGGTGCCGGTCGTAAAAGATGCGCACGTCGGCATGGCGCCCCTGGCCGATCTGCAGGAGCTGCTTGGCGCGCTGCAACGCGCGTTTGGTGCTCATCGTGAGGTTGGCCTCCGCCGGGAAGATGTTTTCGGGGCCGATCTTTTCCCAGGCTCCGCTGTTCTTCAGCACCCGCTCCACGTCGCGGCTGATGCCGCTCACCAGCAAATACCGCCCGGTGTTCTGCAAATACTCGTGGAGCTGCATGAGCGACATCACGGAGGTCGCGTCGAGGTGGCGCGCGTTTTTCATGCGCAGGATGATGACTTTCAGGTCATCCTCGTCGGCGAGATACCGCACCTGTTCCTGGAACAGATCGGCAGCGCCGAAAAACAGCTCCCCTTCGACATGCACGATCGAGATCGCCGGGTTTTTGCGCTCCTCTTTTTCGCCAATCTGCGCGAGATGCCCGGCGTCATTGAAACCGTATTCCACCAGCGAAGGCGCGCTGGCCTTGCGCAGGTACAACGCGAGCGACACGCCGACGCCCACGTAAATCGCGGTGTCGAGCTTGAGGAGAAAGGCGGCCAGCAGCGTGACGACAAACACGACCGCGTCCGAACCGGTGGCGCGGTACGCGATGCGGATCTGGTCGCGGTTGATCATCTTCCGCCCGATGCGGATCAGGTGCGCCGCCAGGCTGGGAACCGGGATGTAGTTGATGAGCGGCGTCACGAAGAAGAGCGCGCCCAGCACGATCACACTGCTCATCACCGCCGCGAGCTGCGTCTTCGCCCCGCTCTGGAAATTGGCGCCGGAGCGGGCAAACGAAGCCGAACCGGGCATGGCGTTGTAGAGGCTGGTCGTGATATTGGCCGTACCCATCGCCACCAATTCCTGGTTCGGATCGAGGCGCTGGCCCGACTTGGCCGCCAGGGTCTTGGCGATCGAGATGGCCTCGAGCATGCCGAGAATGGCGATGGCGAGTGCCGCGCTCAGCAACGGCGGCACATCGGCCAGGTTGGACTTGTCGAGCGGCATGCCGATGAAGGAAGGGATGGCGGCAGCCAGTGCGCCCTCATCCTTGATGGTGCGAATGCCGAGATGGGTCAGCCCGAGGTGTTGCGTCAGCAGCGAGAGCACCACCAGGCCCAGCAGCTCCGGCGGAAACTTGGGGAAAAAGCGCTCGATGAGCCAAAAGATCAACAGGGTGGCCACGCCCATCAGCGCCGCGTAGCCGTTGAAATCCAGATAGGCCAGATGGGCGATCGCATTGAACATGGCCGGCAGAAACCCCCCGCGCTCGCCGGCCGGGACGCCCAACAGGTTCGGCAACTGGCCCGCGGCCAGCAACAGACCGATCGCCGTGCTATAGCCGATGATGACGGAGCGGGAAATAAACTGCGTTACCTTGCCGAGCTGGGCCAGGCCGGCGGCGAGCTGGAACGTACCGATCAGGAAGGCGAGCAGCAGCGCGATCTCCGTCGGCGCCAATCCGCCCCCGTGAAAGGAAAAGATCGTGGCCGCGAGGATGATGCTGATCGAGTTGGTGGGCCCGAAAACCAGATGGTGCGAGGAGGTGAACAGCGCGCCGACAAAGCCGCCGACGATCACGCACATGATCACCATGAGCGGCGGCAGGCCCGCGATCAGGGCGAAACCGATCGCCTGCGGGATGGAGACGAGCGAAACGGTGGCCCCCGCGATCAGATCGTGGTGGAACTTGTCCCAGTCATAGGCCCGCATCTCCTCGGCCAGCGGGAACCGCGCCCGCATCCAGCGGAGCGAGGCCCGCTGGAACTGATCGGCCGATTCCGCCGCCTCGCCGCTATTGCGCATCAGGGAATTTGTCGGGTTCGTGTTAAAGGCTCGGTCGAACTTACGACTTTGTCGCGCCGCAATCGGCCTTGGCCGACAAATTCCCTAAACCGCCGCGGCGCGGTTGAAATCCGAATGAGAAATCCTGGTTTCGCAGCGCGGAGCGCCGCTTGAGGAGCCGGTTGAGGCAGATGCCCGTCATCCCATTGAAATGACCCGAAGGAGACATGGCCTCCATGAGCAAGTCTGACCGGCTCCTACGCCTCGACCCCGAGTTTTTCGAGGATGCGCTGGAGGTCCTCGTTGCCCCGGTACTCGATGACGATTTTGCCGCGCTTGGGGGTGTGGGTGATCGACACCCGGGCGCCCAGGTGCGACGTGAGTCGTTGCCGGATGCCGGCCACCGCCGCCGATTCCTCGGCGGGCGCGGCGCGACCGGCGCCTGTGTGGGGGGCCGTGGTCTTTTTGGCCTGCACCAGTTTTTCCGTGGCGCGTACGCTCATACCTTCCTCAATCGTACGTCGGGCGAGCACGGCGCGCTGCGCGGTATCGTCGATGCCCAGGAGCACTTTCGCATGACCGACCGAGAGCAGATTCTTGGCGAGATATCCCTGGATCTCCGCATCGAGCGAGAGGAGGCGCAAGGAATTGGCGACGGTGGCGCGGGCCTTGCCCACCCGCTCGGCCACCTGGTCCTGCTTGAGATCGAAATCCCGGATGAGACTCGCGTAGCCATAGGCCTCTTCGATCGGGTTGAGCCCTTCCCGCTGCAAATTCTCGATCAAGCCGATGGCGGCCGACGAGGCGTTGCTGGCCTCGACGAGGCGCGCCGGGATGGTCTTGATCTTGAGCATCTGGAAGGCGCGCCAGCGGCGTTCGCCCGCGACGAGTTGAAACTTGTCGCCGTGCTTGCGCACCACCACAGGCTGCAACAACCCCTCGCTGCGAATGCTTTCGGCCAGTTCGGAGAGTTGGTCGGCTGAGATCTCGCGCCGCGCCTGGTACGGGCTGGGTTCGATGAGATGCACGGCGATCTCCTGAAATCCGGGGGTGGCCGGCCCGTGCGCCGCGGCGGCTGCCGCCTGGGCGCCGGGGGAAGTTTTGGCCTCCGCCGCCGCTTTGGCGGCCGGGTTGGCGTTGGCGATGAGGCCGCCGAGTCCGCGGCCCAGACGTGATTTTGAAGCTGCCATGTTATTTGGCTCCGGGGATGGGGATGAAAAGAGTCTGGCCGGCCTGAAGCCTGGTCGGATCGACGATTTTGTTGGCGTTGATCACGTCCTGCATCTTCGCGCCATTCTTCTTGGCGATCTGCGCCAACGTTTCGCCTTTCTGCACGGTGTAGCGGATGCCTTCCTTCGGATAATCCTCGCTGAACGACGGCACCACGGAAGGCCGGGTGGCCATGCCCTTGGCCAGCGAATCGATCGCCGCATTGGTTTGCTGGGCGAGTTTCTCCATCTGCGCCGCCACTTGCTGGAGCGTCTCCGCCTTCGCCGAGGCGACGGCATTCTTCAACGCCAGGTTGGTCGCCGCCAGGGCGTCATTGAGCTGGACCACGGTGGCGTAGGCCTGTGCCCCGGCGTCGGACTTGCGCTGCAAGGCGGCGTTGTCGCGTTCGAGCTGCTCGACCCGCAAGTTCAGTTCGCCGACCCGTTGCGAGAGCACCCGCATGTCCTCCCTCAAGTTGGCCAGTTCCACCTGCGGTGACGGTATCTGCCCAAAGGCCGTCGCCACCAGTAATCCGAAAAGACCCACGATGCGCATACCGGCCACTTTGCGTAAACCACCGCCAAAAACAAGCGGAGAGCTTCAGGCCGGCCGAATTAGGAGAAAATTTATTTATGGCGCCCGGTAGCCATCGCCCAGCGGTCGCGAACAAATTTTCTCCTATCGATGACGAAACGGCTCGTTGGCCACCAGCACGGGCAACGGCCGCGACGGCAGCATGGTGCCCGCCGCGACGGGGAAACCGCGCAGAAATTCCGCCGCCGGGAGCATCTTGCCTCCGGGGCGTTGCAGACGAAGTACGCGGAGTACTTCGGCGCCGGCGGCCACGAGCAGGCCCGCGCCATCGGCGCCGAGAACGGTGCCGGGTGCTGTGGTGTTTCCGGAACCCCGGTCAGCGACCGGGGCTACAATATCGGCGAGACCGAACTTGATCGGCTGGCCCGCGACCTCGGCAGCGCAGGCGGGCCACGGGAAGAGGCCGTTGATGCGCGCCGCCAGCGCGGCAGCGGGAGCGGAGAAATCGAGCGCGCCGTCGTCCTTGGTCAGGCGGCGGCAGAAGGTGGCGGCCGCGTGCTCCTGCTCGGTGAAGGCCAGTGTGCCCGCCGCCAACCGGGGCAAGGCCCGCGCCAGCAACGTCACGCTCGCAGCGGCGAGCCTTGCCTCCACATCGAGGGCCGTGTCGTTCGGCTCGATGGCAACGCGCTCGCGACCGGCCACGGGTCCGGCGTCGAGCTCCCGCACGATCCGCATGAGCGAGACGCCGGTTTCGTGTTCACCACTGGCCACGGCCGTCTGGATCGGCGACGCTCCGCGATACTTCGGCAGCAGCGAGGCATGCAGATTGAGCGTGCCGAGCCGGGCCGCCGCGATGAAATCCTCGTGCAGGATATGGCCGTACGCCATGACGAGCGAAACATCGGGCGCGAGCTCCGCGAGTAGCGTCCGCGCGTCGGCCATCAATCGCTCCGGCTGGTGCACCGGCAGGCCGTGATCGAGCGCCCAGGTCTTGATGGTGTTGGGCTGCACCTTTTGCCCGCGACCGACCGGCCGGTCGGGCTGCGTGAAGACCGCCACGATTTTTGCCACCACCCGGCCCTCGCCCGCCAGCCAGTCGAGGAGAGGCAGGGCAATGGGATCGGACCCGAGGAAAACGAGGCGAAGCGGCATGATAGGATCAGTAACCCCTTCTCCTACCAACGAGCGGCGAGGACAAGTCCGCTGTAGCGGCGG
>DATJPQ010000288.1:0-7985 GCA_035506315.1 Opitutaceae bacterium
GTCATCCAGAGCAATTTGTGCTCCCTGCGGGTCGCCGCCTGATAATCGTAGGCCGCGATCGCCGCAACGTAGAGATTGTCCATGGCCAGACCGTTGAGCGTTTGCGCATCGCCGCTCACGACCGACAGTCCCGGCGGCAGCGTATATTCCGGGAACGCCTCCGCTGTCTGCGAAACCAAACCCACTTTGTAGGCACCCAGGAAACGCAGCAATTGCGAGTGATTAATCTGCAGGGATGAAAAGTGGCCGGTGGGGTTCGTTTCGATGTTCATCGTGCCCCAGGTCCAGACCAGAAGCAGGGATGGCGGGTGCGCATCCGTAGCGGGCAGGTAGCCTTGTTTGGCCAGAACTTTGGTAATGGTTGCAGTGACCTCTTGGGTGGGAGGCAGCTTGTCCCCTGCGATAATGCCGCCAAAGTCACGGCACCCCATGCTGACTGCCATATAAAAGACGGGATTGGCCGGCGAAGCCGGGCGCAACAAAGCGCCGGTCGGCGTGGTGTCGGTCACCGTGATGACCTCGAGCTCGTCTGTGGGCAAAAGATAATCGAGCAAACTCTTCGCAGAAGCGGTTGGCAGAAGGGCGCTGCACAAAATCAAAGCAGATAAGAAAGCGCGCATAAAAAGGGTAATCGATGATTAACAACAATAAGAGCACGCAAACGGAAAAAGACAAGCGGAAATGTTAATCAAACCCGGGCATATCCAATACAATGCGTTTTAGGGTCACTCTCCAGGGTAACCGCCTTCCGCTGCAGTAGATTTCCGTCCGTCATGATGCCGTCTTGAATTTGAACTAAGGGGCCGGGCAGTTTCTAATCCAAATGATGTCCTCGTCTGAGCCAATCACCGGAGCGGCCCCCGAGCGAGTGCCCGACGATCTCGCGGAAGTGGGCGTCTATCCGACCTCCGCCGCGGGCTTCGACCATGGCTTGGTGGTGCTCGCGATGGGACAACCGTATTGGCTCCTGCCTTCCGACTCCGGCTTCCGTCTATTCGTAGAGGCGCCGGCGATCGAGGCGGCCCGTGAACAGCTCGCATGCTTCGATCGCGAAAGCATCGGCTGGCCGCCCCGGCCGGTGGTGCCGGATACGCCGGCGCGGAAAGCCGAATTTTTCACGCCGCTGCTCTGGGCTCTTGCGCTCCTCGCCGTATTTTACGGCCAGAATACCTGGCCCGGGGTTTGGGAAAGCGCCGGAGCCTTGGATGCGCAGGCCTTGTTCGGCCGGGGTGAATGGTGGCGGCCGGGCACGGCACTGTTTCTCCACGCCGACCTCGGGCATCTGACCTCGAATCTGCTCAGCGGTCTCTTTGTGTTTTCTGCCGTGCTGTCGACCATCGGCCGGTGCCGGGGGTGGCTGCTCCTCGCGGTCGCGTCCATTACGGGCAACTTGGTCATCGCCGCGCTGAATTATCCCGGACCTTACCGGTCGCTCGGCGCTTCGACGGCAATTTTCGCCGGCCTCGGACTGCTCACCGGCCGGGCGATCCGCGCCGTCCGGGAAGTGCGCCATCCCCATCGCTGGCGCGCGGTGTTTGTGCCGCTGGCGGCCGGGCTCACGCTGCTGGGTCTGTTCGGCGCGGGCGACCTGCGCACCGATGTCGGGGCGCATGTTACAGGCTTCGCCGCCGGCCTCTTGCTGGGGTTTGTGGCCGCGATTGCGCGCAAATATACGCCAGGAAAATCCACTGAGTCTCCAAAATTCGCGAGTTAGCAGGGCAGCGAGCTTGTTCGCGCAATATGACGGAGCGCGAGCAGGCTCGTTGCCTACCTAAACCGGTGCGATCTCCGGAAATTCGCAGTGTGACGAAAATTTTCTGAGCGTCTGACATTCCGTCTGGAGCCCAGAGGAACTTTCCCTTTAAAAACGCGAATCCACCCATGAAACCATCGCCCTCCACCGTCCGACCCCAAGTGTGCCACGCCAGTCCCACCGGCTACGTGCCGGCCCTCGCCGGCATCGCCCGTAGAACCATGGGGGTCGGCGTCCATACGCTGCTCACCGAGTTCAAGCTGGCGAAAGGCGCGGTGGTCCCCTGCCACTCGCATCCGCAGGAACAGACCGGCTATCTCGTGTCCGGGCATCTGCGCTTCCTGATCGCCGGCGTCGAACACGTGGCACACGCCGGTGACAGCTGGACGATCCCCGGCGGGGTGGAGCACAGCGCCAACGTGCTCGAAGACTCGGTTGCGATCGAAGTATTCTCGCCCGTGCGCGACGACTACCGGTCATGAAAACGCCCGGCCGCAAGCGCCGGGCGTCGAAAGAAGGAATATTTCGCAAGCATCACGGCCTGCGCCGTGAACGCGCGCAGATGGAGATTTATCGCGGCGGAAACCCGCCGTCCATACCAGGGCCCATCTTTTTCTGAATAACCCCCTGCATCAGCGCCTGCGGACTGTTGTATTTCGCGAAGTCCGTGGGCGGGATGAAATGCGCGGCATCGGGTTCCTTTAGCTGCACATCCATAAATCGCATGGTCATTGGCATCCGGGGATCGATGAACTGAATTTGCAGCGGAAATCCCTTCAGGTCGGTGGCGGTCCAGATGAAACCTTCGCGAGTCGTACCATTGACGGCATCGACCGTCATCTTGCTCTTCACGCACGGGTGGCCGTCGATGGTTTCCTTGCCGACTTCGGTGTAGTTGACCTTGGCCTCCTTGGCTGGATCGGCCGCAGGGCCAGCCTGAGGCAGCGGCATTTCCATGTAGGCCTGCGCACCGGGGTAGATGACGCAGAGCTGGCGCGTCTCGGGCAGCACGATGTTCACCATGCGATCCATGCCCATCATCTTCATCTGGGCTTTGGCTTCGGGCGGCACCTGTGCGCCCATCATGCTGGCCATGTCCATTTCCATGCGGATTTTGCCCCCCAGCATTTCGTAAACGACCGTCATGGTGATCTCGCCCTGGGGCCCGTTGACGGTCATTTCCGCTTTGGCGGAGAAGCCTTTGATCGAGCCAAAAAGCTTGGCCATGATGGGATCGAGTCCCGGCGGCGGCCCCCCCATGGGACCGCGTTGAGCATAGGCGGTTGCCGTCAGCAATCCGCCGGTCAGCACTAGAAGCCAGAGTGCGCGCATAGTTTTCATAGGAATGGGTACAGGGGAACTCGCCGAACTTATCGATGCCGGAACCCGCGGCGAGAATGAAACGGACGCAGCGTGTAAGAATACTCCTAAAAATCCGGTGCTGCGTAGCACAGGCATACCGGCCTGCTGCCTCGAAAAAACCTGCGGGGGCGCGTTATCCCCGCCACGGCGGGCAAGCGTAACGCGCCGGATCGACCAAGAAACGGACGGCGGCTTAGGGATAAGCCGCCCTGCCTCTGAAAGCGGCGCCTGTTCGCGCGCCTGATCTTCACTCTACGCCACGGTATCGAGCAACGTGCCGATCGTCTGGTCGGCGGCCCGCTCGACGGCGGCACTGGCCTTGACCTGAATGCCGGCCTCGACGAGTCCCACCATGTTTTCCGGTGAGACATCGCCTTGCGCGATGCTCGCCGCAATGCCATTCGCCTGGCTGACGCCACGACGCACCCCTTCCTGCGGTGCGAAAAACATGTCTGCCCGCACGGGTGAACCGACCAAAGGAATCATATGCCTGGATTATCGGCCCGTTTGGCGGAAAATGAAGCGGTCTTCGAGCGTATCTGGCCAAAATCCGAATGAATGCCGCGCGTTGCCCAGCACACAGATATTGGGGTGCCTATTTCAGCACTGACGGCAGCAGGGCCTCGAGCTCGGCCGCCCACATTTCGTATCCCTCGACCGTGAGGTGCAGCTTGTCGCGACCAAGCCCGGTCCAGTTGGTGCCGTTCGGGATGAACTTCGCCGCCAGATCCAGGTAGAAAACCGTCCGGTTGTCGGCCAGTGGCGCGATGAGCTTGTTCGCGGCGGCCATCTTATCGGTGGCCCGGGCATTCGGCAGAATGCTCAGGACGACCACCTTGATCCCGGCAAACTTCGCCTGGATTGCGCCGATCACTGCTTTCACGCCCGCCGCGATGTCCTCGGGCGTATCTTGCGTGTTGTTGGTGCCGATGAGCACCACCGCAGCCTTCGGGGCGAAGCCGGAGAGATCGATGTTCTGCAGTCGCCAGAGGGTGTGCTGTGTCTTGTCGGACCCCAGACCGAAGTCGAGGGCACGCTCCTCGAAATGTTTCTTCCAGACGGGCCAACCCGGGCCCCAACGCCACATTTCCGTGATCGAATCTCCGATGAAGATCAAATCGACGGGCCGGCCCTGCTTGAGCGCAAGGTAGTCGCCAAAATAGACCTGGTAATTGATTCGCGGGCTGTAGTTCTGATCGCTGGGCAGCGTGGTCGACGGTGCGGCGGGGGCGGCCGGGTCGGTGACGGCAGTCTCGGCCGCGCGCGAGAAAGACGCGCCAGCGATGGCCACCGAGGCAAGAAGCAGGAAGGTGCGTTTCATGGCTAGAATTCCCGTATCGTTTCCTTGCCTTCGAGCCAGGCCGCCATGTTCAACACCAAATAGTTCCAGTTCTGGAACCCTTTGTTCAACACCGGTTCGCCGTTTTCCGGCAGATAGTACTCATGCAACGCCCCGAAACGTTCGAAGTCGCGACCGAAGAGATGGATCGTTTTTATCGCCAGGTCCCGCGCATCGTTTTTGAAGCCGTAGTCCGCCAGTCCGCGGAAAACCATGTAGTTGGAGACGCCCCAGATCGGTCCGGTCCACAGGGACGGGTTCCCCGAAGCCCGGACGTTGTACATCTTCTCCAGCTTCGACAGCGTGCGGACGCCAAACGGGGCGTTGAACGTCTTCTCGTTGCGGTAATGTTCCTCGACCATGCGCTTCGCCTGCTCGGGCGTGGCGATGCCCGCCCACATCGCCAGGAAGCCGGACCAGACGTCGATGCGCTGGATCAGGCAGTCGTAATCGCGTGGATACCCGCTGTGCAGCTTGATGTTGGAATCGGCGCTGAACGGCTTTCCTTCGTAGGGCACGAGGTTGAGGTCGACGCTGTAGAAGAAACCATCCCGCTCGTCCCAGCAGTGGCGCTGGATGCTGGCCTTCAACTCGTCGGCGTCGCGCTGGTATTCCACGGCCATCTCGTCCATGTGCAGTGCCTGGCCCAGGTAGACGAGAGCGAGGAGCTCTTTGTACATCATGCAATTCAGGTAGATCGAACCAGAGCTCTTCGGCGGCCGCATGAAGGTACACGGGTCGTTGTCGACGCCGATCGCAGCGTCGTCGTTCCAGTAATAGAGTCCGGTGGGCTTATGGCGCTGGTGATTTTTGTAGCGGTTCACGAACGCCTGCAGAAAATAGAATTTCTCGCGCAGCCACTCGGCGTCGCCGCCATTCAATTTCACGAGGAAGGCCGCGTGCTGCGCCAGGCAGGGCTTGTGCATGTTGGTCTCGTCGACGTTCACCCCCGCCCGCAGCGCCTTCCGGTCGCCGGACTTGCGTTTGATCAAAATGGGCACCCACCCGTCCATGCCGCCATAGTTGAGATAATTAAGCACGCAGCCCTGCTCGTAACGCAGCGCCTTCTGGCGTAGCTCCGGGGTGCCTTTCTCCAGGAGGATCTGGCGTAATGCGACGTCGCTCAGCCACGAATCCCAATCCCAGAGCACATCCGGATATTGCGCGCTTCCCGGCGTCAGAAACGGATAGGCGAAGGCGCCGCCTTCCTCGCGCAGCATGCCTTGGTAGTCCTTGGCTATCGTGTCGCGAATGATCGCGATGTGCCGGGTCGTCGCTTCATCCAGCTGCGCTCGCCCGATCGTAGCACCAACACCCAGACACACTAAGAGGAGCAGGTTTTTCATGGTTGGAATACGCTCGCGGCCCATCATTACACTGGGCCCGTCAGCGACCCAGCATCAAAACGGCTCCCGCCGCGCGGGCAAACACCGAATCCTCCGGGCGGGCTCCGCGGGCGCATCTCAGCATTTGAGCATGCGCCGAAGCGTCGCTCATGTGTTTGATGCATGAGGTATTCTGTAGCGGCGGTCTATGACCGCCGTCAGCGTGGATCAGGTTCACGGTGGCATTTTCGGCGGTCATAGACCGCCGCTACAGGTGCAGCTTCGGAAACCGAGTGAAAGAACTGTCGCCTTGTTCAAAAGCTGAGATGCGCCCGGCTCCGCCGGGCGCATCTCAGCACATATCCAGGATCGCGATGCCGTGGGCGGCGAGGCTCACGGGCTTCGTGGTCCGGCCGTCGGCGAGCGTGATCACCGTGTCCTGCGGCTCGCCGGCGTTGTTGATGACGACGAGTTTCTTCTTCTTGGCAAAGTAGGCGCACTCGGTGCGGACGTTCGTCGAGCTCCAGACGGGGAACTTCGCCTCCTGCGCGGCGGCCCAGAAGATCGCGCGGTGCAGCAGGCGGGTGTTCTCCGGCGTGAACTTGAAGCCGGAGGCGTACACGGCGCGGCCCCGGCCGAACGTGTGGGTCGCGAGACGCGGCGAGTTGTCCCGATCGGCGAGCACCTGCGTGTCGGGCCCGAAGACATAGATGCCGTCGATGTCCTTGCCGAAGTCGGGCGCAGCGGTGAGGTCGGTCGTGACGAAATGCGGCGCGTTGGGCGAAGCCGGCGCATCGTACTTGTACTTGCCGTTGGCGATGCGTTCGCCGCGGTCGCGGTCGAGGCCAAATACATGCGCGAGCTTGAAGAGTTGGCCGGACTGCGGCACCGCGGAGGGTTCGCCGACGCCGATGAGGCCGCCGCCTTTCTGCACCCATTGCGTGAGGATCGCCTGCACCTTCGGGTCGTTCCAGTAATGGCCGCCGCTCCAGGCGCTGCCTTCGCGGCCGGCGTTGATGATCACCTTCACGCCCTTGGGCACGCCGCTTTTGCGGAGGTCGTCGAAACTGATGAATTCGACGTCGAGCGGCAGGCCGGCGAGCGATTCGATGATTTCGTTGAGCTCCAGGCCGTGGGTAAAGTGGCCGGAGCAGATCCACGCGCGCAGGTCGCCCCACGCGGTAAGCACGGCCACTTTGAACGGCGCCGTGTAGGGCTGGTCGCCCGCGTGGAAGGATTTCAGCAGGCGGAATTCGTTCAGCAGCCCTTCGATGTAGTCCTGGAAATCGGGCCACGGCTCGACCAGCGAAAGGTAGCCGCCGAGGCCGATCCGGTCGATCGGCGCGCGCACGATGCCACGGCGGGCATCGATCCAGAAATTCTTCGCGTCGAGCGTGGGATTGCCGCCGGCTTTGAAGGTCGGCTCGCCCTTGAGCCCCGTCGGGAACAGGTAGGGGTGCAGGCGCAGCTCGTGCGTGGCGACGCCCTTGGAGTGGGCGCAGAGGCGGACTTCAAAGGCGTTGAAGACGCACTTGATCAGACCGTCGAAGCCGAACTCGGCGAAACGCGGGCTGTTGGGCTCCACGCCGATCCAGTGATCGTCATAAAAGACGTAGGCTTTCTTGCCGTACCGGTGGACGAGGTCGATGCACTTGCGGCCGTACTCGATCACGAAGTCGTGGATGAACTCCATGTAGTCGCGGTAACGGCGCGACGGGGCGTTGTGCGTGGAGTTGTAAAGACCGCCGTTGACGAAATCCTCCGAGGTGAGCTTGTAGCCATATTTCCTGGCGAAGAGCGTCAACGCGCGCGGACTGACGGTCATCTCGTAATCGCCCCAATCGGAGTAGATGTCGCGCAGCTTCGCCTGGTTGTCGCCCCAGAACCATGAAAAGTTGTAGAACATCGAGGTGAAGCGCACGACCGACGTGTCGGGGTGATCCCGCAACCACTGGTCGAGGAAGGCCAGCAACACCTGCTGCACGTCGGGCTGCATCGGATCGACCGCGGCGAGATGCTCGCGGTCGCCCCAATTATTCGTGATGTGGTTGTACATCGAAATTTCCTCCCAGAGGCGGAAGGAGAGGAAATTGACGGTGTATTTGTGGCCGGGCACGACGCCCGTGATCACGACGGTGCCTTTCTTCGCGTTGAAGGACCACTGCTTCTTCGCGACCTCCTGGCCCGTGGTGCGGTCGAACACCTG
>DATJPQ010000289.1:0-4337 GCA_035506315.1 Opitutaceae bacterium
ACGATGGCCGACGGGCCGAACGCTGGCGCGCCGCGCACGACCACACGTGGGAGGCCCGCGCCACGGCATGGCTGCCGTTGCTCGAACCATGACAACCACGGCGCCCCAGTTCACCGTCGTCACCGGCGCTTCCGCCGGCTACGGGCGTTGCCTCTGGCAGTTTCTGCGCAGCGCGGAGCGACGGCGTCTGCCGGCCGGGCATCGTTTTATCGCGTACGATTTGGGACTTGCTCCGCAACAACGCGCGGCCCTGGGCCACCGTTTTCCCTGGTGTCAGTGGCGTGAGTTGCCGTTTGCCGCGCTGCCGGCCCATGTCGCGCCGGGGCAGCGCACGTATGCCTGGAAACCCCTGGCGGTGCATGCCACGGCCCGGGAATTCGGCGGGCTGGTGCTTTGGCTCGACAGCGCGACGCTTTTCCGGACTTCACTGGACGAACCGCTGGCGATGGTTCGCCGTTATGGCGTCTACACGCTGGCGGGCCAGACGGCGCTGCAAGGACGCTGCGATCCGGAAATCTGGCGCGCCATGAGTGCGCCGCTGGAGATCCTGCATCGGCCGGAGCGCGCAGCCGGGGTGATCGGCCTCGATTACACCCAACCGGTCGCGCGCGACCTGCTGGACCAGTGGTGTGCCCTTGCCCTGGAACCGCGCTTTTGGCGTCCGTTGTCTGCGCGGCACCGGCCCGAGCAGGCGTTGTGGTCCATCCTCATCTACCAGGCCGCCGCCCGGGGCGAACTGGAGTTGAACCCGGGAGAGATCGACATCAGCTCGCCCGATCCGGTGCGCTGGCTTTCGACGCGCAATAAAGTGCCGGCATGGTGCCCGACGTTGGTGGATCCGTTGGTCTGCGCTTACTACGCCAGCTATAAATTCGCGGACCGGCTCGTTCTGCGCGGGCGTCGTTTCTGGAACCAACGCGTCGCGGGGCTGCACCGCTGGCCCCAGGACCACTATCGCGTTTTCACGCAAATCTCGCCCGACCCTGCCGTCATCGAAGTGCGCGCACCGCGCGGCAGTTATTACGCCGATCCTTTTCCGTGGATGCACGAGGGCCAGCCGTGGTTGTTCGTCGAGGAATTTCGCTATTGGGAAAATGCCGGGCGCCTGGTCGCGCTGCCGTTGACAGACGAGGCAGTGGCGCGGGTCGCCCGGCCGTTGCGCGTGGCCGGCGGACACCTTTCGTTCCCATTTTTGTTCGAGCACGGCGGTGAATTGTTTTTGCTCCCAGAATCTTCGCAGGCGCGCACCGTCGATCTCTACGGATGCGAGCAATTCCCCGACCGCTGGCGGCTCCGGCGCCGGTTGCTGGCCGACGTAGATGCGGCGGATTCCATTCTCGTCCGGCACGCGGACCGCTGGTGGCTTTTCACCGCGGTGCGGGACCGCGGCGCCCAGCCACGACACCTGGCGATCTTTCACACCGACGATCTGCTCGCGGGCGAATGGCAGCCGCATCCGGTCAACGCCGGGAAACTCTACGCCGACCGGCCGTACGGAACCGGGCGATGCGCCGGCGGGATCGTTCGACTGGCGGACGGCACGCTGCTACGGCCGGTCCACTGGAACCAGCGCCACTATGGCGAGGGTACTAGACTGATGCGCATCGCAGCGCTCACCCCGGACGTTTTTTCCGAATCCGAATTCACCAACGAGCATCCGCTTGGCGAACGAATCGCACGCTGGTCGCCCCATCACCTTGCCACCTGTGGCGATCTGACCGCGTGGGACGTGCGCGACCGCGTCAGCTACTGGGACCGGGTGCCGTGGGTCGGTCGTCGTTTTTGTGCCGCCACCGCGCGGCAAAATGCCGCAACGCGATGGAATTTCCGCGCTGGGCCGGATGCGCCACGCGGTTGACCATCCATCCCAAACTAGTGGCGTCGAAACGCCGGCGGTGTTCCCTCGGCTTGTAGTCCGTGTACGCCAACGGCAACGGATGTACCTCGCACGGCACGCCGCAGTGCGCGCTCACCCAGACGTCATCCACCAGTCGCACCGCCGCCGGCGCGCCGCCGAAATCCGCCAGTGCCTCGAGATCGAAGAAACGCGGCCGGATCACATAGCCGTGCACTCCCTGTACGATATCCACTCGGCGGGGCCGGCGGACCTGATTGCCGCGAATCGGCACATGGGGCGCGCGCCGGAGACGTGCGAGCAGGGTGGTGGGACGATCGATCAAGTCGGCCGGCACCCGCCAGCCCGCTGCCGTGATCGCGCAGTCTGGATGCACCTGCGCCAGCGCCAGGAGGGTCTCCAGCAAACGCGGGTGATAAATGCGGTCGTCGTCGACGACCACGACCGCCTGGTCGACTGGCACCGCGTGGAGCGTAGACAGAAATTTCGTGGCCGGTCCTGCGTCATCGCATGGCACCAGGGTCACGCAGCGGAGCGATCGCAACCACGTTGGAATTTCATACGCCCGCTGCTCGCGTTCGCTCCAGGCGGGCAGGCACAGTCTGATTTCGGCCGGCCGCACGCTCTGGCGCAGCAGGCTCTTCAACGTGGGCGCAAGCGTCTCGAGGCGGCTGGGAATTGTCGTCAGCGTGACGATGAGCCCGGAATTGACCGGCTGCCCGGCGCAGACGCGGTCGAGCTCCTCCAGCGACATGCGCTGCAACCGCCACTCGTCCACCCAGGTGGCGAGCAGATTTTCGCCCGTGAAATAGCACGCCAGCCCATAGCCGGCAAGCGCCGCAGCACCGAGAAGTGCGATCCAGAGCATCATGCCGATCGCGATGTCCAGCGCCGCCGCGCGAGATAGGCCGCGATGGCGGCCGCACCGATCACGCCAACCCCGCCGGCGGCCAGCGTCAGGTTTCCGTGCAGGATTCCACGCCCCAGAATTACGCCGCCCAACACCCAGGGCACCGTGATGAGCCAGGAGGCGATCAGGTACGTCCGGAACGGCACTTCGGCCAGGCCGAGCAAAAGGCATTGCAGCGGCAGCGGCGGACCAGGTGGCAACCGCACCAGCAAGACTACCGCGAGCGCATTGTCGTTCGACAGCTTGGGCACCGTATAGCCCCGTCGCACCATCCAGCGTTCCACCGTTGGCCGGAGCGCATAGCGCGCGAGCCAGTAGTACAACGCGATCTGCACCGCGACGGCCGCCAGGGCCGCCGCGATCACGCCTGGCAGGGTCAACTCGACGGCGAATGCCTCGCCTGCCGGGATCGTGAACCACGCGAGCGGCAACGGCGCCACGGCCATCGCACAAAAGAAGACCCCGGGTCCCGCCGCGCGGAGAAATGCCATCGCGTGATCGAGAGCCTCGCGTCCGTTGGATCGCAGCGTCAGCAGGATCGCCCCCACGACCAGCACCCCCGCGAGCAGAAAAATCAACGGATGCGGACCTTTCCGGGGGATGCTGGGAGCCGAGGGCAACGACATCGCCGGATCGTCAGCCGGTAGCGTCGGCAGCGTCAACCCCGCCCTGCGCCGCGGGGCGCGAAAACACTGGATCGCGGGGCGGATTACTGGCACGCACATCGGGCAACATGCCCGCGCCCGCTGCCCTCGATGTGGTCTATACCTGGGTCGACATGAACTGGCCCGGCTATCTCGACGAATGCCGCCGGTATCATACGCAGCCGGCGCATCTCAATCCGGAGCGTTATCGCGATCATTACGGCCTGCTGCGCTACAGCCTCCGTTCGCTCGAGCGCTACTTCCCGTGCGTCCGCAACGTGTACCTGCTGACAGCCCGCCCGCAGGTGCCCGCCTGGCTGCGCCGCGATCATCCGCGGTTGCGCCTCGTGCATCACGACGAGGTCGCCGAGGCCCGCCACCTGCCGACATTCAATTCCAACGCGATCGAAAGCCACCTGCACCTCCTGCCCGGGTTGAGCGACCAGTTCCTGTACTTGAACGACGATTTTCTGTTCGGGCGCGACACCGGCCTCGCCGATTTCTATACGCCGGATGGGCGGATCAAACTAATGGGTTCATGGTTCGGCGAGCCGCTGCCGTTCAGAATCTACGAGGGGAAACTCAATTTTTTCGGCTTCGGGATCATCGAGCACACTCCGATCCTGATCGACCGGCCGCTCTGGGTAGAGATGCTCGCGGGCCGGTCTGCCGAGGTCGAAGCCACGCGCCGGCACAAATTCCGCCACGATCACGATCTGCGCCTGGACAAGCTCTACCGGCAATTCCTGCTCACGCAGCGCCGCGACCGTATCGTGGTGGAGCCGTTCTGGCGGCTGCTGCGTTACCACACCTTCCACAAGATCGAAAACGGCCTCACCCGTCAGCAACGGGCGTTCGCGCGCCTGCGGCGCCGCCCGCCGAAATTCTACTGTCTCAACGACGATCAACGCCGCGAGCCCGACCCGCG
>DATJPQ010000290.1:0-3731 GCA_035506315.1 Opitutaceae bacterium
TTGGTGGTCCCGGTCGTCGAGAGCCCGGCATAGAGCACGGTGAAATAGCAGTTGGAGATTCCTCCCCAATTCAGGGCGTTAAAGATGACATACACCGCCGTTCCGCAGATGCTGAGTTTGAGGGCATAGACCAAGTAATCAAGGTTGGTGAACGCGTCCGGCAGCAGCACCGGAGCACCGGATTTGGCCGCGCGGCCTTCTGGTGTCACCCGCGTGGCGTCCGGCGCGTGCCCCATCCCATGCAGAGTCTGCTCGAATTGATCGAGTTCTCCCGTGATGTGCGACCGAGGCTCGCCGAGGATCGCGGCAATCTCGTTCAGACGCTGCTCGCGGGCAGCAAGCAAGGCCTGGCCGATTCGCCGAACGCGTTCCGGGTCCGTACTGACCAGGCCATCATTCACGGCAATGGCGGCGCCGAGATCGAGCAGCCGCGTCACCGCGACGGCGGTGTCGCGCAAGTTCGCCGCGACTGGGGAGACCCGGTCACCATCCTTGGGCAGCTGATCCAGAAGCAGATACATCCGCGCCGGCCCCTCGCCGGCGTACTGCAGGACCTTTGCCCAGTGCTGGTGCGCGTGCTCGCCAGCGGCGTGTGTCGCAGGGCTGGAGAACATGTCCTCCAATGCCCGAAATCTTTCCGCGAGTTCGCGGTCGAGGCGGTCGACGGGATCGGCCCCATTGAACAGGAACTCCACCACCAGTGCGCAGCAGGCCACCGTGGACAATGTGCCGAGAGGCCAGAGCGACAGATGCAGGATTGGCTCGGCCGGGAGTGGCTTCTCCCACAGGGACGTCGCCATGAAGTAAACGGACGCAAAGGAGATGGCGGCAACCGGCATCGTCGACGCCCGATACAAGAACCCACAGAGGAATGTGACGACGGCCACCCCCAGCACCCTCGCCTCTGGGGCATTCTCGGTTATGGCCACAAGAGCGATAGCGCCGAGCGTGCCCGCCGAGCCAAAGCCGACACACGTGCACAGCCCTTTGAAACAGTCCCGGGGCGTCTCGCGGGAGATCAGGGCCAGCATGAAGATTGATGGAGCAAATAGGAACGGCGGTTCTTGCAGAATCAGCAACAAGAGCGCTGATAGCGCGACCGACAACGACATTCGCAACACGCTGGACAGACGCGCCGGCGAATAGGCCATTTCGCGTTGGAAGAAATCGAGGTCTGCCTGGGATTCGGCCCGCATCAGCGCCACGGCGTCATCTCACGATACTGAGAGCGGTTTGGCCGATTCTGAACAATGTGGGATCCGGGTTCTGGACCCGAATCCGGACGGGGAAGCGCGCGGCGATGTGCACCCAGTTGAGGGTGTGCTCGATCTGCGGCAGACCATTACTCACCCGCGAATCATCGGGCGCCACGCCATAGCCGATGCTCTCAACCACGCCGTCGAAGCGCCGGGACGGGTCGCTCATCACATACAGATCGACGTGCTTGCCGGGCCGTATCGCCTTCAGTTCCGATTCCCGGTAGTTCGCCATGACGTACCATGTCCGGTTATCGATGAGCGTGAAGATGGGCACGCCGGGCTTGGCGTACTCGCCCTCGGAGATGTTGAGATTGGTGACGTATCCGTCAAACGGCGCGCGCACCGTGCAGTGCTCCAGATCCAGCGTCGCCGTGTCGACCTTGGCGGCCTTGGCCGGCCGTTGGGCGAGGAGACTGTCCAGCGTGTCCACAGCATGCATGCTTTGGCGGAACCGGGCTTCCGAAGCCGCGACGTTGTCGTGGGACTGGCGCTCTGAGAACCGGGCCTGCGCTTCCTGCGCCTGCGCCTGCTGATAAGCCGCTTGCGCTTCGAGGTAGTTGTGCTCGGCCACTTGGGCCTTGGTGCGCGCCTCATCCACCTGTTGGGAGGTGACGTACTGCTTGGCCAGCAGGGGCTCGATGCGGTTCAGATTGCTGATCGCCAGGGTCTTCTGGGCCTCGGCCGACTCCACCGCCGCCCGCGCGCGGCCGACCGCCGCGATCGCCGCGTCGAGGGTGCTGGCGCTGACCATCGTCTGTGTCTGCGAACCGGTCAGTCCGGCGCGCGCCGCCTCCACGGCACTCTCTTCGGCGGCAATCCTGCGCCGGGCATCGCCAATTTGCGCCTCCAGCAAGCGCTGATCGGCGAGCGCCTGCCGCAGCGTATATTGATAGGGCCGGGGGTCGATGGCAAACAACAGGTCGCCCTTGTGGACGGAGGCGTTGTCCTTCACGGCGAGCGTGACAACGCGCCCGCTGATTTCAGGGGCAAACTGGACGTAATTCGCCCGCACGCTGGCATCATCCGTGCGTGGCTGGATGTTGAGGCGCCAGCTCACGAGTGCCACCGCGGCGACGGCGAGCCCTACCGCCGCGCCGACAATATAGACCTTTCGCGACCTAGCCTTGCGATGACCGTCGTTCATGATGAAACCTCACTGTCACGAGAAGGCAATGGCCCAGAACAAGCAAGTCAGCACCGCCATTACGCTCACATAAAACACGAACCGTGCCGGAATGCTCATCTCTAGTTCGAGACGCGCGAGTTGTTGGCGCAGCAGACCGGTTGCGATCAGGGCGGCAACCAGGCAGAACATCCACCCCGGCAGAAACGATCCGATGATGTCGATCGACGGCGCGCGCGAACAGGCGGAGCCGCCGAATAGAACGCAGAGGAGCCAGAGCTTCTGATGTTTCAACAAGGCCATCCCTCTTCGGACACTACGGATTCGCCGCACCGGGGCGGGCAACAGGCGGCAGCGATTGCAAGAGGTTTCCCGTGACGTAGTCGAGATTCGCCGCATTCACCCGCAGCGATGACCGGGATTGCACCAGCGCGAGCCGCGCCTGGGCAAGCTGCTGCTCTGCCGTCACGAGATCCACAAGGTTCTTCACGCCATAGCGATACGCGTCCAGCGACGCATCGTACGACGTGTTCGCCGAGGTAAAGAGCGTGTCGGCGGCTTCATACTGGCGGACCGCCGTGCGGAACTGCAGGTAGGCCGCCCACACTTCGCGGCCGATGGCGTCCTCTTTTTCGTGGAGCTCGTCTTGGACTTCCCGGCGCTTGGACTCGGCGAGCAGCGTCTCCTGCTTGCGCAGGCCCCCCTCGAATAACTCCCATTTCAACGTCAGCCCGACGCCCCACACCGTCTTGTTGGCATCGCCCAGGGTGCCATAGCTGGCATGGGGCCAGATCGCCGTTTGTCCCACTCCCGCCTGCAGGTTGAGGGTGGGCCAGTACTCCGCCTTGGCCCGGGTGATCCCGGCGTCTGCCGCCTTGAGCTTTTCATGGAGTGCGGTCAAATCGGAACGATTCTGCGATGCCGCTTTCACCAGCTCCTGGGTGGAGGCCATCACCTGAGCAGGCAATGGCGAGGTCGCGGGCGCAATCGTGATGGCCTCCGACGGCTCGACGCCGAGCGTTTCGCGCAAGACGACCCGTGCGACGCCTTCGGCTCCGGCGCTGGCCTCTAGGTCGTACACCGCCTGCGCCGCCGCGGCTCGGGCGCTTAATGCATCCGGCAGCGTGGCCCGGCCGTTGGCCAGCTGGGCTTCCGCCGCTTCTTGCGTCGTGGTCGCCGTCTTCACAATTTGCCGAGAGGCCTCCAGACGCTCTTGCGCGGTGAGGAGGTTGTAATAGGCGGTGATGACGCTAAACGCGACGTCCTGATTGACTCGGCGAAAGGAGGCCTGCGCCGCCAACTGGAGCGCTGTGGTGGCGTCCACGTTCGCACCGCGCCGGCCGAAATCG
>DATJPQ010000291.1:0-2020 GCA_035506315.1 Opitutaceae bacterium
CGCGGGTCGTCGATCTGCATTGCCTCCACGCGGTAGCCGGCGCGATGCAGAATCTCCGCCATATCGGTCAGATAGTATTCGCGGGCCGGATTCTCGGGGCGCATCTCCCCGGCGTGCTTCCAGAAGAGATCGGCGCGGAAGCAGTAGATCCCCATGTTAGCCTCGCGGATGGCGAGCTCTTCGGGGGTCGCGGCCTTCTGTTCCACGATGCGGATCACGTTGCCGTGCGTATCGTGAATCACGCGCCCGTAGCCGGTGGGGTCCTTCATCATCGCGGTCATCAGGACGGCGGCGGAATCGCCCTGGGTCTCCGTGTCGATGAGGCGTTGCAGGGTCGCGGTCTGCAGCAGGGGGCAATCGCCGTACAGCACCATCAGGTAACCGTCGAGGCCGGCAAGCTGGCTGCGTCCGCTCTTGACGGCATGTCCGGTTCCCAACTGCTCCTTCTGCTCGATGAAGCCGATTCCGGGAACGGTAATCGTTGCCTTCACTTCCTCCGCCTGGTGGCCGACCACGACAAAGATGCGATCCGCGGTAGTCAACTGGAGCGCGGTATCGACGACGTGTTCGACCAGCGCCTTGCCTCCGGCGCGGTGCAGCACTTTGGCCTTGCGGGATTTCATCCGGGTGCCCAGGCCGGCAGCCAGGATGACGATAGTCACGGGATTCTGCATCTCTTTCCTATTATGCGGTCGCGCCTGCGGCCTGTAGCCTCTGGCGCCGTCCCTCTTGAGCAAGTCTCATCACCACGGCGGCCGTCGATGCCGGATCGTGGCGGACGCGGTCCGTCCGGCCTACGAGATTCCCGGCCACGACCTTCAAGCCCATCTTGAACAGCTCGTCGATGTTGTTTTCCACCGGCAGGGCGGCTTCTCGCGCATACCGCTTCTTGAGCGCCGAGGTAATCGGCCGGATGTTGACCACGGCGTAATCGAGGAATGCTCCCCGCGCGTGCTTGTGGATGGCGCGGACGTGGTCGGAGGCGCGGAACTCGTCGGTCTCGCCGGGCTGCCACATGAGGTTGACGAAATAGGCCTTGACGGCCGGCGAGCGGCGGATGGCGGCCGGGATACCTTCGACCAGCAGGTTCGGAATCACGCTGGTGAAGAGCGAGCCCGGTCCGAGCGTCACCACATCGGCTTCGGCGATGGCGGCGAGGGCTTCCGGCAGCGGCTTGACCTTGCGCGGAATCAGGTGGATCGAGCGGATGCGCGAGCGGCTGCGGCTGATGCGCGTCTCGCCCATCACCTTGGTGCCGTCATCGAGCCTGGCTTCGAGCACCACGTTCGAGGCCGTCGCCGGATAGATCCGGCCGGCAATCTTGAGGACCTCCGATGAGGTGCGCACAGCCTCGGGAAAGTCGCCCATCACCTGCGTCAGCGCCATGAGGAAGAGGTTGCCGAAACTGTGGCCCTTCAGGCCGCGCCCCGCTTGAAACCGGTATTGGAAGAGGCGGGAGAGCAGCGCGGAATCCTCACTTAGGGCGACCATGCAGTTGCGGATGTCGCCGGGCGGCAGAACGTCGAATTCGCGGCGCAGGCGGCCGGAACTGCCGCCGTCATCGGTGACGGTGACGATCGCGGTAATATCCACCGGCGGAGCCGAAGGATCTTCCCGCCGTGTGTAATGTTTGAGTCCCTCGAGCAACGCCGAGAGGCCGGTGCCACCGCCGATGGCGACCACCCGTAAAGGCGATAGATCTTCCATGGAATAACCCGGCGGTCCGCCGGTTCACTACCAGCCTTTCTTCTCCGGATACAGCAGGGAGTCGAATGGGGGCTGATTGGCAAGCGGCGCGAAGTCGGCATCCTGCCGCGCGATGATCCGGTTTCGAGGCTCGAGCTCGATGGCGCGCTTCAGGTTTTCAAAAGCGCCCGGGATATCGCCGCCCAAAGCTTGCGCCAAGGCCAGGGCATAGTGGATGTGATCCGTATCGGGCGCCATTTGCAGCGCAGCGTCCAGATGTTTGCGGGCCTCGCCAATGTTCCGGCTGTTGATCAGCGCCACGCCGTAGTTGTAG
>DATJPQ010000292.1:0-15241 GCA_035506315.1 Opitutaceae bacterium
CGCGGCCGTAGCCACGCCGGCCCCGGCCGCCCCGGCCGCTAAATCGCTGCTCAGCACGCTACTGCCGGTCCTGTTGGTCGTGGTGCTCGCGCCCGCCGTCTCGTGGCTCGTCATGCAATATGTGATGCTGCCGCAGCTCGAGAAACGATTGGGAGTTTCCAGCAGCGCCGCGACGGTGGCGGCGCCCGCGCCGGCCGCGCCCGCGCCCGCGGCCGAGAAGGGCAAGGGCAAAAAGGGAGAGACCGCCGTGACCGCCGCCCCCAATACCTATGAATTCACCAACGTGATCGTGAATCTCGCCGGCACGATGGGGACGCGCTACCTGAAGACCGCCTTCCTGGTGACCGGCAGCGATCAAACCCTGCACGAGACCTTCGCCAGCGCCCAAAATCGTCCCAAGCTCGTCGACGTCACGCTCAACGTCCTGTCTTCGCTCACCCTGGCCGAGATCGAGGAGGCGGGGGCGAAAAACATCATCCGCGAAAAGCTCGTCAACGCCTACAACCAGGCCCTCGGCCACAAGGTCGTGGAGCAAATCTATTTTTCCGACTTCGTAGTCCAATAACATGGCCGACGATTCCCTCAAGCCCGGCGGTTCGGACATCCTCGATCAATCCGAGATCGATCGTCTGCTGGCCGCGACCGACGTCCAGGCCAAGCAAACGGTCTTCCGCGCCGACGGCCGGCGGCTGGATGGCAGCAAGGGGCCCAAGATCGAGACCTACGATTTTCGCAATCCAGTCTTCCTGACCGAGGTCGAGTTGCGGCGGTTGCGCATCCTGCACGAGGATTTCATCCGGTACCTGTCGGCGCGGCTGTCGCTGTTCCTGCGCATGGAGTTCACGCTGAAGATGGCGAAACTCACGACGCTGACCTATCAGAAATTCGCCGAGGGTCTGCCCAGTCCCACGCATCTGTGCCTCTTCAAGGCCGATCCGCTGTTCGGCATCGGCATCCTCGACATCAATCCGCGCCTCGCCCTGACCATCGCCGACCGCATGCTCGGCGGCCGCGGTCACTCGGTGAAGGCCGAGCGCTACCTGACCGAGATCGAGATCGCCCTCATCGAGGACATCATCGTGATCATCCTCGAGGAATGGTGCGGCCAATGGAAGCTGGAGCAGGAGCTGCATCCGCAGATCATCGGCCACGAGAGCAACGGCCGTTTCCTCCAGACTTCGCCCAAGGATGCCATTGTCCTCGCCCTCACGCTCGAGTCGGACTTCGGCGACTGCGCCGAGCAGATGCAGATCGGCGTGCCGTACTACACGATCGAGCCGCTCGTGAAATCGATGCAGGCCCGCCGGCAGAAGGACACGACCATCAACGCCACCATCGAGAAGCGGGCCGCGTGGCAGCCCATCTACGAGAAGATCACCATCCCGGCGCGGGCCGAGTGGGATGCCTTCGAACTCAGCCTGCGGGAGGTCACCGCCATGCGCGTGGGCGATGTCATCGAAATGCCCGCCGGCATCCTCGATCAGACTCGTGTATTGCTCAACGGCGCACCCAAATTTGTCGGCACCGTCGGACTCGATAGCGACCGGGTGGCGGTAAAACTTACCAAAAAAATCCCCCTCGAGGAGGAAACCAATGCAAAATCTCGCGGAAGATAAGACGCTCGACATCGTGCTCGACGTTAAAGTCAAGGTCACCGTGCAACTGGGCTCGTGCCATCTGCCGATGCGCGAAGTGCTGGAGCTGGCGCCCGGCACCGTCATCCAGCTCAACCAGCAGGCGAGCGATCCGGTGGGCCTGTACGTGAACGACAAACTCATCGCCTACGGCGAGGTGGTCGTCGTCGAGGACAGCTTCGGCATCAAGATCACCGAGCTGGTGGGCTCGAAGCCGTGAGGAAGGAATTTTTTCCGGCCTTGGCCGGCGGGAAACGCCGGCTGCTAGTGGTAATCGGCTGTGTCGTCTTGGCCACGGCGCAGCCGATGAGCGCTTTGGCGGGGGATGCGGCGGACAAACCGCCCGCCCCCGAAACCATCCTCTACCCCAAGGGTGGGGTGGCGGCGCCCGACGTGGCGCCCACGACGCGCGATGATTCGAGCTACGGCTCCCGCTCCCTGCTGGTCGTGGCGTTGCTGCTGGCCGCGGGCGGGGCCTGGGTGTTGCTGCGCCGCCGCGCCGGACCGGGCTTTCTCGCCGGCCGGTCCGCACACAAACTCCAGATCGAGGAAACCCGCTCGCTCGGCAACCGCCAGTATCTCGTTGTCGCGGTTTACGAGGGGCAAAAACTATTGCTGGGCGTGACTCCGGGGCAGATCCAACTGCTCACCCCACTCTCCGCCGGGGAAGGAAAACCGTGAGCCGCCGTCTTCGCACGGTTTTAGCTGCGGCGATTTTTCTGTTGCTGGGCGTATGGGGCGGTGCGCAGACCTCGCCGACCATCGTCGTGCCGGGGGCCAGCGAGGTGACGCGGGCGGGCGCCACCACCAATATCACCAGCCCGGCCGCGACTTCCTCCGCCAGCACCGCGACCACGAAACCCGAGCCCTGGCGGCTCAACATCGGCCTCGAGGGAGCCGGCAAACCCGGCGATGTGAGCGTGGCCATCCAGCTCGTCATCCTGATGACGCTGCTCACGCTCGCGCCGTCGCTCATCCTGCTGATGACGAGCTTCACGCGCATCGTGATCGTGCTGGGTTTCGTCCGCACCGCCATCGGCGTGCAGAGCGCTCCCGCCAACCAGATCATCATCGGGCTTTCGCTCTTCCTGACCTTTTTCCTGATGGGCCCCTCCATCGAACGCATCAACACCGAGGCGTTGCAGCCCTATCTGGCCGGACAGCTCTCGTCGTCGGTGGCGCTCGAGAAGGCGGCGGTGCCGATGAAGGCTTTCATGCTGAAGCAGACGCGGACGCGCGACCTGGAATTCTTCCTGCAGCTCGGGCGCTTTCCCCCCACGAAGATCGAGGAACTGCCGATGCGCGTCGTCATCCCCGCGTTCGTAATCAGCGAACTGCAGACCTCGTTTCAAATGGGCTTCCTGCTATTTCTGCCGTTTCTGGTGATCGATTTTCTCGTGTCGTCGGTCCTGATGGCGCTGGGCATGATGATGATGCCTCCCTCGGTCGTTTCGCTGCCGTTCAAACTGCTGTTGTTCGTTCTGGTCGATGGCTGGCACCTGGTGGTGAAGAGCCTCGTGGAAAGTTTCCGGTGAAACCATGAACTCTTCCCGGCATTCTCATTCTGTGGCGGCGGTCTATGACCGCCGAAACCATGCGCAAGAAGGACGGCGGTCATAGACCGCCGCTACAGCCGAACCTCGCTTTGCCATGAATCCCGAAGTCGCCATTGATCTGTTCAAAACCACGATCTATTTCGCGCTCTACATCGTGACCCCATTTCTCGGGGTGACGTTGCTGATCGGTCTGATCACGAGTTTGCTCCAGTCGGTGACGAGCTTGCAGGAACAAACCCTGGCCTTCGTGCCCAAGCTTATTGCCCTGGCGGTGGTGACCGTTGTGCTGGGTCCCTGGTTGCTGCGCTCACTCTCGGAGTTCGCCATCCAGATCATCACCAAGATGAGCGAGATGGGACGCTGAGGAAACCAGATGCCAGATCCCAGATGCCAGATCCCAGATGTCAGACGACCAGATGTCAGGATTGTCGGACTGGATCGACCCCTGGTCTCCAATTTCCACCTTTCGCCCTCTGACTTCTGACATCCGTCCTCTGTCATCTGCCCTCTGTCCTCCGCCTTCTGTCGTCTAGCATCTGACGTCTGACCTCTGCCACCCATGCCGCTCGACCTTCTTTATAGCTGGCTGATGATCGGCTTTCGCGGGTTGGGCGTCGTCCTCCTGTTCCCGACGCTCGGCGGCAACCAGTTGCCGGTGATGCTCCGGGTCGCTCTCTCGCTTGGCATGGCCACCCTGTTGTATGGGATCGTGCCGCATGCCGCGGTCATGCCACTGGACTTGTTGAGCCTCGCGACGGCCGCCGGCAGCGAGATGCTGCTCGGTTTTGCCATGGGTTTCGTGGGCAGGATGTCGTTCTCCGCCGTGGAATTGGCGGGCCGCTTGATCAACCAGGAAATCGGCCTGGGCGGGGTGCCGGGCATCGATACGCCGCATCCGGGGACGGAACCGCTGGCGTCGGTGCTGACGATGTTTGCCGCCGTGCTGTTCTTCCTGAGTGGCGCGCATCTCGGAGCGCTGGCGGCGTTCGCCCGCAGTTTCGATTTCGCCCCGGCGGGCCACGCCGGGTTCGGGCCCGGCTCGCTGGAGTCGATCATCGTCGGCACTTCGCATGTGATTGAACTTGGTTTCCGGATCTCGGCGCCATTCCTCGCCCTGAATTTCCTCATCAACCTGGCGTTCTCGGTGCTCGGCCGGGCGGTGCCGCGCATGAATGTCTTCGTCATCAGTTTTCCGCTGCACTCGCTCCTGGGATTCACGTTGCTGGCCACCGCTGGCACGCTCATTGCCCGCTACGTTTGGGTGGAATTCGATCTCATGCCGGGGCGGATTCTGGAGCTGCTCCCGCCCCCACGATGAAACCGCGGATTCCCGGCAAAAATTGCCGCGGAATTTTGCAGTAATTTGGCTTTAGGGCGAAGGTGCGAGACTGGCCGGCAGAGAAATGTTTATCTTGTTGGCCGCAGTCAGTTAGCGATGGGGACGGATGCCTTGGCACATGCGTTGCAATCTTTGCGTTTCAAGCATGGCCGACAACGACAACGACCAAAAAACTGAGCAACCGACGGGCAAGCGTATATCCGATGCGATGGAACGCGGCCAGTTTGCGCGGTCGCAGGAGTTTAACATCGCCGCCATCCTGACGGCGGCGTTTGCGGCGCTGTCGCTTACGATCGGCACGATGTCGCGCGATATCGGGTCGTTTGCGGTGAGCATCTTCACCCAGCTGGGCAGCATCCGGCTGCAGCTCGACAGCGCGAGCAACCATATCACCCAGACCGTCTTCCTCCTGGGCGAGCTGCTGCTGCCGGTCCTCGTGGCGTGCGTGCTTGCCGCGGTGCTGGCCGGCGGGCTCCAGAGCGGTTTTCAGATCACCTCCAAGGCCTTTGGTTTCAACCTCGAGCGGATCAATCCGGTGGCGGGATTCCAGCGCCTCTTCTCGCAGGCCACGCTGGTGCATGCGGGCATCGACCTGCTGAAGATGCTCGCGATCTCGCTGGTGCTCTGGACGGTCGCCCGCGGTCTGATGCGCGACCCGATTTTCACTGCGCCCGTGGAAGCGGCGTACCTCGGACTATACCTGCAGCATGCCACCTGGGCGTTCTTGAGCCGACTGCTGCTGTGCCTCGGGTGCATCGCGGCCCTCAGCTTTGCCTACGAAAAGTACAAGACCGGGCAGGAACTCAAGATGTCCCGCGAGGAAGTCAAGGAGGAGCGCCGGCAGTCGGAAGGCGACGTGTTCGTCAAGGCCGCGATGCGCCGCATGGCCCGCCGCCTCATGCAACGACAGATGCTCAGCGCCGTGCCCACGGCCGACGTGGTGGTGACCAACCCCACGCACTATGCCGTGGCGCTCAAATACGAGCGCGGGATCGACAAGGCGCCCATCGTGCTCGCCAAGGGTGATAGCGGTTTCGCCAAACGCATCAAGGAACTCGCCCTCGAAAACGGCGTGCCCATGGTGGAAAACAAGCCCGTGGCCCGGGCGCTTTTCGCCTTCGGCAAGGTCGGACAGCCGATCCCGATGGAGCTGTACCAGGCGGTGGCCGAGATTCTCGCCTTCGTGTACCGCACCCACCGTTACTACTTCCATCGCCTCAAGTCCCGCCGGATCGAGGCGGACCGCCAGAACCGGCTCGAAGGCGGTTCCCGCCTGGCCCGGCCCGAGGACTCCTCCGACCTGGGTGAACAACCGGCCTGATCGCCGCCTCCCTCCCTTTCCCTTTCACTCTAGCTTTTCCCATGCCCGCCGCCACCCATGCTCCGTTTGTCCCGCCCGCTCTGGCGAACACCGGATTCACCCCGCAAAAATTGCTGCGGCGCGCCGACCTGTTCTTCACCGGGGCGTTGTTCGCCACGGTGCTCATGCTCATCGTGCCGGTGCCGCCGTTCCTGCTCGATGTGCTGCTGGCGCTTTCGATCGGAATTTCACTGCTGGTGCTGCTGACGATCGTGTACGTGAAGGAGCCGCCGGAATTTTCGGCGTTCCCGACGATCCTGCTGACCTTCACCCTGTATCGCCTCGTCCTCAACATCTGTTCGACGCGCCTCATCCTCACCAACGGTTACGCGGGCCACATCATCGACTCGTTCGGCCGGTTCGTCATCCAGGGAAACTATATCGTCGGCTTCGTGGTGTTCCTGATCCTGGTGGTGATCAACTTCGTCGTCATCACCAAGGGCGCGGGCCGCATCGCCGAGGTGAGCGCCCGGTTCACCCTCGATGCGCTGCCCGGCAAACAGATGGCCATCGATGCCGAGCTGAACGCCGGCATCATCGACGAGCTCACGGCCACGCAACGCCGCCAGAAGGTGCAGAAGGAGGCCGATTTCTACGGCGCGATGGACGGCGCCTCGAAGTTCGTGCGCGGCGAGGCCGTGGCCGGCATCCTCATCACGCTCGTCAACGTGCTGGGCGGTTTCGGCATCGGCGTGTTCCAGATGGATCTCACGCTGGGCGAATCGCTGCAGAAATTCACCCTCCTCTCCATCGGTGACGGTCTCGTCTCGCAGATCCCGGCGCTGATCGTCTCGACGGCCGCCGGTATCCTCGTCACCCGCGCCGCCGAAAACATCAATCTCGGCACCCAGATCGGCGGACAGATGATCCGTTATCCGCGTGCGCTGGGCATCGCCTCCGGCATGCTGGCGGTCTTCGGCCTGATGCCGGGCATGCCGGTCGTGCCGTTTTTTGTGCTCGCCGGCCTGGCGGGTTATGTGGCGCGCGCCCTGCGGAAGCACGAGCATGCGACCACGGAAGTGGCGGCCGAGGTGTCCGCGGCGGCGCAACCCGCCGCCAAGGGCAAGGCCACCGCGGCCGGAGGCAAGGAGATTGCGGCCCCGGCGGGTCCGCGCGCCCTGCCGGAAGATTTCAAGAAGCTCATCGACCTCGAGGTGTTCGCCATCGAGATCGGTCACGGCCTGCTCAGCCTGGCCGACAGCAAGCTCGGCGGCGACCTGCTCTCGCGCGTCACCGGCGTGCGCCGGACGTTGGCCCGCGAAAAGGGCATCCTGGTGCCGCCCGTCTCGGTCCGCGACAATCTCGAGCTCGATGCCAACGAGTACCGCTTCCTCCTGCGTGGCCGGCCCGTCGGCCGTGGCTCCGTGATGGCGGGTCGCTGGATGGCCATGAATGTGACCGGCAGCTCGGTGAAGCTGCGCGGCATCCCCACGCGCGAGCCGGTCTTCAACCTCGAGGCCATCTGGATCCAGGACGACGAGAAGAAGGCGGCCGAGCTCAACGGCTACACCGTGGTCGATCCGTCCTCGGTGCTCATCACCCATCTTTCGGAGACGCTCAAGTCGATCGCCCATCTGCTGCTCGGGCGCCAGGACGTGCAGACGCTCATCGACCACGTGAAGGATACGCACCCTGCGCTCGTGGCCGAGCTGCTGCCCGATCTCGTCAGCCTCGGCATCATCCAGCGCGTGCTGCAAAACCTGCTGCGCGAAAACATTTCGGTGCTCAACCTCCCGCTCGTCCTCGAAGGCATCGGCGATTTTGCCGCGATCTCGAAGAATCCCGACGACCTCAGCGAACTCATCCGCCGGCGCCTGGGCATGTATTTCGTGCCCGAGATGGAATGCCGGCCCGGGGTGGTGAAGGCCGCCACGCTCGACCCGCGACTCGAACAGTATTTTGCCACCAAGGTGCACCGGTCGGCGAGCGAAGTGGGCCTGGCGCTCGATCCGGCCACCGCGCACCATCTGCTGGGCGAGCTCAACCAGCGGGTCGCCGATCTCGTGCAGAGCGGTCTCACCCCCTTGCTGGTCGTGGGCGCGGACATCCGGCTTCCGCTCAAACGCTTCATCGAACCTTCCATGCCGCGTCTCACGGTCGTGGCCTTCCAGGAACTGCCGTCTGCGACCGAAATCGAGAACGTCGGCATGGTCACGCTGCCGGCGCACCTCTCGCGTCCCGTTGAACTCAAGGTTGCCGCCTAAACCCGCATGAGTGCGCCCACCAACAACGTTCCGCCCGGCTCCGTCTACCGCATCGTCGTCCGTTCGGCCGATGAGGCGGTGCAGACCATCCGCGATCAATTTGGCAGCGAGACCAAGGTGCTTTCCGTGCGTCAGCTGGAAGGGCAGGGGCTGGCCGGCTGGTTTGGCCGCCCGAAACTGGAAGTCGTCGTCCAGGTGGGATCGCCCGCCCCCTCGGCCGGGCCGCTCGCCGCGGTGCTGGCCGCGCCGGCCGGCGAGTCGCCGGAACCTGCGGTCGTCGCGGTGGCCGACGAGTCTGCGTCTCTCCATGGCTCCGCGCCGGTGGCAATCGAAAATCGGAAATCCAAATTCGAAAATTCCCGGGCCCCCGCCTTGCCCGATTTGCTCCGCCGTTCCGGTTTTTCCGAGACGATGCTCGCCCGGCTCAACGGGTCTCCAACGCTGGCGAATCATGCGCAGCGTCCCTTGCACGTCTCGTTGGTGGAGTTGAGCCGCGAATTGCGCCACACGGCGGCGCGCCGCCGGCCGCGCCCCTTGCCGGCGCGTACCGCTTTTCTCGGTTCCCGCGGGGTGGGGCGCACGACGGCGCTCTGCAAATGGCTCGCGGCGGAGATTTTCTCGCGCGGCCGCACCGGCCGCGTCCTCACGGTCGAGTTCGACCAGCCCAACCTCACCGCCGATCTCGCCGTCTACTGCGAGGCGCTCGGTCTCACCCTGGAGCATCATACGCCGGGGCTCGACCTCGCGGCACCCGCCGGCGGGTTCGTCTATGCGGATCTCCCCGGTTTCGCGATCGGCCGCCCGGCGGCCAACCACGATCTCGCCCGATTTCTCGACGCCGGCCAGTTCGAGGGCCGGGTGCTCGTGTTGCACGCCCTGTACGACCACGCCGCGTTGCGGGCCGCGTACGCGGCGGGCTGTGAACTGGGTGCCACCCACCTCGTCTTCACGCACTGCGATGAGCTGACCCACTGGGGCAAGCTCGTGGACTTTCTTATCGACGGCGACCTGACCCCGCTTTTCCTCAGTACCGGACCGAGCCTGTCCGGAGACTGCGAGGAAGACGCAGTCAACGCCGTCTTGCGCAAAACCCTACCTGGAGCCTGATCCACCATGAAATTCATTTTCCTCGCCGGCGGTTTTGCCGGCTTCTTCCTCACTTTGCTCACCGGCCTCATCGTCGGTCGCGCCCCCGACCTCGTGCTGCGCGACTCCGCCCTCGGCTGCCTCGCCGGGGCCCTGCTCTTCCGGTGGTTTTGGTCCGTCTTCGTCAAGGCGCTGACCGAGGCCGTCGCCATCAAACGCGCCGCGGCGGCTGCCGCGGCCGCGGCCGCCGAGGCCGCGTCCACCCCGGGCAAGGCCAAGTGACCGCCCTCATACTTGATCTGCAACCTCAACGTCTATCACCCGCTTCGTCATGAAAAAAGCCATGTCAGCCGCCGCGGTCACGGATGCACCGCCTGCTGCCAGCGCCTGGCGCGTCTATCAAGGGGCCGCCGGGGCTATCGATGAGAAGGAACTTATCGAGCGCTATCTGCCCCTCGTTCGCAACGTCGTCGATCGCATCAAGCTCAACCTGCCCCCGCACGTCGATGCGGACGACCTCTACAGTGTGGGCATCACGGGGCTCATCGCGGCCGTGAAGAAATACGATCCCGAGCAGGGCAGCACCTTTGCCGCCTATGCCACCACCCGCATCCGCGGCGCGATTCTCGACGAGCTGCGCCGCATGGATTGGTGCCCGCGCCGGGCCCGCGCCAAGGCCCGCAAGATGAAGGAGGCCATCAATGAGATCGAACAGCGTCTCGGCCGTGGCGCGACTGAGGATGAGGTGCGCACTCATCTCGGGCTTTCCGCCAAGGAATATGCCAAGTGGGTCGAGGAGGCCCGGCCGGTGTGTTTTGTCAACATTGACTCCACCACCGAGCATGAGGAATCGGAGGGCTCTTCGCTGCACGAACTCATTGCGGACGAGAACGATGTTTCCGTGCGCGACCGCATGGAAAAGGATGAGCTCATGCAACTTGTCGCTCAACGAATCGAGGAATTGCCCGATATACCCAAGAAGATACTCGCCATGTACTACTTCGAGAACATGCGTCTCGCGGAAATCGCCGCGGTCTTTGGGTTGACCGAATCCCGCATCTGCCAGATCCACGCCCAGACGGTGCTCCATTTGCGCGCCTATATCCAGCGGATGCGCAACCGCTGATCCGCGCTTCCTTCGCCTTTCCATGCTGATCTTCATCGGAGCCCTCATCGTCCTCGCCTCGGCCATCGGCGGTTTTATGCTCGCCGGCGGCAACCCGCTCGTGCTGCTGCAGGTCGGCGAAATCGTCGTCATCTTCGGCATCGGGTTCGGCGTGCTGGTCATCGCCAGTCCCGGTCAGGTGCTGATGGACATCGTGCGCAAGTGCAAGGTGGCCGTGACTGGCAACAGCGCCAGTCGCGAAGAATATTTCGAACTGCTGAAGATGCTCTATGAGATCTTCATGGTGGGCCGGCGCAATGGCCTCATCGCCCTGGAAGAGCACGTGATGAGTCCGAACGACAGCAGCATTTTCAAACGGTACCCGGGGTTCACCAAGGACCAGGTGCGGATGGATTTTCTCCTCAACGGTCTCCGGCCCGTCATCGACGGCAAGATCAAGCCCGATCAACTGGAGGCCTTGATGACGTCCGAGCTCGAGGCGAAGGGCGAGGAGGCCGATCATCCGGTGCAGGTGCTCCAGCTCGTGGGCGATTCCATGCCGGGCATCGGCATCGTCGCCGCCGTGCTGGGCATCATCAACACGATGGCCTCCATCGCCGACGGACCGGAAGCCGTGGGCGAACGCGTGGCCGGAGCGCTCACCGGCACGCTGCTGGGCGTGTTTTCCGCCTACGGTTTCGTCAATCCCCTGGCCAGCCGGATCAAGTTTAACAACCAGAACGAGGCGCAGTACCTGCGTTGCATCCTGGAGGCCGTGGCCGGCTTCGCCAAGGGCCTCGCGCCCTTGACGGCGGTCGAGGTGGCCCGGCGCTCGCTCAACAGCAGCGTGCAACCCGGCGCCGAGGAGCTCGAAACCAAGCTCAAGGCCATGAACGCCCAGGTGCGGGCGGCCTGAGTGGCTCGTCGGCCAGAACGCCGCGCCTTCCGTCCTACCACCCTCATCGCCTTTGTAACCGCAACGCTCCATGGCTAAAAAACACGCTGCCCATCACGGTGGGGCCTGGAAAGTGGCCTACGCGGACTTCGTCACCGCGATGATGGCGTTGTTTATGGTGCTGTGGATTTGCGCCCAGGATCAGAAAATCCTCGTGGCCACGTCGCGCTATTTCCAGAGCCCGTTCAACACGCCGATCAACAAGGCTTCCGGCGTCATGGAAAGCGCCTCGAACAAGCTCAACAAGGGCAGCGGCGAAAAGGAGGACGGTCTGAGCAAGGTGGCGCCGCCGACCGACGCGAAGGAGATCGACCTGCAGTTCCTCAGCTCGCTGGCGAAGGATTTCTACCGCCTGCTGCATCTCGACGAAGATCTCACCGACAAACCCATCGAAATCCAGGTGTCGAGCGATGGCATGCACATCACGCTCTTCGACCGCGCCCGCAAGCCGCTTTTCCTGGGCAATACGGCGGAGTTTTCCGAATGGGGCAACTTTGTGATGCAAAACCTCGCCTGGCTCGTCGATCAGCACCGGTTCCACGTCGTGATCGAGGGGCACACCCGCACCGGACTGCATTTCACTTCCAAAAATTACTCGGCCTGGGATCTGTCCACCGATCGGGCCAATGCGGCCCGCCGTGCGCTCACGCATTACGCGGTCGAGGAAAAAATGATCGAGCGCCTTTCCGGCTATGCCGATACGCGGCCCGTACCCGACCTCCCGGCCGATTCCGAGTCCAACCAGCGCATCACCATCAGCCTCACGATCGGCCAGCGCGAAAAGAAACCGCCCGCCCGGCCCGCGCCTATACCTGCCACTCCATGAAACCCTTCCTGCACGGTCGTCCCGTCCAGCCGTCCACCCCTCTGCATCCGGTGGGCAATAACGCCGGCGGTCCGCTGGCCCATGCCATCGCCTCCAGCCAGAAGCACGGCAACCAGGGCCCCACGGTCGAATGCATAAAACAGGGCGACAAGGTGGTGCGCTTGATCGTCACGTGTTCCTGTGGCGAGCGCATCGAAGTGGAATGCATTTACCCCGCCGGCGGCTGAGTCTCGAGCCCCTGGTTATTGGCCGCTGCTATCGCTCTGGCTGCGCCCGGAATGTAGCCGCGCCGCTTCCGGCGCGGTGGACGTTGGGCCAGACCCCTGCGGCTATAGTTCAAGGGAAACCGCTAATTCGTGGTCAATTTAGTTGGTTCGAACTGCCCCTATCTGGCCGCTCCGTAAATTAGTGCCCATTAGTATCCATTAGTGGTTAACAATACTCCTCCGTTTCCTCCGCGTTCCTGTAAAACCAATGCCGCCTTGGTGGTAATTTTCGGCAAACCTTGCCGCGATTTACGCCGCGCCAATCCGGCAGTTTTTGCCACGAGGATTTCGACTGATTTTAGAAAACTTTAGTGGTTTGGGAACCAGCGACTTCCGTGGCATATTGAGCGGGCGGCACAAGGCTGGCTTTATGGCATATCGCCCATGAATGTAGGTCTATACCAAAGCGCCGCCTCGCTCTCCGCCCTGGAACGTTGGCAGGACGTTGTTTCCCAAAACATATCTTCCGGCCAGGTCACGGGGTTCAAAAAGCGCACCGTCGAGTTTTCCGTACAACCGATGGGCGAAATCGCGCAGGATAAAAAAGCCCTCATCGGCGACGGTCAGCCGGCTTATTTCCCGCGGGCGACTTACGGCATCAGTTTCCAAAATGGCGAGGTCGAGCCCACCAACCGCGAGCTCGATATTGCGCTGCAGGGCGAAGGATTTTTTGCCGTGCAGATGCCCGATGGCAGCCGGACTTACACCCGCGCCGGAGATTTGCACATCCGGGCCGACCGCACCCTCGCCAATACCCAGGATGGCTCGATTTTGTCCGATGCCGACACCCCCATCAAACTCAACCCCCAGGGCGGCCCGCTGACGGTCAATCTCGATGGGAAGCTGATGCAGGGCGATATCCCCCTCGGCCGCCTGCAGGTGGTGAGATTCGCCGATCCGACCAAATTGCAGTCGCGTTCGTCCGGTACCTTCATCGCCCCGCCTGGCGTGGATCCCATCCCCGTGGACAAGCCCCAGGTGCTGCAATTCCATTTGGAAAATAGCAACGTCGCCCCGCTGCGGGAGATGGTCGATCTCGTCACCATCAGCCGCGCCTACGAGGCCAACCAAAAACTCATCCAAAGCAGCGACGACCTGCTGGGACAAGCACTCGAAAAACTCGGCTGAGGCACCCGCCGTCCGGCCGCTTAAAACCACGCCATCATGAACCTCTCCCTCTACACTGCCGCCACCGGCATGGATGCCCAGCAGCTCAACCTGAACACGATCGCGAACAATCTCGCCAACGTCAACACGCCGGGCTTCAAGCGCAGCAAGATCGAGTTTCAGGATCTTCTTTACCAGACGCCGAAGAGCTCCGGCGTCGATTCCGGCGGCGGCAATCTCGTGCCGACCGGCATCGAGGTGGGCAATGGTTCGCGCGTCGCCTCCACGTCGAAGGTCTTCACCCAGGGCCAGCTCAGCAACACCGGCGTGCAGCTGGATCTCGCCATTCAGGGCGACGGGTTCTTCGAAGTGCAACGGCCCGATGGCACACTGGCCTACACCCGCGATGGCGCGTTCCAGCAGAATGCCAATGGCCAGATCGTCACGGCGGCCGGCCTGCCGGTGGTCGGTTTCCAGCCGGTGCCGCAGGGCACCACCTCGATCAGCATTTCCCAGGACGGCGAGGTCACGACCACCAGTTCGAGCGGCAACCAGTCGTACCGGATCACCCTGACCCGCTTTGCCAATCCCGCCGGTTTGAAAAGTGTCGGCGGCAACCTGTACGAGGAAACCAAGGCGAGCGGCACCCCCGAGCAGGGCAATCCGACCGAGGCCGGCTACGGCTCCGTCATGCAGGGCTATGTGGAGAACTCCAACGTCAACATCGTCGAGGAAATGGTGAACCTGATCGTCGCGCAACGCGCCTACGAGATCAACAGCAAGTCCATCCAGACCTCCGACGAAATGCTGCAAAACGTCGCCCAGATGAAGCGCTGATGAACTACCGCTCGCTCAGTCCTTTTCTCATCTCCTTCGCGGTGCTTTGCGCCGTGCTCCCGGTCCCGCGCAGCCTGGCCCAGTCCGATCCGTCGCTCCCGGCTGCGCGTTCGCCGTCCGCCGATCTCGGTCCGGCGCCGGCCCCCGGTCTGCCCGCCGCCACCTTTACCTTGACCCGCGAGCAGGCGCTCGCGGCCCTCTCACAACAGCTCGTCGAGCATTTCAACCTGGTGGGCGATTTGCAGCTGGAGCTGTCCCGCCCCTGGGTCGAGCCCGCCCCGGCGGCCGCCCCCGTCGCACTGGTGATCGCCGAATTTCCGACCCAGCCCGCCCCCTCCCTGCTGCTCCGCGTCCGCCTGGAATCCGCGGGCACCCCGCTGGGTGAAACCTCCGTCCTGCTCCGCCTTCAGCTCGTGCGCGATGCCTGGGTCACGCGCCTGCCGGCGAATCGCGGCGACGGGTTCGATCCCGCCGCGCTCGATGTCCGCCGGGTCGATTTCCTGCGCGAGCACGATTCGCTGCCGGCCGACCTCGCCGATCACGACTTCACTTTTGCCCGCAGTGTGCCGGCCGGCCGGGTCCTCACCTGGCGCGACGTCGCCCGCCGCGCGCTGGTCCGCAAGGGGGACCTGATCGAGGTCGCCGCCATTGAAGGCCCGCTCACCGTCACCTTGAAGGCCCTCGCCATGCAGAGCGGGGCCGCGGGCGACATGGTCACGGTGCGCAATCTGGAATCGAAAAAGGACATCACCGCCCAGGTCATTGCCGAAAACCGCGTGCAAGTACGCTTCTAATCCCATGCGTTACCTCCTCTCCGCCTCCCTGCGTACGTTTCCCTCGGCCCTCTGGCTTTTTGCCACCGGCTGCTGGTTTGTGGCCGCATTGGTTTGCCTGTTCTCCGCGGCGACCGCCCGGGGTGATTCGCTTTGGACCACGCCGAACTCCGATCAGCGCAGCATGTGCGCC
>DATJPQ010000293.1:0-20750 GCA_035506315.1 Opitutaceae bacterium
TGGGGGCCGATTCTCCAAGATAGCATCCAGGCGGCCATGACCGCCCGACTCCTGCACGAACGGCAACGGCCGGAGCTCGCCCAAGATATTTGGAAGGAAATCCTGATCTTGAACAAACAGAACCTGCCCGGCCTGCGCGTCCTGTTGCGCCTCGCCACGCTGTGGGGCATGGACCACGAAATCTCTGCGACCCTCCGGTGCATTGCTCAAAGTTATCCCGACGAAACCTGGGCGCTACAGCAACTCGCACTCCACTATCATCAGCGAAAAGATACCGCCGGGCTGCGCGATACTTTTGCACTGGGGATCGAGCTGCATCCGGAGGATCGCGAGATGCAGAGCGATTGGGTCATGGCCTCGCTTTTGCTCGAAAAAGGACCGCCGGCGTCGCCCGTGGCGCAAAAGGCGCAGAAACTATATGCAAGCGAACCTGACAACGCGTACTTTGCGACGATTCAGGCCTTCTCGCTCTGGCGCCAGCAACAGGCCGGGGCCGCACTCACCCTCATGGAGAAACTTCCGTCGGCCGAGCTGGAAAAGCCCGGCCGTGCCCTCTTCTATGGCGCGCTCCTTGTCGCCACGCGAAATTCGCCCCTGGCATACCGATACCTGACCCTGGCGGAAAAGGCACCGCTTTTGCCGGAGGAAGCAAGTCTGTTGGAAGAAGCCCGCGGTCGTTTCGCAAAAACCTCCCCGTCGCCGTCGGCCAAGGCACTTGCCCGATGAGTACCGGTCGGGCTACTGCCATCAGCATAATGCCGGGAAACGCGATCCGCTTCAAACGCCTGGGTTTCGCCGTGGTTGGTGGCCTTTGGACGCTCACCTGGTGGCGCCAGCACTTCGTGTGGAGCAGTGTCCCCGAGTACCAATTTGGCTGGGTCGTGCCGGCTCTGTCGGTGTTTCTTTTTGGTGAACGATGGCAGACCCGCCCACGCCCCGGCGAAAGCCCGAGTTGTTGGGTCTGGGTATTTCTCGCCCTCATCGGTGGCGGGTTGCTGACGTTTTCCCGGCTCTGTCTGGAAGCATTTCCCCAATGGCCGGGTATGCTGTGGCTTTTCACCTTGAGTGCGCTCGCCATCTCTTTGGGCATCGCCGGTACGATCGGTGGGCGCAAGTGGGCGGGCCATTTTGCGTTTCCCTTTTGTTTCGCACTCGTAGCCCTGCCCTGGCCTGAGGTCGTGCGACAACCCTTGGTGGTCGGCCTGACCCCCGCAATCACGGCGACAGCCGCCAATCTCGTCAATGAACTCGGCCAGCCCGCCATCGTTCGGGGCAACGTGATCGAAGTCAGCTCGGGGCTGGTGGGAGTTGAAGAAGCCTGTTCTGGCATCCGTTCCCTCCAGAGCATTGTCATGATTGCGCTTTTTCTGGGTGAATATGGCCGTTTTGCCGTACGCCGTCGCTGGGCCCTGCTGGCGATTGGAATCGGACTGGCCGTCGTCGCCAATTTTTTGCGGACCAGCTTTTTGGTCTGGGAAGCGGCGCGCCACGGAGCCGCGGCGATCGCGCAGTGGCACGATGCCGTCGGCTATGCCACCCTGGGCCTGACCATCGGCAGCCTGGTACTGATCGCGTGGCGGTGGAGCAGAACCGGACCGCCGCCGGCCTCGCCGCCACTCGGGTACGAGCCAGCGGCAACCCAGCGTTTTCCGATCTTCCTCCTGGGTTTGGTCGCGGCCCTGCTATTGACCGGCGAGTTCGGCACCCGCTGGTGGTACCATCGGCCCGATCCAGGACGCGCCGATGCGGACGCGTGGACCGTCGAATTTCCCCGCGAGCAACCCGGCTTCCACGTGCTGCCAATCTCGCCCGACGCTTTGGCCATGCTCGGATGCGACCAAGCAGAAGGAGGCTTCTGGAACGCCGCGGATGGGGCGAAACGCGGCGGCTATTTCCTCCGCTGGCAAACCGGGCAGAAGGCTCAATATGCCGTACTGCTGCACAACCCGAAGATCTGTTTTCCGATGTCCGGGATGCGTCTGGTCGCCGAGCTCAGCCCCGTGCAAATGCAAGTCGGCCGCCGGGAAATCACGTTTCAAACCCTGCGATTCGAGGAAGCCGGTGAAGAGTTTTCCGTCTTCTACTGTGCGGTTGAGATGAGCTCGGGGCGGGTTCTTCAAGCACCGGCCGACCAATGGCGCGATTGGGCCAACTGGCGCTGGCAGGAAATACGCGCCGGTCGCCGCAAACAGGAAATGCAGGTACTGACGCTGGCACTCTGGAATGTGCCGAGGGATGACAGGGCGCGCGAGGCTCTCCAATTTGAACTGAGCCGCGTGTTGCGATTCGCGGCGGGGACGCCGACCCATTCAGCCCATTGATGCCTGCAGGACAAAACAGCACCGGCCGCGCTTGAGACACGGTCCTACGTTGTAGCGGAACGGCTTCCCTTTCCGCCAGAGCCGGGCGGAAGCGAAAGCGCTTCCGCTATGAGTCACGCTTCATTCGCCGACGATTTTCACGAGGACGCGCTTGCGGCGCAGGCCGTCGAACTCGCCGTAGAAAATCTGCTCCCATGGGCCGAAATCGAGCTCGCCACCCGTCACGGCGACAACGACCTCGCGGCCCATGACGGTGCGCTTCAGGTGGGCGTCGGCGTTGTCCTCGCCGGTGCGGTTGTGCTCGTACTGCGAATGCGGTTTCTCCGGCGCGAGCTTTTCGAGCCAGCGCTCGAAGTCGGCATGGAGGCCGGACTCGTTGTCGTTGATGAACACGCTCGCGCTAATGTGCATGGCGTTGACGAGGCAAAGCCCCTCGCGGATGCCGCTGGCGCGGAGAGCGGCTTCGACTTGCGGGGTGATGTTGAGGTAAGCGCGGCGGCGCGGCACCTCGAACCAGAGTTCCTGGCGAAAAGATTTCATGGCGGTGGATCGCATCGTCGGCGACCGGCCGCGTTTTTTCAATCCTGGCGAGCAGCGACCAAAAACCCAAACGCCGCAGATGGAGCCGCTAATTCACGCCAATCTTCGCTAATCCAACCTTCGCGTCACTTCGCGTTCTTTCGCGGTAAAACTGCCTTCTTCGCTTCGTGCGGTTCGTGGTTCAACTGCTTGGGTTCGGAAGCGTGACGTTGTTTGAACCTATGGCGCGGCTGCAGCGATCGGGGTTGCCTGCGCCCGCCTTCCGCCTTCATTTCGCCACATGATCCGCGGCGATCCTCCCCGTCCTTTCCCTTCCCTCCTGCGATCCATTTTCCCACTAACCCTCCTGGTTCTGCTGGTCGCCCCGCTATGCGGCCGGGCCGAGCAGCGTCCGGACGATGAAACCCTCGAACGGGAGATCGGCCCCGCGTTGAAGCACGTCGGCGATTTCTCGCTGGCCGACAGCAAGGGGGAGATTTTCGCGGTCGGCCGCATCCTGGTCGATTTCACCAGCATCTACACCGTGGTCGCCCGGTACACCAAGGCCGGGGGCGAGTGCGAATTCATGTACTCTCCGATCAAGAACGGCCAGAAGGGCAAGGGCGCGCTCCACCGGATGCGCTATCTCATCCGCCTGGGCAGATCGACGATCCTGTTCAACACCGACGTGCCGGGCAAGGAGCTGGAGCTCGATTTCAAGTTCGATCCCGCGCAGGAAATTGCCGAGGGGATTATCCGGAAGGACCCGTTCGAGATCGTCGCCCCCGGCACCTGCCGCATCCGCTTCCACGATCCCCTGCCGTAGGCGGGAAGCGGCGCGACTGAAACGCTGGGTTTCCCTGTAGCTGCGAGCGCCCGCGAGTGGCGGCTCGTCCACCCGCGGGCGCTCGCGGCCACGTCTTGGTCGCAGCACAAAAAATTTCCCGGAAAAACCAAATTCGGTTTTGCCAAGGCGCGCGGCGGCTGCGAAACCACGGGCATGTCCACCACCGCTCCCGCCTCGAATTACACGGCCCGCGAAGAATTTCTCCACAGCCTGAGCCACGGCCTCGGCGCGGTGTTGAGCGTGGCGGGATTGGCGGTGCTGGTCACGCTGACGGCGTTGCGCGGCGATGCCTGGCGCGTGGTGAGCACGGCCATCTTCGGCGCGTCCCTCATTTTCCTCTATATGAGCTCGACCCTCTATCACTGCATTCGAACCGGGTCGTTGAAGATGCTTTGGCGCAAAATCGACCACGCGGCGATCTTCGTGCTGATCGCGGGTACCTACACGCCGTTCCTGCTCGTGAATCTGCGCGGACCGTGGGGATGGAGCCTGTTCGGCATCATCTGGGGACTCGCCGCGGTGGGCCTGGTGCTGAAGTTCTGGTTCACCGGCCGGTTTCGCTTCGCGTCGACCTTGATCTATCTCGGCATGGGCTGGCTCGTGATCGTGGCGACGCGGCCGTTGTTGGCCGTGGTACCGTCCACCGGACTCTGGTGGCTGCTGGCCGGCGGACTCTGCTACACAGGCGGCACGATCTTTTACATGTGGAAATCGCGGCGCTACCACCACGCGGTGTGGCATGGTTGCGTGCTCGCGGGCAGCATCTGTCACTTCTTCGCCGTATTCCGCGCCGTGGTGCCGCCCGCAGCCTGAACTCTGGCCGGACGTCCGGACTGACGGCAGATGGCATTGAGGCGCCAGATCGCGAAATTGAGCCCGGTGGCAAAGCTCACCCAGAGCACGTACGGCGCCCACAGCACCCCCGCCCACCGGTCCAGCATCCAGAACCGCCAGAGCAGCCAGACGAGCAGCAGCCACAACAGGACGATTTCGCCCAGAGCCGCACCGGGTTTGCGCAGCCCGAAAAAGCATGCGGACCAGCCGGCATTGAGGACGAGCTGAACAAAAAATCCGAGGATCACGGCCGCCACGCCAGACTGCTGCCGCAGCGGCCATACCCGCCAGGCCGCCGCCGCCATCATGACATACAGCACGGTCCAGACCGGCCCGAACAACCAGGCCGGCGGATTCCAACCGGGTTTGCGCAATGTTCGATACCAGGTGCCAACGCTGGTGGCCGTGAAGAATCCTCCCACCGCGCACGCCGCGAATGTGGCCGTAAGGAACCCGCTTAACGATAGCCAGCTGCGCATGAACCACCATGCACGCATCGATTAGCTGCGCAACCGGTCCCGCAAAAAATGCGCTGCGATGGGCAAGCGGTGCGAAGCCCTGCTTCGCCCGCCCGGTTACTGTTAACCTGTGATAAAGCCACTCTCTTCCGAAAAAGTTACCCTCGACGGCAATGAAGCCGTTGCGGACGTCGCCTACCGCATCTGCGAACTGTTCGCCATTTATCCGATCACGCCGTCGTCCCCGATGGGTGAATGGGTCGACGAATGGGCCGCCAAAAAGATAAAGAATCTCTGGGGGCACATCCCCGAGGTTATTGAAATGCAGTCGGAGGGCGGCGCAGCCGGCGCGTTGCACGGCGCACTGCAGACGGGCGCGCTGGCGAGCACGTTCACCGCCTCGCAGGGCCTGCTGCTGATGATCCCCAACATGTACAAGATCGCCGGCGAGCTGCACCCGTGCGTGATTCACGTCACCGCCCGCGCGCTGGCCACCCACGCGCTCTCGATCTTCGGCGATCACTCGGACGTCATGGCCTGCCGCCAGACCGGCTTCGCCATGCTGTGCTCCGGCTCGGTCCAGGAGGCGCATGACTTCGCCGCCGTGGCCCACTCCGCCACCCTCGCCACCCGCGTGCCGTTCCTGCACTACTTCGACGGTTTCCGCACCTCCCACGAAGTGCAGAAGATCGACCGCGTGGGCGACGACGACCTGCTGTCGCTCATGGATGAGGACCAGATCAAGGCTTTCCGCGCCAAGGCGATGACGCCCGACCGGCCCATCATCCGCGGCTCGGCGCAGAATCCCGACGTGTTCTTCGCGGCCCGCGAGGCCTGTAATCCCTTCTACCAGGTCGCCGCCGGCAAGGTGCAGGAGGCATTCGATGCCTTTGCCGCCCGCACCGGCCGCGCCTACAAGCTTTTCGATTACGAAGGTGCACCCGACGCCGACCGGGTCGTCGTCATCATGGGCTCCGGCGCCGAGACCGTCGCCGAGACCGCCAAGTATCTCAATGCCCACGGCGAAAAGACCGGTGTGGTCCGCGTGCGCCTCTACCGGCCGTTCGACGCCGCCGCGATGCTCGCCGCGTTGCCCGCCACCGTGAAGAAGATCGCCGTGCTCGATCGCACCAAGGAGCCCGGCGCGCTGGCCGAGCCGCTCTTCCTCGACGTCGCCACCGCCCTGTACGAGAGCGACCGCGCCGCCAGGATCAGCCTCATCGGCGGCATCTATGGCCTCGGTTCGAAGGAGTTTTCGCCCGCGATGGCCAAGTCGGTCTTCGACGAGCTCAAAAAAGCCCAGCCGAAGAAGCGTTTCACCGTCGGCATCATGGACGACGTCACCCATCGCTCGCTCCCGTTTGACGAGACGTTCGACATCGAGACCGACGACACCCGCCGCGCCGTGTTCTACGGCCTCGGCGCCGACGGCACCGTGGGTGCCAACAAGAATTCGATCAAGATCATCGGCGAGGGCACCGACCTCTACGCGCAGGGCTACTTCGTGTACGACTCGAAGAAGAGCGGCGCCATGACCGTATCGCACCTGCGCTTCGGCCCGCAGCCGATCCGTTCCCCCTATCTCATCAGCCGCGCCAGCTTCGTGGCGGTACATCATTTCCCGTTCGTCGAACGCATGGAGGTGCTCTCCCAGGCGATCCCCGGCGGCACGCTGCTGCTCAATCTCGCCGCGCCCGCCGAGCAGGTATGGGACCGCCTGCCGCTCGAGGTGCAGACCCGCATCATCGAACTCAAGTTGAAGGTCTACGCGATCGACGCCTACTCCGTCGCCCGCGCCGCCGGCATGGGTGGTCAGATCAACACCGTCATGCAGACGTGCTTCTTCGCCCTCGCCGGTGTGCTGCCGCGCGATGAGGCCATCGAGGCCATCAAGAAGGCGATCAAGAAGACCTACGGCCGCAAGGGCGACGCCGTCGTGGCGAAGAACCACGCGGCCGTCGACGCCTCGCTCGCCGCGCTGCACGAGATCAAGGTGCCGGCCAAGGTGACCACCACCAAGGCCCGCCCGCCCGTCGTCTCGCCCGCCGCGCCCGACTTCGTCAAACGTGTCACCGCCGTCATGATCGCCGGCGACGGCGACAAGCTGCCCGTGAGTGCCTTCGCCCCCGACGGCACGTGGCCGCTCAGCACCACGCGTTGGGAAAAGCGCAACATCGCGCAGGAAATCCCGGTGTGGGATTCCTCGCTCTGCATCCAGTGCAACAAGTGCGTCATGGTCTGCCCGCACGCCTGCATCCGCCCCGGCGCCTACCCGGACACCGCGGCCGCCGGTGCGCCCGCCACGTTCAAGAAGACCAAGCTCCGCAGCAACGAGCTGCCCGGCTACAGCTACACCATCCAGGTGGCGCCCGAGGATTGCACCGGTTGTACGCTCTGCCAAAAGGTCTGTCCGGCCAAGGACAAGGCCGACATCAAGCGCAAGGCGCTCATGATGGCCCCGCAGGAGCCGCTCCGCCAGGCCGAGAACGCCAACTGGGAATTCTTCCTCAAGCTGCCGCCCCCGCCGGCCGTGCTTTGTCAGGACAACGTCAAGGGTTCGCAGTTCCGCCAACCGCTCTTCGAGTTCTCCGGCGCCTGCACCGGCTGCGGCGAGACGCCCTACGTCAAGCTGCTCACGCAGCTCTTCGGCGACCGCCTCATCGCGGGCAACGCCACCGGCTGCACCTCGATCTACGGCGGCAACCTGCCAACCACGCCCTATTGCGCCGATCGCAACGGCCGCGGTCCGACCTGGGCCAACTCGCTCTTCGAGGATAACGCGGAATTCGGCCTCGGTCTGCGCTCCGGCGTCGACCAGCTCGCCGCCCAGGCGCGCCGCCTCCTCGCGGAACTCTCCGTGCAGTTGCCCGCCGCGCTCGTCGACGGCATTCGCAATGCCGACCAGAAGACCGATGCGAGCATCGCGGCCGTCCGCGCGCACGTCGCCGAACTGAAGGGCCTCCTCGCCAAGCTCACCGATCCGAAGGCGGCCGCCCTCCTGACCTTCGCCGACTACCTGGTGAAGAAATCCGTCTGGGTCATCGGTGGTGACGGCTGGGCCTACGACATCGGCTACGGTGGCCTCGACCACGTCCTCGCGGGCAACCGCAAGGTCAATGTCCTCGTGCTCGACACCGAGGTCTATTCGAACACCGGTGGTCAATGCTCGAAAGCCACGCAATTCGGCGCCGTCGCCAAGTTCAGCGCCGCCGGCAAGGATTCCAACAAGAAGGATCTCGCCATGCTGGCCGCCAGCTACGGTCACGTTTACGTGGCCCGCGTCGCCTTCGGGGCGAAGGACAGCCAGACCGTCCAGGCCTTCCTCGAAGCCGAGGCGCATCCCGGACCGTCGCTGATCATCGCCTACGCGCACTGCATCGCGCATGGCTTCAACCTCGCCAACGGTCTCGACCAGCAAAAGCTGGCCGTCGAAACCGGCTACTGGCCGCTCATCCGCTTCGACCCGGCCCGCACTGCCAAGGGTCTGGCTCCGCTCGTGCTCGATTCCGCGCCGCCGAAGCAACCGGTCAGCGCGTTCACCGCGAACGAAATCCGCTACCAGATCCTCTACAAGACGCAGCCGGAACGTGCGGCCGAACTGGCCAAGCGCGCCCAGGCGGCGGTCGACGAACGCGTGGCGAACTACAAGCACATGGCGGAAGCGCATGCCGCCGCCGTGCCCCCCGCCCCGGCACCCGCTCCGGCCGCGGCCAAGCCCACGACCTGATTCTGCATCGCCGCGAGCGTGAGCCGGTGGTCATTGTGCCACCTGCTTGCGCTCGCGGCTTTTTTGTGTCCGGTTTCCGCATCACGGTTCCCTTAACGACTTCGCCGCCATGAATCTTTCCACCACCTACCTCGGCCTGAAGCTCAAAAATCCTCTGATGCCCGGCGCTTCGCCGCTCGTCGACAATCTCGACAACGTCCGCCGCCTGGAAGAGGCCGGCGCCGCCGCCATCGTCATGCATTCGCTCTTCGCCGAGCAGATCGAGGGCAACAAGATCGCGCTCGACCGCCACGTCACGCGCTGGGAGGACAATTTCGCCGAGGCCACCAATTTCTTTCCCCATACGGACGACTATGCCGTCGGCCCCGAGGAGTATCTCGCCCACCTCGCGAAGATCAAGGCAGCCACCGGGCTGCCGGTGATCGCCTCGCTCAACGGCACCAACGTCGGCTCCTGGATCGAGCACGCCAAGCAGATCGAGCAGGCGGGCGCCGACGCGCTCGAGCTCAACACCTATTTCCTCGCCTCGCAGCGCCGCGCCACCGCGGCGGAGATCGAACAACGCGTGCTCGACATCGCGCGCGCCGTCCGGAGCAGCGTGAGCATTCCCGTGGCGGTCAAGCTGTCGCCCTTCTACACCTCGGTGGCCAATCTCGTCGGTGCACTGGAAGAGAAAAAAATCGACGGCGTGGTGCTGTTCAACCGCTTCTTCCAGCCCGAGATCGACATCGAGTCGCTCGAAGTTGTCCCGCGACTCGAACTCTCCACCTCCGAGGATCTCCGCCTGCGCATCCGGTGGCTGGGACTCCTGCGCGATCAGGTCAATCTGAGCCTCGCCTGCGGCGGCGGCGTGCACACGCCGGCCGACATCGTGAAATCGCTGCTCGCCGGCGCCGATGCCGTGCAGGTGGTGGCCACCCTGCTGATCCGCGGCCCGGAACGCATGGGCGAATTGCTCAAGGGGCTGACCGAGTGGATGGAGGCCCACGAGTACGAGTCGGTCGAACAGATGATCGGCGCCCTCAGCCTGCGCAATTGCCCCGACTCCGAGGCCTACGAGCGCGGCAACTACCTGAAGACCCTCCAGCTCTGGCGGGAGTAGGCTGTTGCCGAGACAGGTTTGAAAAGAAGCCGCGCCGGTTTCGGCGCGGGCAACGTTCGTTCGTCGTTCTCATTCTCGTTCTCGTTCGTCCGGGACTGATTCGGCAGAGAGAATGAGAACGAGTACGATCGAAACCGCTGCTCCCGTGGCCATGGCATTTTACTACCGGTCCGGCCGCTTCAGGGCAAACGTGTCGCGGGTGCGGCAGTAGCTCTCGCCGCCGAGGCGGCCGACGAGATCAAGTTTGGCTACATCCGGCCGGCCATCGGCCCCGAGCACGTCATCGTCGATGTGCGCCAGCTGAATGCGGCCGATCACGATGTTCCCGGCGATCGGCCCCTCGCCCACCCGCACGATCTGGTGCAGCGTGCACTCGAACGCCACCGGCGCCTCCGCCACCCGCGGCGGACGTACGCGCTCGCTCGGCGCGGCGGCAATGCCGAAGGCGTCGAACTCGCTCTCGCCGTACGGCAGCAGCGCCGCCGTGGCGTTCATCTTTTCGGCCAGCGCGAAGGGGACGAGGTTCACCACGAATTCCGGCACCTGCCCGATGTTGCGCAGCGTGTCCTTGGGTTGCCCGTGGCGGTCGTTGACCGGCACGAACAGGAGCGTGGGCGGATTGGCGGTAACGCCCTGGAAGAAGGAAAACGGGGCGAGGTTGGTCCGCCCGTCGGCCGCGATGGTGGAGACCCAGGCGATCGGACGCGGCAGGATCGTGGCCGTCATCCAGCCATAGGCATCGCGCGGGACAAGTTGGGTGAAGTCGAGACGCATAAAAGTCCATCAAGCCGGGCGGGCGACGATCCGGGTGCGCAGGAGGCCGAGTCGCTCGATCTCCAGCTCGACGACATCGCCGGGTTTGAGCCAGCCGCCGGTATTCTCCGGCCCGAGATCGAGAATGCAGCCTCCGCCCACCGGGCCCGTGCAGAGCAGATCGCCCGGGAAAAGCTCGGCGTCGCGCGCCGCCTGTGCGATGAGTCGCGGGATCGGATGGTAGAGCGAGCCGGCATCGCCCCGCGTCAATTCGCGGCCGTTGACGCGCGCCACCATCGTCAGCGCACAACGGTCGCCCGCGATGCGGTCGGCCAGCGCGTCACGCGTTACCAGCCACGGGCCGACGGCGGTGGCGAAGTCCCGGCCCTTCGCCGGGCCCAGGCCGGCCGGCAGCTCCCGCAGCTCGAGATCGCGCGCCGCAAAGTCGTTGACGATGGTCAGGCCCGCGACGTGCTCCCACGCGCTGCGCTCCGGGATATTGCGCCCGCCCCGGCCGATCACCACACCCAGGGCGAGCCCGAAATCGAGCGCCTGCGAATCGCGGGGCGCCCAGACGGAGGCCTCGTGGCCCACCAGCGCATGGTGGTTGGCAAAGTGAAACACCGGCATCTCGTACCAGGCCGCCGGCAGGGACCGGCCGCCGCGCGCCCGGCAGGCTTGCGCATGGGCCTCGAAGGCGTCGAAATCGCGCACCGCCGCCGGCCGCGCGACCGGCGGCTGAAAAATGAATTCGCTTTCTTGATACCGCGGCCCGCGCCAGGTCGCGGCCCGCCCGGCCAGGTGGGCGGTATGCGCGAACAACCAGGACAGGGCATCCTCCAGCCGCGGCACGGTGCGGCCGGTGAGGGCGGCGAGTTCCACCCATTTGCCATCGGGAGCCGCGGCTACCGCCACGGGCTCGACGCTCGCGCGAGGCAGAATGGTGGCGAGGCGCATGGGAACCGCTGGTGAGCTGGGGTTATGCCGCCGGCCTCCACCCAGTCGAAACAAAAGCAAATGCGCCGGGGCGCGCCCGCCCCGCCTCCTGTGCAGACCTCGTGGAAGCCTGCTTTCGTCCCCAGCTGCGCCCGCCAACACCCGCTGGGCGCCGGGTCTTGAACTGGCTCACCCGGCTTCGACCGGAGTCGGGGCCACCGGCAACTTATCCACCGCCGCCTGGGAGCAATTTGTGACAAACTCCCGCTTGCTTTCCGGCGACATTCTTGGGCTTCTTCCCTGACAGCTGGAATGACCTGCCACCAACCCTTAAATGCGCCTAATGACGACTCCTCGGGGCGAGGTTCATCATTTCTTGTCGGCGATGAAGCCCCCCTACTAATTGGAGGTAAACCATGCATGGACCACAACTAATAGTGGTCACCTGTGATAAAGTTGCCCTAACTCGTGCACCCTACGCTACCCGCACTCGTATAGCGGGAGCGCGTTCCTGCCAGCCTCCCAATCCACTTTTCTTTCTGTAAAATGAACGCCTCTCATGCATCGGCGCTCCTGCGTCGTTTTGCTCCTCCTTCGGCCCCCCGTGAACACATGGTCGTCAAACGCGACGGCCATCTCGCCTCTTGGGACAGGGCCAAAATCACCCGCGCCATTGCGCTCGCATTTCGTGACGTGCAGACCAATGGCGCGCCCAATCCCCACCGCGACGATGCCGCCCAGCGCTGGGGTGTCGATACCACCACGTTCCTTCGCGCCATGGCCATCACCGACCGCGCGCAGCAGATGATCGAACTCGTCTACCGCTCGGGCCGTTATCCTTCGATCGAACAGATCCAGGACATCGTCGAAAAGGCCATCGCCTCCGAGGGCGAGTGGGAGGTTGCGCGCAGCTACATTATTTACCGCCAGCGCCAGGCCGAACGCCGCCTCGCCAAATACGAGGACAACGGCCTCGCCGATTACATCGCCTCCTCGAAATACGCCCGCTACCGGCCCGAGCTCGGCCGCCGCGAAACTTATGGCGAGGCCGTCGCCCGCGTGGCGCAGATGCACCGGGACCATTTTGCCGACAAGCTCGAGCATCGCACTCCCGACACGCTGTCCGCCGAGCTGGCGGCGCTCGTCTCCCCCGCCGATCGCCAGCGCGTGGGCGAGTGGCTGCTCGGCCAGTCGCTTGAAGGGCTGATCGCCCGGGCTTTCGACGCCGTGCGCGCCCGCCGCGTGCTGCCCTCGATGCGCTCGCTGCAGTTCGGCGGCGTGGCGATCCTCAAGAACAATGCGCGCATGTTCAACTGCGCCTACAGCCCCGCCGACCGCCTCGGTTTCTTCCGCGAGTATTTTTACCTGCTCCTCTCCGGCACCGGCTGCGGTTTCTCCGTCCAGAAGCATCACGTCGCCCAGCTGCCCGCCCTGCCCGTGCGCGGCCGTGAGCTCGATCTGACCGTCGTGCATCACACCATCCCCGACACGATCGAGGGCTGGTCCGATGCCCTCCTGGCGCTGTTCCAGAGTTTTTGCGACAACACCAAGGTCGAGTTTACCTTCTCGCAAATCCGCCCGCGCGGCGCCGCGCTCAAGACCTCCGGCGGCAAGGCCCCCGGCCACCTGCCGCTGAAGCACGCGCTCGCCGAGACCGAACGCATCCTCCTCGGCGCCGGCGGCCGCAAGCTGCGCCCGATCGAGGTGTACGACATCTGCATGCACGTCGCGCGCTCCGTCCTGGCCGGCGGTATCCGCCGCTCGGCGACGATCTGCCTGTTCTCGCCCGACGACGAGGAGATGATGACGGCCAAGACCGGCGACTGGTTCAGCAAGCATCCGCAGCGCTCGGCCTCCAACAACTCCGCCGTCATCCTGCGCAATTCGGCCGACGAGGCCACCTTCCGCAAGCTCTTCCACGCCCAGAAGGAGTTCGGCGAACCCGGCTTCTATTTCACCAGCAATCCGGAGTACGGTTGCAATCCATGCTGCGAGATCGGGCTGCACCCGGTGATCCAGGGGCCGCTGTCCGAGGACGAGGCGCGGCATTTGCGCTCCCTCGGCTACGAGGGCGAGCTCGGCCCCGACACCCGCCTCTCCGGCTGGCAGATGTGCAATCTCACCACGATCAACGGCGCCGCCACGACGAACGAAGAACTGTTCTTCGACGCCTGCCTGCACGCCGCCGTGGTCGGCACGCTCCAGGCCGCCTACACGAAGATGCCGTTCCTCGGCCCCGTGACGTGCTACCTCAACGAACGCGACGCGCTGCTCGGCGTCTCGATCTGCGGCCTCATGGACAACCCCGAGGTGCTGTTCAACCCCTCCACCCTCGAGCGCGGCGCCCGTCTCGTCCGCGTGACCAACCGGCTGGTGGCCGGGCTGCTGGGCATCCGCCCTGCCGCCCGCCTGACCTGCGTGAAACCCGAGGGCACCGCCTCGCTCCTGCTCGGCGCCGCCTCGGGCATCCACCCGCACCACGCGCGCCGCTATTTCCGCCGCGTGCAGGCCAACCGGAAGGACCCCGTCTACCAGCATTTCCACACCTCCAATCCGCACATGTCGGAGCCTTCCGTGTACAATCCCGACGCGGACGACGTGATCACCTTCCCGGTGGAGGCGCCCGCCCATGCCATCCTGCGCGACGAGCTCACCGCACTGGATTTCCTCGAATTCGTGAAGCTCGTGCAAAAGCATTGGGTGGAGGCCGGCACCGCCGACCAGGGCCGCTCGCCCGGCCTGCACCACAACGTTTCGAACACCTGCACGGCCTGCACCGACGAATGGGACCGCGTCGCCGATTTCATCTGGGAAAATCGCGAATACTTCACCGGCATCTCCCTCTTCGCGCACGACGGCGACAAACGCTACGCCCAGGCGCCCCGCGAAGCCGTGACGACCGAGGAGGACATCGCGCGCTGGAACAAACTTCGTTACCAGACGGTGGACTACACGAAGCTCCTCGAACGCACCGACGAAACCAAACTCAAGGAAACCGTTGCCTGCGCCGGGGGCGCCTGCGACATCGTGCATACAGGCTGACCAGACACCAGATCACCGCCGACCAACCGGTGATCGTTCGTAACGCAGGGCGGGTGCCAACACCCGCCCTGCTTGCGTTTGGGGCCGGTCTCTCGCGCCCTGCTCGATTGATCGGTGGTAGGGCGGCTTATCCTTAAGCCGCCGTCCGTATCCTTGGACGTTGCGCCCTGGCCAGCCCGGCGCGTTGGGGATAACGCGCCCTGCCTTGAACCAGATCCGCCGCGGCGTTGCGCAGTTTCCCTTCGTGTTAATTCGCGTTCATGCGTGGTTCAACTTCCCGGGTTCGGGTTTTTGGTCATTCGTGGTTTCCAAATCTGCAAAATCCAGGCTTATCGAAAATCGCTCTCGCCCTGCGCGTACCGCACCGCGAACCTGATTGCTTTCATGTCGACCGTCCCCGTCTCCCCCGAAGCGCCCTGGCGCGGCGGCTTGCGCGCCGCGCGCGCCAACCTGCTGCCAGGGTCGGTGCTCCAAGTCATGGCACTGGCGTTGGTGCTGGCCTATTACTGGCATGCGCCAACCCATCGCATCGTTGCCCGGCTGAGCGCGGTGCGCGTCGATCTGGGGCTGGTGTCGGGCATCATTTCCACGGGTTTTTGCGGCGGCGTGCTGCCGTTTCTCTATCTGCGCTATGGCCCGCGCGGCGGCGCCCGGCTTGGCTGGCGGCAAGGTGCGTTTCTCACCGGCTTCTGGGCCTACAAGGGACTTGAAGTCGACCTGTTTTACCGGCTGCTGGCCTGGACCATCGGGTCCAACCACGACGCGCAGACGGTCGTAATCAAAACGCTGCTCGACCAGTTCGTCTATTGTCCGGTGTTCGCCGTGCCGCTGACCGTGGTGGCCTACGAGTGGAGCGAAAGCGGTTTCTCGATGGCCCGGGTGATGGCTGACATCCGGGTGTCGGGGTGGTATGGGCGTCGCGTCCTGCCCATGCTGCTGTCCAGCCTCAGCGTCTGGTTGCCGGGGGCGGCGATCATCTACTCCCTGCCCACCCCATTGCAGCTGCCGCTGCAAAACATCGTCCTCTGTTTCTACACGCTCCTGATCGCCCACCTCTCCCGCCATACCAAGCGCTAGCCCCGCCGCCGGCGCGACGGCGACCATTCGGCGGTGATGATCGAGGTGAAACCGCCGCGTGCCTTCCAACGCGAAATCACTGTCAGGCTGCGCGGCCGCAACACAGCACCGAGATCGTCGCAAATCCGGTTGGTGGCCGCCTCGAAGAATATGCCCTCGTTGCGGTAGGCGTGAAAATAAAGTTTGAGCGACTTGAGCTCGACGCAGCGCTGGTCCGCCACGTAGCGCACCGTGATCTCGGCAAAATCCGGATGGCCCGTCATCGGGCAGAGCGACGTGAACTCGTGATGCGTGTGCTCGATCGTGTAGTCGCGCGCCGGCTGCGGATTGGGGAAAGTCTGGAGAATTTTCGAATCGGACATGGTGGCGGGAAGAAAGGATCAAGTAACAAGGAACAAGTGGCAAGAAGTCAGCATGCGGGCCGCCGGCCCGCCAGAAAGTACCAAGTACCAAGTATCAAGTGGCACGTTGTCGGCAAAACCCCGTTAATTGCGGGCCGCCGGCCCGCTGTCCTGCTCTTGTTACTTGCCACTTGAAACTTGTTACTTGCGGGCCTCCGGCCCGCGCTACGTGGCCGTCTCGGTGTAGCGCTGCTCGCGGATCACCGTGATCTTGATTGTGCTCGGGTACTGCAGCTCTTCCTCGACCCGGCGGCGGAGCGTCTTGGCCAGTTCCTGGGCCGCCTCATCGCTGACCACCTCGGGTTTAACCACGACGCGAATCTCGCGGCCGGCCTGGATGGCGAAGGCCTGTTGCACGCCCTCGATCGACATCGCGAGCTTCTCGAGGCGCTCGAGACGCTGGAGATAATTGGTCATCGACTCGGCGCGCGCCCCGGGGCGCACCGCCGAGATCGTGTCGGCGAGGATGACGATGCCGGCATACACCGTCTCCGGCTTTACTTCCTCGTGGTGCGCCGCCACGGCATTGACGACGATGGGCGTTTCGCCGTGCCGCTTGATCACCTCGGCGCCGATCAACGCGTGGCTGCCCTCGAACTCGCCGTCGACGGCCTTGCCGATGTCGTGGAGCAGGCCGGCCCGTTTGGCGATGTTGGGATCGAGGCCCAGCTCGCTCGCCAGCATCGAGGCGAGGAAGCCCACCTCCACCGAATGATCGAGCGCGTTCTGGGTGTAGCTGAAGCGGTACTTCAGCTTGCCGAGCAGCTTGATGAGCTCCCCGTGCAGGCCGTTGATGTTGAGCCGGGTCACCGCCTCTTCGCCAGCCTGCGCGGTGTGCTGGTCGATCTCGTCCTGCGCGCGCTTCACAAATTCCTCGATGCTCGCCGGGTGGATGCGGCCATCCTGGACCAGGCTCTCCAGCGCGACCCGGGCGATCTCGCGGCGCACCGGATCGAACGAGGAGATCAGCACCATCTGCGGCGATTCGTCGATGAGCAGGGTGACGCCGGTGGCCGCCTCGAACGCCTTGATGTTGCGACCCTCCCGCCCGATGATGCGCCCCTTCATGTCCTCGCTGGGCAGATGGACAATGGTCGCGGTGATGTCGTTGTTGGGCTTGCTGGCCAGACGCTGCATCGTGGTGACCAGGATGCGGCGGGCCTCGTTCTGGACGTCCTGCTCGGAGCGCTCCAGGAGGTCGCTGCGCATGGTGCGCAGTTCGTCCTGGCACTCGAGCAGCACTTCCTCGCGCAATTGTTTCTTGATTTCGTCGGCATCCATCTGGGCCATGCCCTCGAGCCGCTTGCGGAGCGAGCGGGAGAGCGAGCGCATGGCGTCGCGCGCCTGCTTCATGGCGGCGTTTTCCCGGGTGAGGCGCTCCTGCCGCTGTTCCAATTGATAGTCGAGCAACGCCAGCGATTCCTCGTGGGAACGGATCTCGCGCAGTTTCACGTCGATCTCGATCTCCCGCCGGTCGAACTCGCGATTGAACTCGGCGCGCTTGCCCGCGATCTCCTCCTCGGCCTTCTGCTTCAGCTCCTGCGCGGCGACCGCGGCCTCGCGCTTGGCCACTTCGATCAGCTCGGCGGCATTCTCGTGCGCCACGCGCCGGGTGTGCCGGGTCACCGCCCAGATGACGAGAAATCCGACCGCTCCGCCCACGAGCAACGCCACCGTGAGCGACCAGTCGATCGGGTCGCTTTCGGCGAACGGTAATGCGAAGTTGACTACACTGACGCTCGTCAAGGGGTGTGCACCGTAGCCCACGACGCCCAAATCTCAAGTCTATATCCGGTGCGGTCTAACGCGGCGCCTGGAGGGCCGGCAGCGTCCCGTCGAGCACGCGCTGGATGCGCGCGAGCGCCGCGGCTTCGCCGTCGCGCGCCTCGGTCTGCGCGAGCACATAGGCCCAGCGGTCCGCGCGGCCGCCCAGCCGGGCGAGCGCGTCGTACCACAACCGCTGCCCGTACGCGGCCACCACCCGGTCGTGGCCAACAAACCAATACGCCACGATCTCCGGCGGCGCCGCGCCCCACCCCGCCGGACCGGGCGTTACCCGGCGCACGCGCAGCACCGTGGCAGGAAAATCGCCCCCCGCGCGGCTGGGATCGCGGAAGCGGTGCGTCGCCGCCCCTTCGATGGTCCACCCTTGCCCTACCAGGCACAGCTCAGGTCGGTGGATCGACGAGCGGTCGCGCCCGCTCAGCACCACGGAAAGGAAAACAGTGCGCCCCGGATCGTCGAGCGACACGTACAACTTGCGCGAATAGCCGGTGTCCGGCGGCAGGATCTCCCGCTCCAGGGCAGTGACCTCGGCGCGCCGTCCGATCCAGGCATTGCCCAGGAACGTGGGCAGCTCCACCGGATCGACCTGCCCGGCCGCGAGCCGCACGCCGGCTTCCTCCCTCCTCGGACGCATATCGAGCCTCCGCGTGCCCGCCGCTACGATCAGCGCCCCGGCCAGCACGGCTCCCAGCACGCCCCACGGCGGTCCCCCGAATTCCGCCGGCATCCACCGCGGTCCGCTCGCGGGCGCGTCGGGCGCAGCCGTTTGCGGCCAGCATCGGCGGATGACCACAATCGTCGCCAGCACCAGCCCGAGCACGATCGCGAACACCAGGAAGCCCGCTTTTTCGTGCACCCATGTGCCCGCTTTCGGGCCGTACCACTGCGCCACGAAGATGACGGCGGCGATGCGCACGACATTGCCCACATAGGTGAAGGGCAGGCTGAGCAGCAGCATGAGACCGCGCAACCACCACGCGCGAAGATACAGGTATCCCCCGAGCAGCGACAGCGCGAGCAGGGCCATCAACGAGCGCACGCCGGAGCACGCCGCCGCCACGTCGTACTGAAAGGCGCCGTCGGACGCGAACAGCTGGGTGCCGCTGCGCATCACGTCGATGCCGGCGAGGTGCGCCAGCCCGTAGCTCGCATCGATCACCCAGAGGCGCAGCCAGAAACCCGCCGTGTCGAGGAAGTTGACCGGCACGGCGAAAAGCAGGAACGCCAGCGGGAACAACGCCGCGCGCCCCCACCGCCGCCCGCCGGCGAGGACCATCACGCCCCAGGTAAAAAGCAGCAGCGCCACGATCGAGAGCCGCGTCTGCTGCACGAAGTAGCCGAACAGATGCAGCACGAGCCCGCCCAGCATCGCGGCCGCGGCGGCCGCGAATTTTCGATTTCGGATTTTTGATTTTAGATTTTCCTGATCCGTCGTCCACCCTCCGCCGTCCGTCATCCGCCCTCCGCCGTCCGTCGTCTGCTGTCCGCCGTCCGTCGTCTGCCGTCCGCCCTCCGCTTTCCGCTCTCCACTTTCCGCCGTCTGCGGTCTGCCATCCGCAATCCGCATTCCGCGATCCGCAATTCCCAGGTTCCGCCAGAACAGCCAGACGCTCAGCACGAGGATCGGCCAGCCATGCTGCGTCTCCGACGCGGGATTCACCCATTGAAAACCCCACCAGTAAAACAGCGAGGCCGTGTCGATGTAGCCGCGGCTCGCGTTGCCGCAAAATTGAAACACCGCGACCCCCGCCAGGGCACACGCCACGGCCGGCCAAAGGGAACCGGTCGCACGCGGGGTGTGGCTTGTCATGGACATGATTGAGAACTTAACTCGGCGCGCTTGGCAAAACCATCTCATGATCCCGCTCCGCCCCGCCTGCTCGTCGTCGAGCTGTGGGGCCTGGGCGATCTCGCCCTGGCCGTGCCCTTCCTCCGCGCCGCGGTCCAGCATGCCCGGGTGACGCTGCTGGCCAAGCCCCACGCCGCAGCGTTGCTGCGCCGCTTCGCCCCGGAGGTCGGACACCTCCCTTTCATCGCGCCGTGGACAGCGTTTCACGGCAAATACCGGTTGCATCGCTGGCCTTGGCGCGAACTTGCCGCCGTGCGGCACACGCTGCGGGCCGCCGGTTTCGATCTCGGGGTCTCCGCCCGCCTTGATCCGCGCGATCATGCGCTGCTGGCGCTGGCCGGCTGCCGCGTGCGGCTCGGCTTTCCGCGCGCCGGCTCGCGCCTGCTGCTCACGCGACCGCTGTCGCCGCCCCCGCGCCCGCATCGCATTGAATACTGGCAGTCGCTGGCGCACGCACTCGCTTGGGACATCGCACCGGCGACCCCGCGACCGGCGCCTTCCCTCGGACGGCGGATCGTGATTCACACCGGCGCCGGCCGACCCGTGCGCCAGTGGCCCGTTGAGCGTTTTCGCGAAATTGCCCGCCAGCTCGAAGCCGCCGGCTGGTCCGTGACCCTGCTGGACGATTCGCTCAGCGATGTGGACCTCCTGCTCGATACGCTCGCCGCCGCCGACCGCTTCATCGGCAACGATTCCGGCCCCGGCCACCTGGCGGCGCTGCTCGGCGTGCCCACGTTCACGATCTTCGGCCCGCAGCTCCCCGAGCTCTTCGCCCCGCAGCATCCACGCGCCGCCTGGATCGACGGCGCGCCCTGCCCCTACAAACCGTGTTTCGACTCGTGCCGGTTCGCTGAACCGTTTTGCATCCGCGGGCATTCCGTCGACGTCGTCGGCTCCGCCATCGATCGATGGTTGCAGCAGGAAACTGGCGCCTAAGACCGCCCCTTCGTGAACCGCTACAAACTCTACCATCGCGTCCGGCTTAACCTCGGCCTGAAACGCCATCTCCTGCCCAAACCAGCCGTCAGTTACCTTGTGGGATTATTCGCGCCGCGGCGGCTCCGTCTTCTGCAGGTGACCTTGCCCGAGTTCCTCGGAG
>DATJPQ010000294.1:0-2099 GCA_035506315.1 Opitutaceae bacterium
CTGGTCAACCTGTTCCTGGCGAGCTCGGCGCTGCAGTTCATCGTCTCGGTGGTCGGCGTGCTGGTGTTCGCGGGCCTGACCGCCTGGGACACCCAGCGGCTGAAGAACGACTACATCTACGGCTATGCCTCGGCCGGCGGAGAGATGGCCGAGCGGGCCTCGATCATCGGTGCACTGTCGCTGTATTTGAACTTCATCAACCTGTTCACGCTGCTGTTGCAGCTGCTCGGACAGCGCGACAACTGATCGAGCGAAAGCATCCAACATCGAGCCCCGGCCTGTGTGCCGGGGCTTTTGTTTTCCGGACCGCCCTTTCCCCGTTTGCCTCCGTCATTCCGGAGCGCCTCAAAGAGGCGAGCCCGGAATCTCGTCATTCCGGGTTCGATGCTTTGCATCGCCCCGGAATGACGGAGGCAGACCGGGGAGCCACGCCCATGACGAAAGAGCGTTGATCGGGTGCATCCGGCTGCTATCCTCCCGTCATGCCCTCACCCGAGATCCGCCTGGCCGAAGAGGCCGACCTTCCCGCCATCACCGAGATCTACGAGCACGCGGTGCGCCATGGCACGGCGACCTTCGAGCTTGTTCCGCCCGACCTTGCCGAGATGACGCGGCGCTATCGTGCGCTGATCGACGGCGGCTTCCCCTATTTCGTCGCGACCGTCGAAGGCGACGTGGTCGGCTATGCCTATGCGGGTGCCTACCGGCCGCGGCCGGCTTATCGCTTCACGGTGGAGAACTCGATCTATCTGAGGCCCTCGATCCACCGCCGCGGCATCGGTCTCAAACTGCTGCAACGGCTGATCATCGAATGCGAGGCGCGCGGCTACCGGCAGATGATCGCGGTGATCGGCGATTCCGCCAATGCCGGATCGATCGGCGTGCACACCAGGACCGGTTTCGCGCTGATCGGCACCCATCCCGATGTCGGCTTCAAGTTCGGCCGCTGGCTCGACACCGTGATGATGCAGCGCTCGCTCGGCGAAGGCGCGAGCACGGTACCGGCGGAGTAAATACCTCTCCGTCATTCCGGGGCGCGTGCAAAGCGCGCGAACCCGGAATCCAGAGACTATTACTTCGTGGCGCGAGATTCCGGGTTCGCGCTTCGCGCCCCCCGGAATGACGGCGCGCGTGGCTGACGACGCTCGGCTACACCAGCGCGAGCTTGCGATCGATGACGAGCAGCACGCGGTCGAGATCGTGGCCGCGACGCAGGATCAAGCCGGTGGCCGAGATCACGCTGTACATGCCCTGCCTGTTGCGCAGCCGCGGATCTTTCTCGATGCGGTAGAGCGGCACCTCGGATGAGCGGCGGAAAACCGAGAACACCGCACGCTCCTTGAGGAAGTCGATGGCATAGTCGCGCCATTCGCCGTCGGCGACCATGCGGCCGTAGAGATTGAGGATACGATTGAGCTCGAAACGATTGAACGTTACCCGGACCGGCAAGGGATTTGCCGCTGGAGTTCCGCCCGGAGTCGCAACGGCACCGCGGGCCGCCGCGTAACTTGCGCTTGGATCGGCATCCTCCGACGTCAGGCTCATGGAGCGCCTCCTGTCATGTCCTTGACATGATTGCGCCAGTTACGGGAACGCCGCAAGAGGCGGTTTGCGAATAGCCGGCCCCGGAAGGCGGCGGAATTGTCCTGATTTCGTCGGACATGTCGGAGGTAAAGCGTCACGGGATCGTTAGCAGAATCATAATGCCGCCCCACTTCCGCCCACGGTGCGCCGTCCTATCTAGCGATAAAGAGACACTGCGTTGGCCCGGTCCTTTCGGTTCCGGATTCCTCAGCCCCCAGCCCCCCGGGATTGTCGGGATCGGGCCTGACGCGGTAAAGACGCCAGACTGGACCAACGAGAGTTGGTCCTTTTTGCTTTTGGGCGTCCCGTCCCTTTGGTTTCCTTTGAATCTCCGGCAGCGCCGTTCTGGACCCGTCATCCTGAGGCGCTCGCGCCAGCGAGCCTCGAAGGGATGAACGCCCCGTTGCTACAGCCAGGCCGCCGCCCTTCGAGGCGACCCGCGTTGCGGCGGCGCCTTGGTGATGACGGGTCGATGCCATTAGGCGCTGCGGGATTGCAGGTCATACTGCACGCTG
>DATJPQ010000295.1:0-9198 GCA_035506315.1 Opitutaceae bacterium
GCCGCCGTGCAGCACCGCAAATCGGCGCGTTAGGGATAACGCGCCCTACCACAACCGTCTCTTTTTCGGCCACTGGCTTGGAGCGGCTTGAGGTCAAGTCGCTCCATCGTTGGACGTCTGACTGCGAAGATCGATCCTGCACAACGCGTTGGCTTCAATCGAAGCTCAAATACTCCTTGCCGAAGTAGGGCACGAGAACCGCCGGGAGGCGCACGCGGCCATCGGCCTGCAGGTTGTTTTCGAGCAGGGCCGAGAGCACGCGCGGCACCGCGAGGCCCGAGCCGTTGATCGTATGCACCAGTTCCGGTTTGCCCGTCTCCTTCGAGCGGAAGCGAATCTGCGCGCGGCGCGCCTGGAAGGCCTCGAAGTTCGAACAGCTCGACACTTCGAGCCAGCGCTTCTGGCCGGCGGACCAGACTTCGAGATCGTATTTTTTCGCCTGGGCGAAGCCGAGATCGCCGCCGCACATGAGCAGCACGCGGTAGGGCAGCTCGAGCTTGCGCAGCAGGCTTTCCGCATGATCGCGCAAGGCATCGAGCTCTTCGTAGCTCTTGGTCGGATGCACCCATTTGAGGAGCTCGACCTTGTCGAATTGATGGAGGCGGTTGAGGCCGCGCACGTCCTTGCCATAGCTGCCGGCCTCGCGGCGGAAGCAGGGCGTGTAGGCACAGCGGTAAACCGGCAGCGCGGCCTCGTCGAGTATCTCGTCGCGGAAAAAGTTGGTCAGCGGCGTCTCGGCCGTGGGCACGAGGTAGAAGTGATCCTCCACCGTCTGGTACATCATGCCTTCCTTGTCGGGCAACTGGCCCACGGCGGTGGCGCTGGCGGCGTTGACGACGATCGGTGGGTTGACTTCCCGGTAACCGGCCGTGCCGGCCTCGTTGAGGAAGAATTGGACCAGGGCGCGTACGAGCCGCGCGCCGTCGCCCACGTAGAACGGAAATCCGGCCCCCGTCACTTTCGCGCCGCGGGCAAAGTCGAAGAGCCGGTCAAAGCCGGCCATCTCGTAATGCGGCCTGGCATGCGGCGACACGGCCTCCGTCGAACCGTGCGTGGAGAAGACGACGTTCTGCTCGGCCGTGCGACCCTCCGGCACACTGGCATGCGGGATGTTCGGCAGCGTGAGCATGACGGCGCGCCATTGCGCATCGAGCTCGCCCATCTGCGTCTCCCGCGCCTTCACCTGCGCGGAGACGGCCTTCATTTCCTGCACCTTCGCCAGAAATTCCGGCGAGCCCTTCTTCAGGGCGGCCATTTCGTTGTTGGCCGCCTTTTGTTGGGCGCGGAGCGATTCGACTTCGGCCAGCTGGGTGCGCCACTGGGCATCGAGCGCCAGCACCGCGTCGAGATCGACGTCGAGGTGTTTCTTGGCAATCGCGGCGCGGACCACGTCGGGCGATTCGCGAAGGAGTTTGGAGTCGAGCATAAGCCGTTACGTATGGCGGGCACCGTGTCGGGAATAAATAAAATTCGCCGGCGGGGCGCGCGGCGCCCGTATCTCAGTTTTTGAGAGGTCGCTCGAACCAACGGGCGGGACTCCCGTGCACGTGGCATGGGTGGACGCCCATGTCTCCAAGTCAGCGGTCGCTAAAGGGCAGTCCTGTTTACTGTAGCCAGCGAGCTTGCTCGCGCGGTTTATCAGAGCGCGAGCAAGCTCGCTGACCTACGAAGTCGCGAATTCTTAGGAGTGCCCTAAAACCCAAAATGCGCCCCTGCGCTGCGCGCCGGCCGGTCCCACACCGCCCTTTCCGACAAACTCCTTAATCCGCGGCAGCGCGAAGCGCTGCTTAAGGAGCCTGTCGAGGCGGATTCCTGCCATCCAATGAAATTTCCCGAAGAAGATATGGGGTTCATTGGCAAGTCCGGCAGGCTCCTGGCGGCTATTTCTTGTCGGAGCCCGGAAAGACTTGCTCGAGCATATCGTCGGACCAGCCCTGGCTCAGCACTTTCTCCTTATCGCCCTGCCGCAAGACGATCTCCGCTTTGCGTTCGGGCTTTTTCCCGTCCGCCGTGGGATTACGCCTGGCATAGGTGATCTCCCCGTCCTGCCGCCAAACCGGCGCCGCCATCAGATTGTATTCGCCGCTTTCCTGAACTTGCTGGACTTCGCCGGTCGAGAGGGTGAGCACGCTGACTTCTCCCTCGTACCCGCCGACGAGCACCTGCTTCTCGTCGGGGCTCACCTCGAAAAACGCCAGCACCTTCGGCATGTGTTCCTGGTTATCGCGGGGAATCATCCGCACCAGCGTGGCCTGCCGCGCCGGATCGAGCGCGAACAGCCGCTCCCGCTCCGCGTCAGCGTCGCCCTTCGCCACCGGCAGCTGGAAATCGGTTGTGTTAAACAAAATCCGCCCGTCCCGCAGGCAGCGCACGCGGGTGGTGTTCGAGTACATCAGCCCCGCCATATCCTCGGCTTTTTCCGCCACGTTGATCTGGCCGTGGTCGTCCACCACCTCGCGACGGACGAGGGAGGCGAGCCGGAGATCGTCCTTCTTCGCCCCGCCGCCGAGCGCCTGGACGTACACGAGTGAGCGTCCATCCGCCGTCCAGTCGGCAAAAAGACTGGTGCGTTCGGCTACGAGCACCGCCCCGGTGCCGTTGATCCGTGCCAGCATGAGGCGGCTTTCCTTGTCGCTGCCCGGCGTGGCCTCCTCGGTAAACGCCACCGCCCGGTCGCCGGGTGCGATGCGGATGTCCTGAATCTCGGCCAGACCCTGGTACAGCGTCGTGCCGAGCTGGATCTTGTCGTCGACGATCCGCGCCATCAACAGCTCGTGCCCCGCGAAGGCATCCTTGGCGCGGATCTCGTCGGTCTTCGTTCCATACAATGCGCGCAAGCCATCGGCATGATGCGCCCACAGGTAAACCATGGTTGCGCCGTCGTAGCCATCGCCGCCCAAGGCCAGACCCCGCTGGGTCGAGTTTCTATTTCCCAAAAGGCCTCCGCCGCCCTGGTCCAGACTCCACTGTTCCGGCCGGTTCGCGGCGGTTTTTTCCCAGGCCGCCTCCGCCTTCGCCGCCACTTCCGCCGCTTTCCCGGCGCCGAGAATCCTGGCCACCTCGGCCCAGTTCGAGGTCTTCCGTGACCGTGCCACCACCAGCTGCTGAGAATCGCCGAGCCAGGCGACGCGGTACACGGCGGGCACCAGCCGCGCCGTCAGTTTTCCATCGGCATCGCACAGATAAAGTCCGTTTCCTTCCTCGCCCTCGCCCTTGGCGATCACCGCCGCGCGCTGGCCGTCGGGCGACCAGACCAGGTGTTTTTCCAGGCACCCGGTCAACAGGAGCAACAGCAGCGCCAGAGGCCACGTCACAAGATTAGTCAGATGACATTTCATAGCATCGGTTTTCATAGTTTTCCCTCCACTACTCGCGGCATTTTCATCGGCGAATCCCACTGCAACCGGTAACGGCTTCCTTGGTGGGAGGCGGGAGCAGGCCGCGTTCGCTGCTCCGCCTGCAGTTTGGCCAGGGACCAAAAACGAGTGTCGGCAGCCATGCCGCCCGACGACGATTCTCCGGGTACCACCGGCGCCGTCGTCGGCTCCGGGCGGGTCGTCTGCGCCAGTGCGGACGCCGGGCGCGGGGCATGCGCATACCAGCCGAGCGTCAGGCCAAGCACCGCGCACGCTGCCAGTCGAAGAACTTCCCGCATTAATCCGTGCCAATACCACCTTCGCTGCGCCTGGCGCAACTTGTCCCAGGCCAACGGACGTGGCGAAATCCCGGGCGGCAGCGCCACGGCCTGGCGCGCGAGTTGCAGGGTGGCGGCCAGCGTCTCCGCCTGCCGGGAGGCGGCGGAATTCTGCGCCAGATGCTCATCGAGCAGTTCCAGGACTGCGGGTGGCAGTTCGCCGAGCGCGCGATCGAGCAACAAGCTTTCCAGATTTTCCAGTTTCATGGCGAATTCAGCTAAGGGTTGATGGTTTCGCGCAGGCGCAGCACGGCATGGTGCAGGCGCGAGCGCACGGTGCCGACCGGGATGGCGAGCACCTCGGCGATCTCTTCATAGGAAAGTTCGTGCTGGAGTTTCAGCAGGAGCGTCTCGCGCTGCGGCGCGGGCAACCCGGCGATTGCGATGCGCAGGGGTTCGAGCCGCGCATCTTCGCCCGTATCCGGGGCCGCAAGGTGCGTTTGCTCGTCCACTTCTTCGGTCGGCCTTTGCCGACGCAACGCGTCGAGACCTACATGCCGGGCGATTCCATAAAGGTAAGCCCGTGGAGAAACGGAGGCATGCAACCGGTCCATCCGCTGGAGGGCGCGCATGAAGGTGTCCTGCAGGAGGTCCTCGGCCGCCCCGGCGAGCGCGGGCTGGCGCCGGAAGTAGGCCAGCAGCGCCGGGCCCATTTCGTGGTAAAGTTGTTCCAATTGGTTCACCGGGTCGTCCATCGGGGCACAAGAAGCGCAAGCACGGTTGGTTTATACCGATACGTCGCGGGAAGATGCAAAGAAGTTCAAACCCCGTGACGATTCCCCCCGCCAGCCCGTGCCTCTTACTGTCAGATGTTGATGGCGTTGCGCCTATAGCCAGGAGCTGTTGGGTTGGCCGCGATTTAGATTGGTCAGATCCAGCCATGAGCTTTCCGCACGTGAGTGCGCTTCCCCCTTGGCCGTCAGCTTATTTCCCCCGCGGTTCTTCCATATTTTCCACTTTCTCCGCTTGACGGACCCCGAACGGTCGGGGACATAGCGCGCTTTATCTCGTCATTAACATATTCATTTTGTCCGCACCACCATGGGTTTTTACTTCGAAAATCACGACAGCATGCATGCGCGCGTGGGCATGCAGGTTGAAGACACCCTCGCTGCCATCGCCCGGCGTTTTGTCGGACAAAATCCGCCGCATCCCCTCACCTACCGCGCCTACAGCAAGCGCGGCATCCTGCGCGACAAAGAATACCGGTACGAGGTCGATTTTAATCGTTTCTTCCCCGACGCCGTCAATGAGCAGTACGTCTATGCGTGGTCGAAATATTGGGCGGCCACCGCCGGCGAGTTGAAATTCGACGTCACCTGTTACGGCCCGATCGTCATTTATTGCAACGCCCAGGTCGTCTTCAAATCCAACATCTTTTCCGAGCGCTACAGCGACCAGCGCAACACCATCCTGATTCCTCTCCAGCCCGGCTGGAATCATCTGGTGGTCCGCTGCAAAAAAACCCGCGCCGGTTTCGGCGGCATCTTCGGCACCTGGCTGGGCAAGCTGTCCTACTACTTCCTCATGCCCACGCCCGAACGCGAGGGGCAGGAAGGTTGGATCTTCACCGCGCCCCTCTCGACCGAGCTGCCGGTACTGCCCGGCCCCGGCGTGAGCGAAGCCTCGTCGAATCTCACCTGGTATCCTGAGTGCCATTGGGATGCCCGGCGCGCCCGGCAAGGACAGCTGCAACGCATCTATGGACTCACCCCCGACGCCTGGGCGGTCGGCTGGACCAAGGCCTTTTTCCCGCGCCGCAATAACGCCACCTACACGCTCCGCGGCCGGACGCAGGGTCCGCTTAGCGTCGTCGTGGCCGATCGCGAAGTCTTCCGCACCAACAAAGCCGGGGCCATTTCCGCCGAGGTCAAAGCCCCCTTCGGCCAGCACGACGTGCAGGTGAAGAGCACCTGCGCCGGGCGCGATTGGGGCTTCACGCTGGAGTTCCTCGACGATCATGAAGCCGTGCGCCTGAGCAGTCCCTGTCGCATCGTCGGCACCACGCAGCCCTGGATCTATCTCGGACCGTTCGCCGCCTCCTCCCGCCTGACCCTCGCCAGGCTGAAGGATCTCAACCAGGTCCACCCCGCCATCGGCGGGGACGTTTACTGGCGGCTCGACCTGCCCGAGACCTGGGTGCGCCCCTACAACGAAAACGCCCTCTACGGGCGCTGGAATTATCCGCTCGGCGTCACGCTCTACGGCCTGTTGCACGGCGCCAAGGCCCTCGGTTCCGAGGAAATCCAGCAATACGTCGTCAGCCACATTCAATCCTGTTGCGACACGCTCGACTACGCCCTCTGGGACAAGAACCAGTACGGCGGCGCCACCTCCGTGCACACGCTCCTCTCCAGCATCGACAGCCTCGACGACTGCGGCTCCTTCGGCTCGGTGATGCTCGAAGTCGCGCAACACTTCAAGATCCGCGGCGTGCGCGCCGTCGCCGATTACGTCGCCGATTATATTTCCAACCGGCAAATCCGCCTGTCCGACGGCACCTTCTTCCGCAAGCACCTCATGCATGTCTTCCACGAAGACACCATGTGGGCCGACGACCTGTACATGAGCGTGCCGTTCCTCTGCCGCTACTACCAGCTCACCGGCAAGGAAAAATACATCGACGACGCCGCGCGGCAGTTCCTCGGTTTCAAGCAACACCTCTACCTGCCCGAGCTGAAGGTCATGTCGCACGTCTACGATTTCCGCCGGCAGATGGCCACGGGCGTGCCCTGGGGCCGGGCCAACGGCTGGACGATTTTCTCGCTCTCCGAGCTGCTGGCCGTGCTGCCGGCCGCTCACCCGCTCCGTCCGGAGCTCCTGGACTTCTTCCGCAATCTTTGTGCCGGCTATCTCGCGCTGCAGGACGAACAAGGCATGTGGCACCAGGTGCTCACGCACCCCGACGCCTACCCCGAGACCTCCTGCACCTCGATGTTCACCTACGCCTTCGCGCGCGGCGTGCAATACGGCTGGCTCGAAAAACCCGAGCCCTACGTGCGGGCGGTCTACCAGGCCTGGGAGGCGCTCACCAAGATCTCCATCGACAAGGGCGGCAACATCCACGGTGTCTGCCGCGGCTCCGAGTTCTCGTTCACGCCGGAGTATTACAAGCAGGAGCTCCTCTGGAACCTAAACGACACGCATGGCATCGGCATCGTGCTGCTCGCCGGCGTGGAAGTGCGGCGGCTGGAAAAATTCCTGGCGAAATAGCCGTCGCGCATCGGGCTCGACCTGCCGTCCTTTCAATCCCCGCCGGCTCCGTCAGGCGACGGGGATTTTGCTGGTCACGGTCAGGGGGCGGCTGGTTTCATCGCCCGGCATGAGCCTGACGCCGTTCCTGATCGAGAAGCCATTTCCGGGCGCGAGAACCTGCCTGGTGGTCGGCGATCTCGAATCGGGCATGGAGGAGCCCCTGGCTCGTTATACGAAGATCCTCTGGATCGCGCAAAAACGCTCCCCGGAAATCCGTTTTCGACGCATCGCCCAAACGGCTTTTGTGCGTGTCAGTATCGACGAGTGCTCCTCCGCGCTATTGGAGGCGCAGATCGATCGGTTTGTGATGGCGACGCCCCGGCATCTTCCTTCCGTTTATGTGAGCCGCGCGATCGGCGGCTGGTCGCAGGACCGGTTGGCAGAGATAATCGACGTCGTCTATCAGAACCTGGAGAACCAGCAACGCGCCCGGATGACGCGCCAGAAGGATGGGTTTGTCTGGCAAAGTCAGCTCCTCAAGAATACCAGCGCTTATGCCTTGCGGCGGCTGCCACCCGAATGGGCGGGTGCTTTTGCCGGGCTGCCCGCCTTCGTCTGCGGAGCCGGTCCTTCCTTCGGCGTTTCGGCTCCCCACCTGGCGAAGGTGGCGGCGCAAGGACTGGTTCTCGCCGCCGATTCCTCCTTGAAGGCCCTGGCCAAAGTCGGGGTCGGCGCGGATTTTGTCGTGTCCGTCGATGCCGCCAAAGAACCGGCGCGCTGCCTCGAAGGAGTTCCGCTCCCCGGGCGGGCGGTGCTGACCGCCATCAGCCCCCCGGCCTGGACAAGTGCGATCGACCCAGCCCACCAGTTCTTCGTTTCGGGCAACCAATTGACGCTCGATTGGATGGCTTCGGCGGGTGTCGCGAGAACTGCCGTGGCCGTTTGCGAAAATTGTGGTGCCACTGCGATCGAAGTGGCGCGCTTCCTCGGCTGCGCCCCGATTTGCCTGTTCGGCATGGATCTGGCGCTGAACGCCGGCGGCCCTCCGACCCGGCATCATGCCGACGTCGACAAGGCCGTGTATGTCAATTCGGGCTTCGACGAGGCCCAGCAATTCCCCAAGGTCCCGGGCAATTTTTCTCCCGAAGTTCCCACCCATGTGATCGGCGATTGGCGGCAACTCAACGACCGGCTGGCCCAGTGGCCCGAGGGCCTGGTGTGGGTCGTCACGGACCGTGGGGCCAGGCTCGCCAACACCACGGTCATGCGACCGGAGGACTTGGCCCTTCCCTCCTCCCCATTGGAGAAGTCGGCCTTGCTCGCGCGCCTTCCCGGCGCCACCGCCGCGCCGCCCGAAGCTCTCCGGACCGTGATGAGCGAATATGCAAAGTGCTCCGAGCTTATCAGGGGATATCTGCCCGGCATTCGCGCGGCGCTGGCGCGGGGAGACATTCCTGCGACGGCGAAACAGCTTCTCCCGCTTTTTAGCGACAAGCACACCGGCATGATCCTGGGAGCTTTCTCCCTCAAACTCATGCCCCATCTGGTTCCGCCCTTGGAGGAGGAGCGCGAAGTCTGGGAGGCTTTGGTCGCGGAGCTCGCCAGCCTGAGCGAAATCCTGGCAACCTGTCGGGCTTAGCGGCTGGAGTTCCGTTGCAGGGAAATATTTCGGAGTAGTGCACGACGAGGCGCGTCCGACAGGCTGCTGGCGTCAGAACTTGATCAGGCAGACCGTGTGGGCCAGCATCTCCATCCCCGGTGCTTCCAGCGCCTGGGTGAGCCTTTGCAGGAACGCTTGGGAATGTTCGACACTGCGGGAAATGGTGTAGGCGACGCGCACCATCTCCTGGTCGAGCAACCTGACTGCCTCCCGCTCGTCGGCTTCCGCCGGGATATTCGCGAGGCTGACCAGCAGGAAGCGTTGAACCGCGATGCGAAGGAGCAAATCCTGGGTATGGATCAGCAGATTGCGCGACCTGCCATACCACTCTTTCATCCAATAGTTCTTCGCATAATTCTCGAAATAGCGGTCGATCCGCCCCCCGAGACGGGCGACCAGTGCGGCCTTGCGTTGGCTGTAGTCAGTCGTCAATCGCTCCACCATCGGCGGGAGGAGCGGTTGACCGGGATCGGAAGCCGGCCCATCGTAATTTGTCAGGGTTCGGCTCACAAGATTCTTAAATGCCGGCAGGCAGTTATGACCGGCCCTGAATTTCAGGAGTTCGACGATGAATTTTGCGACAAATTTGTCCGAGACCGCGCGTTCCTCGTACCAACGGCTCAACTCGGCCCGCTTTGCCGGAGACTTC
>DATJPQ010000296.1:0-4411 GCA_035506315.1 Opitutaceae bacterium
CCGATGGGCCCGGCCAGGCCATGCACTGCACCCAACTCGGCGTTGGTTAGCGCCAGACCACTCCACAGGCTCGTGAGCGCGAGGTCGCTGCGCGCCGCCAGGTCGTGTCCATCACGGCACGCCAGCGGCAGCGCCCGGGCGGCGCGCGGGATGCCCGCCGCACCAATGGCGTCGGTCAGGGGATTGGCCCGATTGCAGACGTATGCTTCGAGCAACTGGGTGAGCGCGTCGAAACCGGTGCTGGCCGTCAGCGCCGGGGGCAAATCGAGCGTCAGCTCCGGATCGACCAACGCCACGCGCGCCAACAGGTGCGGACTGCGCAGGCTGACTTTCACGCCGCGATCGGGCACGGCGAGCACGGCGTTGCGCGTGACTTCCGCCCCGGTGCCCGCCGTCGTCGGAATGGCCATCCAAGGCGCAGCAGGCCGGCTCAGTGGCCGCCCCTGCCCCACCACTTCAAGATAATCGAGCGGCGCGCCATCGTTCGTGAGCAGGCCGGCGATGGCCTTGGCCGCGTCGATCGCGCTCCCGCCGCCGAAACCGATCACCGCGTCCGCGCCAAAGGCACGCGCCCGGGCGACACCGCGGATTACGTCGTCGACCGACGGTTCGTGGTCAACCGTCACGATCTCGGTCGCGATGCCCGCGGCCGTGAGATGCACCAGCAGTCGTTGCGCGCGCGCCGGATTCCGTCCGGTGACGACGACCGCACGATGACCCCACTCGACCGCCAGTTTGCCGGCCTCGGCGAGCGTGCCGGGGCCGAAAACAATCTGCGTGGCGGTGGCGAATTCAAAGCGCATTCAGAAAATTCAAATCAGAACCACAGATGGACACAGATTAACACAGATGGAAGTCATCCGAAGGCTCCGGATGCCGCCGTGGCATCGTAGATGCATCGGTGTCCATCCGTGTTCATCTGTGGTTGTCTCTTCACCAGCCCCTATCCTCCGGGAACACGTTGGCGAACTTCACGCTCGTGCGGGTCGTCGCCATTATCGGGTCGGCGACCTCGCGCCAGGCGGCATAATGCGCCGTTGTCTTGTGCGCGGCGGGCGCCTCCGGCGTGCGATAGACTTCGACGAGCACGAACCGGGTGGGATCGTCGGCCTGCTGGCAGACATCGAAACGAGCGATGCCGGGCTCCTGCACACTGGCTCGGGCATTGGCCAGCGTCGCGGCCTTGAACGCCTCGACACCTTCCGGTTTCACCTGGATGTGGACATGTACGATCAACATGGGGATGGTGGGTTGGTGGGTGGGTTGATTACAACCAGGACCGCGTCTGGCGCAAGGCTGGGGCGATTAAACGCCATACAGTAGCCGGACGTCCGCAGGTGGAGCGGCTTGTCCCCAAGACGCTCACAGCGCATTGAGGTCAACGCGCTCCACCTCGGCCAGACTGACATATCAGCCGCAATAGGCACACTGGCGTCGAATTTCACCGATTCGCTGAGAGGAAACTGGATTTTCGGGAAAGGATTCCTCAAGGTCGAACCTTCCAAGGTCTTCTATGAAAAAAGCGAATCGAGTGAACATCGGCATGATCGGCGGCGGCACCGTGGGCAGCGGCGTGTTTCACGCCCTCCAGAAAAACTCGGCGCTGATGGCGTCCCGCCTCGGCGTGACGGTCAACATCGTCAAGGTTGCGGTCAAAGCCTTCGACGAGCCTCGACCCTACCCGATTCCGCCATCGGTCATGACCCTGAACTGGCAGGAAGTGGTCAACGATCCCGCCGTGCACATCGTCATCGAGCTCGTCGGCGGCACCACGATCGCGAAGACCATGGTCCTCGCCGCGCTCAAGCTCGGCAAGCCGGTCATCACGGCCAACAAGGCGCTGCTCGCCGCCCACGGCCCGGAGCTGTTTGCCGCCGCGAGCCAGCACAACACGAACCTCTACTATGAAGCCAGCGTCGCCGGCGGCATCCCGATCATCAAGGTCGTGCGCGAAAGCCTCGTCGGCAATCAGTTTGAGCGCATCTACGGCATCGTGAACGGTACCTGCAATTACATCCTCACGCGCATGAAACGCGAGGGGGCGGACTTCGCCGACGTGCTCAAGGACGCCCAGCGCCTGGGTTACGCCGAGGCCGAGCCGTCGCTCGACGTCGATGGCCACGACGCCGCGCACAAGATCGGCATCCTCGCCTCGTTGGCCCACGGATTCTGGGTCAACCAGAAGGACATTCACGTCGAGGGCATCCGCGCGATCACCAAGCTCGACATCCAGTTTGCGACGCAACTCGGCTACACCATCAAGCTGCTCGGCATCGTGAAAAAAGTGGCCGCGCCCGCGGGCGGACGAAAAGCGCAAGCGCCCAACGGTGCCCAGGTGCAAGTCTCGGTTTATCCCACGCTCGTGCCCGACGGCCACGTGCTCGCCAGCGTGAACGACGTTTTCAACGCCATCTTCGTGCGCGGCGACGTCGTGGGCGACACGCTCTACTACGGCCGCGGCGCGGGCAAGGACGCCACCGCCAGCGCGGTGCTCAGCGACGTGGCCGACGCAGCGCTCGACCTGCATCATAGCAGCGAAAACCGCGTGCCGTCCTTCGTGCCGCACGAGCGCCACGGTGCCGTGCAACCGATCGAGGACAGTGTGGCGAAGTACTACGTGCGCCTGAGCGTCGTGGACAAGCCCGGCGTAATCGCCCAGGTTTCGGCGATCCTCGGTCGGGCCAAAATCAGCATCGCTTCGCTGATCCAGCCTGAAGGCCACGAGGGCGATGTCGTGCCGTTGATCCTCATGATGCACGCTGCGCCCTACTCGGCCATGAGCCGGGCGCTGCGCGCCATCGGGCAACTCCCGGCGGTAAAAGCCCCGCCGATGATGATCCGCGTCGAGGATTTCGCGTAGATCCAGCCCGCCGCTGGGAACCCGGGATTCCTCGCACGCGCCTCGCGCCCCAGGTCAGGAAGTGTAGCGCATTACGGTCGTACGAAGACATCCGGAGGAGGCCTTGCAGCTGCAGGATAATCGGCGAATTTCAGCCGCTTAGAGCCGACAATTGAGGCCCAGCGTCAGGAGCCAGTGCGGCTCGAGCTGGAGGCCGTTAACGCGCTGGCAAACGGGTAGCTGCACGAAGACGAAAGCGTTGCTCGTCGTTGAAATTTCAGCCGTTACGCCGGGACTCAAATAAGCGAGCGTGCCTCCGCTATTGGGCGTGTCGGCTTCAGCGCCGTGCTCGCGGCCCTCCGTCTTGAGGTTCAATTGGAGTTGCGGAGTGAAGCGGCTCGTATTCAACCAACGGACTCCGCCACTGAGGGTCAGGCTGGTCGAAGGCAGGAAGCCGGCGCGGGCGGCCAGCGGTTGTTGGAGCGTGGCTTGGGCAAAAATGCCGAGTTCCGTCGCGGGCCGGGCGAACCACGAAACCCCGACGATCACGTCGGTCGTGCCGGTGCCGAGTTGGAGCCCCCGATCGAGCGGCCCGCCGGCTTGGGGGCCGTTCGAAAAGTTCTGATCGAAGCGCCCGGTGGGAAGCTTCAGGCCGAACTGGAGACCGACACTGCCGGACGGATTCCCATCCAGCCAGCGCGCGAGCAAGCGCACGTCGCCGAGGCCGCTGGCGCGGGACGTGGAAATGTCCGTGTCGCCCGCGGCGATCGTCGTGTGGAAGCGATCATGCCAGGGCACTGCGGCCGAGATGGCCCACGCGGAATCTACGACATAGTTGAGATCGAGCCAGGCGTTACGGTTGAGCGTGCGCTGCTGGATTTCCTGATCGTTGGGAAATGCATACGCGGTGCGGTTGACGCTATTCGTGCCGCTGCGCAGGTCGGACTGTTCGAAATATTCGGAACGAACGCTGGCATCGAGGCCGGGAGCCGTGGTGTAGCCCTGCGCCGCCCAGTCGGCACTGAGCGAGCAACCGCAAACCGAACAGCCCAACGCGGAGGAGGCGCCGGCGACGGCCATGCCGGTGAACAAAGCGAAAATGAGCCCGGAATGGAAACGTGTGGTGAATTTCATATTGGGAAGGAAATCAGGAGAGAAGAATTGGTTGAGGGATGATTGAGTGCGGCCCAGGTCCGTAGTCGGTCGCGCTTCAAGGCGCGGGATTCACGTCTTCCAGCCAGAAGTCGTCGCGGCGCCGGACGAGGGTAGCAGTAATACGCTGTCCCTTGATGCGCCCACCAGCGGACCTAGATTGACCGTGGCATCGGTTGCTGGCGTCTGGGCGCTGAGCATGGCGGCTACGGCGAAATTCAAGCTGAGGATACGTTGAGAGGATTTCATCAAAAAGTTCAGATGGGAGTGGAATGAACGAAGCGGCCGGCCGGCACTCCGACGCAGGGTTCACGATGTCTACGTGGAAGCCTTGGCGAGCAACGGAAGGGCCGACGGGCCAGATCGCGTCGAGGCCCATCGACAGGCATCACCGGACAAGCGAGGCCCGTGGGTGCCTTA
>DATJPQ010000297.1:0-2946 GCA_035506315.1 Opitutaceae bacterium
GCAAGGTCCGGCCCTACAATTGAAGCGGGCGTAGAAAGGTGGAGCGGCTTGTCCCCAAGACGCTTTCAGACAATTTGGTAGCGGGGTTTGGGATTTGCCCGGCACCCGCTTTTCCCCCGAAGCTTCATCCTGAAAAGCCGGTTTCTCTCCGTTCACGCCCAAGTCACCGATCATGTTTTCCTTTTCCCGCCCCATCCGTCCCTGGTTGCTGGCCCTCTTTGTCGGCAGCGGGTGTGCCGCGCTGATTTATGAAATTGTCTGGTTCCAGTTGTTGGAACTGGTCGTCGGATCGACGGCGGTTTCGTTGGGCGTGCTGCTGGGGACATATATGGGTGGAATGTGCCTGGGCAGTCTCGTACTGCCGCCCTTCCTGGGCCCGCGATGGCATCCGCTGTTCGTCTATGCCGCGTTGGAATTGGGGATCGGGTTGTGCGGCCTGCTGGTGTTGTGGGCGATGCCAGCGGTCGGGCGCTTCTATCTGGAATCCGCCGGGCACGGATTTGCGGGCATTCTTCTGCGTGGGGCGATTAGCGCGGTCTGCCTGCTGCCGCCCACATTGTTGATGGGCGCCACGCTGCCCGTGATCGCGCGCTGGCTCGATACCAATCCGCAGGGTGTGTCGTGGATGGGATTCTTCTATGCAGGCAACATTGCTGGAGCCGTGTCCGGCTGCCTGTTGGCCGGGTTCTATCTCCTCCGCGTGCACGACATGACGACCGCCACCTACGTCGCGGTGGCCATCAACGGCGTGGCGGCCTTGATCGGTTGGATGTTGGCGAGGCGAGCCCAGCCCATGCCGGCTGCCGCACCTCAAGCGGCGGCCCGTCCCACCCCGGCGTCAGATGGATGGACGGTGTATTCGACCATCGCCATTTCCGGGTTGAGCGCGTTGGGAGCCGAGGTCGTCTGGACCCGCCTGATGGCGCTCATGCTCGGTGGATCGGCGTATACGTTTTCCCTGATCCTCGCCGCCTTCCTGACGGGCCTGGGCCTCGGCAGCAGCGCCGGGGCGTACCTCGCTCGCGGGAAAATCGCGCCCCGGGCCGCGCTGGGGTGGTGCCAGATGCTGTTGGCCGCCGCCATCGCCTGGGGGGCGTGGGCGATCGCCGCGTGGCTGCCTTTTTGGACGGTCGATCCGGCGCTGGCCCAAGCCCCTTGGCACGTCATGCAGGTCGATCTGGTGCGATGCCTCCTGGCCATCCTGCCGGCGGCCCTGCTCTGGGGCGCAAGTTTCCCGCTGGCTCTGGCGGCTGCAGCGGATGCCGCCCCGGGTGGAAAGGATCCCGCCCGATTGGTGGGAAAAATCTATGCGGCCAACACCCTCGGCGCGATCATCGGCGCGCTCGGATTCAGCTTGTGGATCATCCCCGCCGCCGGCACTCGCGGCGCCCAGCAACTCCTCATCGGGCTCTCCGTCGGGGCGGCCCTGTTCCTGCTGGCACCACCGCTTTGGCCCCGCAGGAAGGAGGAGGAGGCCGGCAACGACTTGGCGCGACCGGCCCGGCGCCGGACCGCGACCGGGGCAGTGCTGATCGCGACCGCTCTGGCGATCGGACTTGGGCTGGGCATGCCGAAGGTTCCCCCGGCTTTGTTCGCCGTCGGCCGGTTCACGTGGCAGAAACAGGATCTAAAAACCATCTACCTGGGTGAAGGCATGAATGCCTCTGTGGCCGTGACGGAGAAAGCCGATGGCTCGCGGGTGTTCCATGTCAGCGGCAAGGTGGAGGCGTCGACCGTGGCGGTGGACATGCAGCTGCAGCGGATGCTGGGACATATTTCGATGCTCATTGCGCCGCAGCCCCGTTCCGCGCTGGTGGTGGGATTTGGCGCGGGGATCACCGCGGGTTCGGTCGCCGCCTATCCGGAGGTGAAACGGATTGTCATCTGCGAGATCGAGCCGCTGATCCCCCGCGTCGTTTCCCAATACTTCGTGGAAGCCAATGGCGACGTCATGCACGACCACCGCGTCGCGGTGGTCTACGACGACGGACGGCATTTCATCCAGACTACGGACGAAAAATTCGACGTCATAACCTCCGATCCGATTCATCCCTGGGTGAAGGGCTCCGCCACCCTCTATACCCGGGAATACTTTGCCGCGGCGAAGCGGCATCTGAAACCGGGCGGGGTGGTCAGCCAGTGGGTGCCGCTCTACGAGACTTCGCCGGAGGTGGTGAAGAGCGAAATCGCCACCTTTCTGGAGGTCTTCCCGAACGCGACCCTTTGGAGCACCGGTTTGCGGGGAGTGGGTTTCGACCTTGCCCTGGTCGGTCAGGCGGAGCCCGCTGGCGCGATCGAGCTGGACCGGCTTCAGGAACGTTTACAGCTCCCCGGCAATGCCGGGGTGGTCCGCTCGCTGCGCGAGGTGGGGTTCGCCACCGGGATCGACCTCCTGGCGCATTATGCCGGACGCGGGGCGGACTTGCGCCCGTGGCTGGCCGGCGCCGAGATCAATCGCGATGTGAATCTGCGGCTGCAGTATCTGGCGGGCCTGGCGATGAACGAACACCAGGGCACCTTGATTCACGATCAGATCCTGGCTTACCGAAAGTTTCCGGAGGATCTTTTCGTGGGCTCGAATCCGGTGAAAGAAAACCTGATGGAGGCCATGTTGCGACCGGCCTCCGCTCCAAGCCTGGGGTTCAAAAACGGGGCCCTGCTTTCCTACCGGGTGCAGGAAGCCGCCGCCTCCAACGACCGCGGGTATGCCCAGGCCAAGGCGGGCCAATGGTCGGAAGCTCTCGCGAGTTTCCGGGAGGCCCTGCGGCTCGATCCGGCCAATGCCGACGCTCACGCCAATCTCGGCAATGTCTTTCTCGTGCAGGGACAGATCGCGGAAGCCATCGCGCAATATGAGGAGGCGCTCCGGCTCCGGCCCAACGATGCCACATTGCGGGCTAATCTCGAAATCGCCCGGCAGGCCCGCTAGGAGCCTGTCGGACTTGC
>DATJPQ010000298.1:0-13218 GCA_035506315.1 Opitutaceae bacterium
GCCATAGAGGACTTTCCATCCGGCCAGCTCCGGCCACTCCTTGTCCGACAACGGCGGCACCTGCTCGAAGCCGCCGGAAATACCGATGGAACGCACGAGTTGATCGGCCACCTGGACCGCCGCGGCATAGTAGGCATGCTCGCCGGCCGCCTCGGGATCGTTGTGGTGCAGCACGGCGTTGACGATTTCCGGAGCGAGCCGGTGACGCTGCAGGTAAAAGGCGCCGACACGGGCGTGATCCCAGCCGATGAGCTCCCGTTCGAGCGCGCAGATCGCCTGGGTGCTGCGGGCGGGCGTGGCGACGATGCGGGCAAATTCCGCGGGAAAAGTGGAGGCGAGCACCACCTTGCCGACATTGTGCAACAAGCCGACGATGTAGTCGGTGTCGTCGTCGATCAGCAGCGTGGTGGTGGTGGCCAGGATCTCGCGCGTCATGATCGCCGACCCGATGGAATGTTTCCAAAGTTCCCGCCAGGGCAGCGGCAGGGCGGAGGCATGCAGCTTTTCGAGGTCTTCGATGACGGGCGTGGCGCGCGACAATTCGCGAATCTGCCGGATGCCGAGGTAGAAGACGGCTTCTTCGATATTGTTTACCTTGGTGGTGAGGTCGAAAAACACCGAATTGACCATGCGGAGCAACCGCGCCGTGAGCGACGGATCGCGCCGGATGACCTCGGCGATCTGCGAGTTCAAGCTTCGCTCGGATTTCAGCAATTCGCCCAGCGCCTGGTTGATACTGGAGAGCGAAGCGAGTTTGGGACAGGCATTGATCCGCCGGGCAATTTCGGCTTCCGCAAACGGCGCAGCACTAGCGGCGGGAATATTCGCAACCACAGAAGGCATGATAAAATCTGAGCCTGGCAATGGCTCGTCCTGAGCATCGGCGCGCAGCCGGAAAAGTTAAGAGAAATGTGAGCAACGTGGCTGGGACGCAGGACTTCGATGAATCAAGTAACTGGGGAAAACGCCAAATCCCAAACTCCAAAAGCCAAAGGTTCGGACCCAACAACCGCGGTCGCCCCTCAAGTCTCAAGTTTCAAGTTTTCAAGTACCAAGAATTCGCCTGCTGACATCTGACATCCGACATCTGACGTCCGCTCTCCGCCGTCAGACAATCGATAACCATTAACCAATAACCGTTCCCCTACCGCATTCCGCCGTCTGTCCTCTGCTGTCTGTCAGTCCGCCGTCTGACCTCCCGCAAGATTCCCCTTGCTTCGCCTCCTCGCCGCCCTTTACTCGCGACCCTTTTAACCCATTCCATCCATGGCTCGCATCTGTGCCGTCACCGGCAAACGTCCCGTCAAGGGCAATATCATCAACCGCAAAGGTCAGAGCAAAAAGAGCGGCGGTATCGGCACGCACGTGACCAGTATCACCCGGCGCAAGTTCCGCCCGAACCTGCAGCGCATCAAGGTCAAGCTCCCCGGCGGCAGCACCAAGCGCGTCTGGGTCGCAGTCAAGGCGATCAAGGCCGGTCTCGTCGAGAAAGCCCTTTGACGTTCCACCTTTCGCCTGGGCTTTTCCCCTTGCCCGCCGTCGCTCGGTCGATGGCGGGCTTTTTTGCGCTTCAGCAGATTCGCCTGCAAAAAAACGAGAAAACGGGCTGGCCTTGCCTGCTTTTCCAACTACTTTCCGCAAAAGTGGTTGAGGCTCCAATAACTTCCCGGGATTTCAGCGCCGTCGATCGCCGGGTCGACGCGGAGCTGATCCGTGTACTTTATCGGGAGGCGCCTTTCGGCATCATCGCCACCGCCACGGTGGCGACCACGATAGCCATCGTAATGGCGAATGCCTTGCACGCAGGTTTGGTGGCCGGCTGGCTGGCGCTCACGCTGGTGCTCTGCACAGCCCGCTACTGGCTGGTGCTCGCCTTTCGCCGGACCCAGCCCGCTGACGAATTGACCCGCCGGTGGGCCTGGCGGTTTACGGTCGCAGTCTTGAGCTCGGGTTTGTGCTGGGGTTGCGCCGGCTGGATATTTTTCGACGTCGGCGGTGAAGTTTACCGTTCGTTGCTGATCATGGTCATCCTGGGCATGACCGCCGGAGGCACACGGGTGCTTTCGCCGTGGCTGCCCGCCAATCGCGTATTCCTGCTCAGCGCCCTCTGCCCCCTGATGGTACGCTGCGCGCTGGTCGGTAATCCCGTGGCCGGCACCATGGCGGTGGTGATCGCCGTTTATGCGGGATTTCTCGCGATTACCGGCCGGCAAAATCACGGGAGCTTGCGCCACGCTCTGCGGTTGGGTTTCGAAAACGCCGAGCTGGTCGCCACGCTCAGCGAGGCCAAGGAGAACGCCGAGGCCGCCAGCAAGGCCAAGAGTGCTTTTCTGGCCATGATGAGCCACGAGATCCGCACTCCGATGAACGGCATGATCGGGATGATGCAGGTGCTGCGCAATTCGCCGCTCAGTGCGGAGCAGAAAACACAGGCCGACATCGCCCTGGGTTCGGCCGAGACGCTGCTGCGCATTCTCAACGACATTCTCGACTTCTCGAAAATCGAGAGCGGCAAGCTGGAATTCGAAGCCGTGGCGTTCTCCCCGCTGGAAGCGGTGGAATCCGTCGCCGCCCTGCTCCGCCCCGGCGCGACGGCGAAACATCTGGAGTTCATCGCGACCCTCGCCCCCGGACTGCCCGCCTTTGTGGTCGGCGATTCGGTGCGACTGAAACAGGTGCTGCTCAATCTGGTGGGCAACGCCGTGAAGTTTACGGAGCGCGGCCGCATCGAAATCGCCGTGGCCCCCGGGGCGGTCGACGACCGCCTGGCGCAATTGCGCTTTAGCGTGCGCGACACAGGCATCGGGATGGACGCCGAGACGCAGGCCAAACTTTTCCAGGTCTTCAGTCAGGGCGACAGCTCGATGACCCGGCGTTTCGGCGGGACAGGACTGGGGCTCGCCATTTCCCAGAAACTGGTGCGTCACATGGGCGGTGAAATCGTCGTGCGCAGCAAGGCCGGCGAGGGCACGGAATTTACCTTTACGCTTACGCTCCCCCTCGCCGCGCCCCCATCGCGACCCTCGCAGCCGCCGATGGTGGCGCCGGTCCGTTCATTGCAGGGCCGCGTGCTCGTGGTGGAGGACGATCGCGTGAACCAGCGGGTAATCGAGTTGATGCTCAACAAACTCGGCCTCACCTGTGCGATCGTGGACACGGGCGCCGCCGGGGTGGCGGCCGCGTTGCGCGAACCGTGGGATCTGGTTTTCATGGATCTGCAGATGCCCGATTTCAACGGTTTCGAGGCCGCGCGCCGCATCCGCGAGCAACCCGCCGGTCGCACCGTGCCGATCATCGCGCTCACCGCCAACGCCCGGGCCGAGGACCGGACGGCGAGCGAAGCCGCCGGCATGAACGATTTCCTCACCAAACCCGTGCATCGCGACGAACTCACTGCGTGCCTCGAACGCTGGCTCCACCCCCGGGTCCGGTGATTCCGGTTGCGCCGGATCGCTCCCCGCGGTCCGCTGCTTCCTCTCAGAGATATTTGTCGGTGACGGCGCCTTCGGAGGCGGTGGCGACGAGCCTGGCATACTTGGCGAGGACGCCGTGCCTGGCGCGCGGCGGCTTCGGTTTCCATGCCTTCAGGCGCGCCTTCAGTTCCTTCGCCGGGAGATCGAGCGAGATTTCGTGCTTCACGGCGTCGATCGAGATGGGATCGCCATTCCTGATGACCGCGATCGGGCCGCCGGTGGCCGCCTCGGGCGTGATGTGGCCGACGACGAAGCCGTGGCTGCCGCCGGAGAAACGTCCGTCGGTGATGAGCGCGACTTCCCTGCCCAGGCCTTTGCCCATGACGGCGCTCGTCGGCGCCAACATCTCGCGCATGCCGGGGCCGCCGACGGGGCCTTCGTTGCGAATCACGATTACGTGACCGGCCTTCACCCGGCCGTCGAGGATCGCCGCGAGCGCGGTTTCCTCGGACTCGAACACCATCGCCCGGCCGGAGAAGCACACACCTTCCTGGCCGGTGATCTTCGCCACCGCACCGGCCGGCGCAAGGTTGCCGTAGAGAATGCGGATGTGGCTGTCCGACTTGATCGGATGGGAAAACGGGTGGACGACGTCCTGGCCGGCCGGATAGGGCTTCACGTCCTGCAGGTTCTCCGCGACGGTCCGACCGGTGACGGTGAGGCAACCGCCGTGGAGCAGGCCGGCATCGAGCAGCATTTTCATCAATGGCTGGAGGCCACCGATGCGCGAGAGGTGGGCCATGCCGTATTTGCCGGATGGTTTTAGGTCGGCGAGCACGGGCACGTGCCGGCCGATGCGGGTGAAATCGTCGATGGTGAGTTTCACCCCCGCGGTGTGCGCGATGGCCAGCAGATGGAGCACGGCGTTGGTCGAGCCGCCCAGGGCGATCACGACAGTGATGGCGTTCTCGAACGCCTTTTTCGTGAGGATGTCGCGCGGGCGGAGGTTGGCCTTGAGCAGCGCGAGCACCGCGGCACCGGCGCGCTGGCAATCGAGGCGCTTTTCCTCGCTGATGGCGATCTGCGTTGAGCTGTTGGGCAGGCTCAGCCCCAACGCTTCGATGGCTGAAGCCATGGTGTTGGCGGTGTACATGCCGCCGCACGAACCGGGGCCGGGGATGGAGCATTTCTCGATCGTGGCGAGGCCGGCGTCGTCAAGCTTGCCGGCGGCGTGCTGGCCGACGGCCTCGAACACGGATACGATGTCGCAATCCTGCTTCGTTTCGGGATGGAGGCCGGGGAGGATGGTGCCGCCGTAAACGAAGACCGACGGACGGTTGAGGCGCGCCATCGCCATGACGCAACCCGGCATGTTCTTGTCGCAGCCGCCGATGGCCACGAGGCCGTCGAAACCCTCGGCGCCACAGACCGTCTCGATCGAATCGGCGATGACTTCGCGTGAGACGAGCGAGTAGCGCATGCCAAGCGTGCCCATGCTGATGCCATCAGCGACGGTGATGGTGCCGAAAATGATCGACTTGCCGCCAGCGGCATCGGCGCCCGCGCCCGCCTGGCGGGCGAGCTCGTCGATGTGCATGTTGCAAGGCGTGAGCATGCTCCAGGTCGAGGCGATGCCCACGACGGGTTTCTGGAAATCGGCGTCCTGGAAGCCGACGGCGCGAAGCATCGAACGGTTGGGGGCGCGGTCAGCGCCGTCGTGGACGATGGAGGAGAACTGGCGGAGCGAGTCGGGCTTGGCTTTGGAGTTCATCGGAGAGGGCGTTTCTGTTTACTGTAGGCAGCGAGCTTGCTCGCTCGGTTTGTCAGAGCGCGAGCCTTTCGGCAGGCTCAAGGCCCTGAGAGCGTGTCGAACGGGCAAGCTCGCTGGCCTACGAACTACGGAGTTGTCAGGAATGGTCTATAAATGGAGGAAGGAAACCGCAGCGCGAAGATGCAGACAATTCATGGCCCTGCAAATTCGCGCATCATGGATGACCATTAATGTGGCCCTTCCACCCACGACAGGCTCGTTCTGAATCATACGCTATGTTTTTGTATTAAGCTACTAGCGTTAGTTTGTCACATAATACGTTACAAATTCATGAGCGCGGAACGGACTGCGTCTTGGCGTGCGCTTCCGGTTGTTCCGGCAGAAACATTCTCACGCAAAAACGTGCTATTGGATCGGCTGGGCGAACTCGGACCGGTTCACCATAAGGACACGAAGGCACAAAGTAGGCAGTTAAAATCCGATCTCCGATTTTTCCGGCTCCCTCACTCCCTCAGTCCTCAAGTTCCAAGTCGCAAGTTTCAAGTAACAGGGAAAAACGCCAAATCCCAAACTCCAAAGGCCAAAAGTTCGAACTCGGCGTCCACCGTCTACCATCCACCGCCCTCCTCGCCTGCGGCTTCGCTGCGGGACGAGCCACGCCGAAGCGCAGCGAAGGCGGGCGTTTCCTCCCGAAAAATTTCATCCGTGTCCATCTGAGTTCATCTGTGGTAAAAATCCGCCATCCGTGCCCATCCGAGTGATCCGTGGTCAATCTGCGGTTGGCTCGTGCTGCTTTTTTCGAGATTGCTTCACCGTACGCCCGCCGCATTCACTCGAACCTCACTCGCATGGCGTTCAACCTTAAGAAAGTTCTCCGAGCCCTGCTGTTTTCCACCAGCCAACCGTTGTCGGTGAAAGATATCCAGACGGCTTTCACGCGCTTCCACGAACAGGCCGTTTTGCCGACCGTCGAGGGCGAAGAAAGCACCCCAGCTCCATCCGCGCCCCTCTCCGACGTTTCACCCGCCGGGGTGGGTTTACCAGCCGGGGCTGGTTTACCAGCCGGGGAGGGTTCACCCGCTTTGGAGGGCGCGCCTGCCACGGCAGGTGAACCCGCGGCTCCGCCCACGCCGCCGGAGGTTTCGCCTGTGCCGGTACCGGTTGCCACCGAAAGTTTACCCGCCGCGGTGGGCGCCGGTGCCGCCAGTCCGCTGGGCTTTGCGCCCGAGGACCCCGAGTTGTACGCCGACGTGCCCGCGCTCATTACCGCCACGCAGATTCGCGAGGCGATGGACGAAATCTCCCTGGAGTTGCGTGCGAGCGACACCGGCTTGCTGCTCATCGAGGGCAACACCGGTTACCGGCTGGTCACGCATCCAAGCGTCGCCCGCTGGGTGCGCGTGCTGCGCAACGAGCCGCCGCCCGTGAAGCTCTCGCAGTCGGCCCTCGAAACGCTCGCCGTCGTGGCCTACCGCCAGCCGGTCACCCGCACTGAGCTCGAGCATATCCGCGGCGTCTCGGCTGAGGCCGGCCTTAACAAACTCCTCGAACGCGAACTGATTTACATCGTGGGCCGCGCCGACCTGCCCGGCCGCCCGCTCCAGTACGGCACCACCGACAAATTTCTGGAATTTCTGGGCATCAAGTCGCTCGAGGAGCTGCCCGCCTCCGACGTGCTCTCCAACCGCCAGATTGACGAGTGGCTGCAGAACAGCGCGAACGCCCGGCCGCCCACCGACGCGGACATGGGCCTGCCGCTCGAGCTGGGCGAGGGCGTCTCGCCCAACTTCGATCAGGTGACCATCCAGCACGGCGACGCCGGGGCGCCCTCCGCCCCGCCACCGGATCTATCCCCCGCCACCGCCGCAGTTGTCGCCGACCATGCGAGCCCGGCTCCGCTGTCGGAGACCGTCCCCTCTCCTCCGCCCGCCGATGAAAAAGCCGTCGCCAGCTGAAACTCCCGCCCCGGACCTCAAGCACTTTCGCGAGAAAATCGACGTTCTCGACCAGCAACTCGTCGAACTGCTCAACCGGCGCCTCGCCCTGGCCGCCGAGATCGGCAAGGTCAAGCGTTCGAAAGGCGGCCCGATCTACGTGGCGGAACGCGAGGACCTCGTGCTCCGCAAGATCGCCGAGCTCAACCAGGGACCGATCAAGCAGGAGGCGCTCCAGGCCATCTATCGCGAAATCATGTCGGCGGCCATCGCCCTCGAGAAACCGCTCCTGATCGCTTACCTCGGGCCCGAAGCCACGAATTCGCACATCGCAGCGATGAAAAAATTCGGCGCCAGTGTCGATTACCACGCCATGGCGAGCATCGGCGACATCTTCACCGCCGTCGAGAAGGGCGAGGCCGACTACGCGGTCATCCCCATCGAGAACTCCACCGAGGGCAGCGTGCGCGAGACGCTCGACAACTTTGTCGACAGCGATCTGAAGATCGTGGCGCAGATTCACACCGAGATCACCTACGCCCTGATCTCCAACACCCCGCTCGAGCAGATCGGCAAGGTTTATTCGAAGGACCAGTCGCTCGCCCAATGCCGCCTTTGGCTGACACGGCACCTGCCGCATGCCCAGCTGGTGGAGGCGCCGAGCACCTCGCGCGCGGTGCAGATCGTGAAGGACGAGCCCGGCGCGGCCGCGGTGGCGAACGAACTGGCGGCCCAGCACCATGGGGTGCAGATCCTCGTGCGCAACATCCAGGACAAGGCCGACAATACCACGCGTTTCTTCGTGCTGGGCAAGAAACCCAGCGGCCCGGTGGGCGGCGGCCGCGACATGACGAGCTTCCTCATCTCGCTCGGCGACGAGGCGTCGGCGCACTCCGGCGCGCTGCTCAAGATGCTCATGCCGCTCGCCGAGCGCGGCATCAACCTGTCGAAGATCGAGTCGCGCCCGAGCAAGAAACGCCCGTGGGACTACTATTTCTTCATCGACGTCACCGGCCACTACGAGAACCCCAACATGAAGGAGGCGCTATCCGAGCTGAAGAAATTCTGCCCGATGGTGAAATGGCTGGGCAGCTACCCGGCGGTGGGCTGACAATCTGGGAGCCTTGCGAAACAAGGTGAAGCCGACGGTCGACTTCGTAGGTCGGGCTTTAGGCCCAACATCCGAAAACAACCTGTCGGGGGCAAACCCCGACCTGCCGCCGGATCGCATCGCTCTTTTGCGCGAGGCTTCGTAAACCATCAACGCCGGATTCTTTCCCCTGAGATCTTCCCCCATGCCGTCAGCCCAAACGCCGCGCCCGGAGTTCCGCTTTACCGGGGCGGATATCCTGTACGACGAACACGAGGTGATCGCCGTCAACAAACCGCCCGGCCTGCCTGCGCAAGCTACGCGCGACCCGGCGATGCCGCACGTGATCTCGTGCCTCGAGGAGTACTTCCGCTCCCGCGGCCAGGCGGCCCCGCCGCTCGTCCTCGTGCATCGTCTGGACAAGGAAACCTCGGGCGTGATCCTGCTCGCCCGTGGCAACGAACGGGCCACGTGGCTCTCTGGCCAGTTTCGCGGACGCGAGGTGCGGAAGTGCTATCATGCCCTTTGTCATGGCTTGCCGGCCGCGGACGATTTCGAGGTGCGCTCGTACCTGTCGGAGATCGATCGCAAGACCGGCCGGGTGCGCACCGTGCGTTCCGGCGGCCAGCCGGCGGTCACGCATTTTCACGTGCTCCGGCGGGCGCCCGGCCCGGGCCTTTCGCTGATCGCCTGCGAGCCGCACACCGGGCGCAGTCATCAGATCCGCGTGCACCTGGCCGAGCAGGGTTTCCCCATCGTCGGCGACAAATTCTATGGTGCGCCCCCGGTCCAGCCGTTGCCGGCCGACCTCGCATCGCTCGCGGCGGCGCATCACCTGCTGCACGCCCGCGAGATCGCCTTCGCGCCGGTACCCGGACAACCCGTCGTCACCGTGCGGGCCGCCTACCCGCCGAAGTTCGCTGAGCTGGTGCGTCGGGTCTTCCCGGGCGGCCAGATTTTGTAGCCGCACGGCTTACCGTGCGGAGGATTGCGCCTGCGTTTCCGATCTCGCAGAAACCGCGTCGTAACCGCCGCGGCTACACGGACCGACCGGTCGGCCGATTTTCGCAGCCGCACGGCTTACCGTGCGGTAGTTCATGGCTGCTTCTTCGCGACCGCGAAATCCGCGCCGTAATCGGCGCGGTTACACACGGTGGAAGCACGGCGCGTTAGGGATAACGCGCCCTACCTTCTACTGCGTTGTTCCTCCTCACAACTGCGCAAAAAGCCGGACGTAGTCTCGTAGGGGCGCAGTCTTGCTGCGCCCTCCTTGAACGCGTCCAGGGGCGCAACAAGATTGCGCCCCTACCAGGCACACGAAAGGAATACCAGCCGAGGGAGCTCGCGCACTCCGACGTAGCAGCCGACGTAAGGAGGCTGGAGCAGCAAAGGGCACCCGCGCAGCCTCGTCCCTTCGGCTGCTACGTAGCCCGGATAAAGTGTTTTCTGGCCCAGCGGGCGGTTTTTCGTGAAGCTCTCCTTTCTTTCATCCATGGACGCTTCGCAATTTGCCCAGCCTCGCATTCTCAACCAGCCGGTCTACCAGCCCGGCAAGCCGATCTCGCATGTCGCACGGGAATTCGGCCTCGATCCGGCGAAGATCGACAAGCTCGCCTCCAACGAGAATCCGCTCGGCCCGTCGCCCAGGGCGCTCGAAGCCATGGCCGCCGCGCTGCGCGAAGTACACCTCTACCCTGATGGCAGTTGTTGGGAGCTCACCGGCAAGCTCGCCGCCCGTCTCGGTGTCGGCCGCGACCAGCTCGTGTTCGGCAACGGCTCCAACGAGGTGCTCGAGCTTGTCGCCCACGCCTTTCTCGGACCCGACACCGAGTCCGTCATGGGTGTCAACGGTTTCATCGTCTACAAGCTCTCCACCCTCCTCATGGGCGCGAAGGCCATCGAGGTGCCCATGCCCGGCTTCGCCCACGATCTCGCCGCCATGCGCGCCGCCGTCACACCGCGCACCCGGGTCGTGTGGATCGCCAGCCCGAACAATCCCACCGGCACCGCCAACACCGAAGCCGAGCTGTTCGCCTTCGTCCGCAGCCTGCCGGAACACGTCCTCTTCGTGCTCGACGAGGCCTACGCCGAATACCAGGACCGCGCGCCCGACCTCCGGCCGCTCATCGCCGAGGGCCGCGCCGTGCTCTGTGCGCGCACTTTTTCCAAAATCTACGGCCTCGCCGGCCTGCGCGTCGGCTATGGCTACACGCGCCCCGACATCGCCGCGCTCCTCCAGCGCGCCCGCGAGCCCTTCAACGTCAACTCCCTCGCCCAGGCCGCGGCCGTCGCCGCGCTCGACGACGCCGACTTCGTACGCCGCAGCCGCGAGACCAACCGCGCCGGGCTCAAGCAGCTCATGGCCGGGTTCCGCGCCCTGGGACTTTCGTTCGTTCCCTCCGAGGCCAACTTCATGATGGTTGAGGTCGGCGACGCGGCCCAGGCCTTCGTCTTCCTGCAGAAACGCGGCACCATCGTGCGCCCGGTCGGCGGCCTGCCGCGCCACGTGCGCATCACCGTCGGCACCGCCGACCAGAACGAACGCTGCCTCGAAGGCCTGCGCGTCTTTCTGACGTTGAATGCGTGAGTTGCCCTGTGGGAGCCTGCTTGCCGTTTCGACAGTCTCAAAGCCCCGAGCCCGTCGAGGGGCAGGCGATCCGACGCGTGATCGCGAGCATCCGCCGCCGCCAAGGCTTTGGCGGGACAAGAGCTCGCTCCGACATCAAAACACTCCCAACCTCCGGCTCGAAACTTTCCGCTTTCCGCGCTCCGCTTTCCGCTTTTAGCTTAACGCCCTTCGACGAGCTCAGGGCCTGTCGCCCTCCGCCTGCCCCAACGCTACCTCACCATTTAGGGAGACACGCATGATTCACAACCTATGGAACGACCTTGAAGGCACTTTCTTTCCCGAAAGCGCCCTCGATTACATGCCGGAACAACGCCTGCGCGAAGTGCAGTTGCAGCGACTCAAGGCGGTCACCGCCCTGGCCTACGAGCGCGTGACGCTCTTCCGCAGCCGCATGGACGCCAAGGGTGTGAAGCCCGCCGACGTCCGCACCCTCGCCGACGTGCGCCTGCTGCCGTTCGCCGTGAAAAACGACCTGCGCGACACCTATCCCTACGGACTCTTCGCCGTGCCCATGTGCGAGGTCGTGCGCCTGCACGCCTCCAGCGGCACCACGGGCAAGCCCATCGTCGTCGGCTACACCGCGCAGGACATGGATGTCTGGAAACAGGTCATCATGCGCACCCTCTACGCCGCCGGCTACAGCCGGGGCGACGTGGTGCAGAACATGTACGGCTACGGACTCTTCACCGGCGGCCTCGGCCTGCATGGCGGGCTCGAGGGCATCGGCGCGACCGTCATCCCCATTTCGGGCGGCAACAGCGAACGCCAGATCATGGTGATGAAAGATTTTGGCGTCACCGCCGTTTGCAGCACGCCCAGCTATTTCATTCACCTCATCGAGATCGCCGGGAAGATGGGCATCGATTTCCGCAAGGATCTGAAGGTAAAACGTGGCGTCTTCGGCGCCGAGCCGTGGACCGACCAGATGCGCCAGTACATTGAGTCCGCGTCCGGCGTGAAGGCCTTCGATATTTACGGCCTCTCCGAAATCATCGGTCCCGGCGTCGGCGCCGAGTGCGAATGTCAGGACGGCCTCCACATCTTCGAGGACCACTTCCTGGTCGAGATCGTCGATCCCAAGACGCTGGAGCCCGTCCCCGACGGCCAGGAAGGCGAACTCGTGATCACCACGCTCAGCAAGCAGGCCATGCCGGTGATCCGCTATCGGACGCGCGACATCACCGCGATCGACACCCGCCCCTGCGGCTGCGGCCGCACCGTCCGGCGCATCCGCCGCATCAGCCGGCGCAGCGATGACATGTTCATCATCCGCGGCGTAAACGTGTTTCCCTCGCAGATCGAAACCGCCCTGCTCAAGACCGAGGCGAGCCTGCCGCACTATCAGATCGTCCTCACGCGCAAGTCCGGCCTCGACCAGATGGAAGTGCGCGTCGAGATCACGGGCGAGATGCTGCGCGACCGCGTCGGCGAGATGGAGCAGCTGCAGAAGCGATTCGGCCGGAGCATCGAGCAGATCACCGGCCTGCACGTCGAAGTGACGCTCGTGCAGCCCGGCACCATCCCGCGCAGCGAAGGCAAGGCCAGGCGCCTCCTCGACCAGCGGAACGCCTGAGCCGCGCTATCGCGCGGAAGTATCAAGTATCAAGTTTTCAAGTATCAAGTAACATGTAGCAAGAACCCGAAAATCAAACCCACGCGATCTTCGCACCCCTTCGCGCCCTTCGCGGTTCTCCCTCCGCCCTCCGTCCCTCATTCCCTCACTCCCTCATCCCTTCCGCCTCTCTCCCCATGAAAATTCGCCAGATCTCCGTTTTCCTCGAGAATCGTCCCGGACGCTTGGCCGGCCTATGCCGCATTCTGGCCAACGCGGGAGTAAATCTCAGCACCCTCATGCTGTCCGAAACCGGTGAGTTCGGGCTGCTTCGTCTCATCACCCCGGATCCCGACAAGGCCAAGCAGGTGGTTGAGGCGGCAGGCTATGCGGCCACTGCCACCGACGTGGTGGCGCTGCAGGTGCCCGACCGGCCCGGCGGCCTGGCCTCGGTGCTCGCCGCCCTCGAGCCGCAGGGCATCTCGGTGGAGTACATGTACGCCTTCGCCCAGCGCAAAGGCGGTGACGCCATCATGATTTTCCGTTTCGCCGAGATGGACCGCGCCATCGCCATCCTCCAGGCCGCCGGCATCGCCGTCACCAAGCCCGTCGACCTCTTCGGTCAAGCGTAGAGCCGTAGGGACGGTTGTGCTGATCCAACGGCGCGACCAGATCGCGCCCCTGCAAAGACGATCGCGCGCGCGACTCAGAACGTAGCCGTGGCGGTAATAGTGTTCGGCATGGGGTGTGCGTGGGACGTAGCGCTACCAGGAGCATGCGTCCCAAGAGTGGGTTATCCCTGGTGACCTACGGCGGGCGGTGTCATGGC
>DATJPQ010000299.1:0-2461 GCA_035506315.1 Opitutaceae bacterium
CACGACCGTCGAAAAGACGGCGCCGTAATGGCCGCGGCCGCCATTCCACGGCGGATTCCAATCCACCTTCGGAGTGCGACCGAATTCGCCACCGCACCAGATGATGGTGCTGTCGAGCAGCCCGCTGCTGGAGAGGTCCTGCAAGAGGGTGGACAGGCCTTTGTCCAAGTCCGGCAGCTTGCGGCGCATTTCCTGGAAGTTCTCCTTATGGGTATCCCAGCCCTTGAAATTGATGGTCACGTAAGGCACGCCGCGCTCGACGAGCCGCCGGGCCACGAGGCAGGACTGGCCAAACGTCGTGCGACCGTAGCGGTCCTTCAGCTCGTCCTTCTCCTGCGAGAGATCGAACACCTTGCCCGCGTCGCCCAGGATCAAGTTGTACGCCTGCTGCTCGGCCTGCGCCGAGGCGACCAGATGCGGATCGGTCTTCATGGCCTGCTCCAGCGTGTTCATTTGCTGGAGCAGATCCCGCCGGGCCTGCTGCCGTTGCTCGGTGAGCCCACGCACCACGACGCCTTCCACGGCAAACGGGGTCTGCGCCGGATCGCCGCCGGTGGCGAACGGCTGGTAGCGCGAGCCCAGGAAGCCGGCCTCGGAAAAACGCCCCTGCAACTCGGTCAGCACGATGTACGGCGGAATCAGCCCCGTGTAGCCCGCGTCGTAGCCTTTGAACAACGAAACCACGGCGCCGACCGAAGGGTAGACGATTCCGCCGCCGGGTTCGCGTCCGGTCTGGACCAGATAGGCGGCGGTTTCATGGGCATTCGAGCCATGCGTCATGCTGCGGATGATGGAGTATTTGTCGGCCTGCTTCGCGAGCAGGGGCAGCAGTTCGCAAATCTTGATGCCGGGCACATTGGTGGCAACCGGGTTGGTGAACGGCCCGCAGTAGTCGTGCCCCGCTTCGGGTTTTGGATCGAAGGTGTCGAGGTGGGGAGGGCCGCCCCACAGCCAGATTTGGATGACAGATTTCGCCTTCGGTTTCGGCAAGGCGGGTAGCGGCGTCGGCGCGGACGAGGTCGCGGTGGCCGCGAGGGCGCGCAGGCTGAAATTGTCGGCGACAAACAAACCGGCTGCGCCGAGGAGACCCAGACGCAGTGCCTCGCGCCGGGTGAGAGCCGGACCGCCGTGACGGACTTGGCTGTAGCCGCGAGCGCGAGCGAGTGGAAGTGCCTCCGCTCGCTCACGCTCGCAGCTACCAGAAAAATACGAAGACAAGTTGCGGAAAGGCATAGGCGTTGTTCCCGGAAAGCTTACGGGGCGTTAAGAGCGATTACGGAAGGGCGGCAGGGCGGGGCGTTCAATGCCGGTAAAGGAACTCGGCGCTGTTCATCAACGCCCAGGTGAGATCCACCAGGATGTCGCGGCCTTTCACCGGACCGGTCTGGGCGTAGGTTTGCACGGCTTGCATCTCCGCCGTGGTGGGCTGGCGGGAAAGCACCGTCAGGTAGATTTCGCGGACATTATCCCCGGGAGTCTTCGACATCCGCAACGGGCGCAGCATCGGGCTCTGGTCGATCTTGCGCAGGATGTGCGACGAGTTGAGCAGGTGCAGCCGTTGATCGGGCGACGGGCGGTTGTTGCGTTCCGATTCCAGACCGGTGTCGCGCGCGGGGCGGTTGAACATTTCAAGGAACGAACTGGTGATGCTGCCGTCGGCCAGGGCGATCGAACGCTGCTCCTCCGGAATGAACGTGAAAGGCTCGGGAATGGGGCTCGTATATTTTTCGTGAGTGCCGGTGATCTGGCAGATGGCATCGATCAGCACCTCCGCGTCGAGCCGGCGGAGCGGGTAATACGCGAAATTCGTCGCGCCCGCGGGATTGTCGGTCCGGGGAATGCACGAGAGCTGATACGTTTGGGAATTCAGAATCACGCGGTAAAGGTGCTTCAGGTCGAAGTGGGCGTTGATCAGCTCGTGCTCCAGCCAGGCCAGCAGCTCCGGATTCACGGGCGGGTTATCGGGGCGGATGTCGTCCGGCTCCTGCACGATGCCGCGGCCCAGCAGCCAGGACCAGATGCGGTTCGCGATGGCGCGCGCAAACCAGGGATTCTGCGGCGACGTCAGCCAGTCGGCAAAAACCTCCCGCGGGTCCTGGTCGGGGGCGATCTTGGCTGGAGTGCCATCGGGGAATACCGGCACCGCGGCGGCCGGGCCTTTCGACGGATCGAAGAAAACGATCTGCTCCTTCCACTCGGCGGTGGATTTAAAGCCGATTTTCGAGAAGAACGCGGTCATGCCCGCCAGCCGGTCTGCCGGCCAGGTTTCGGCCCGGGTGCCCATGAAAGTCAGCGCCACCGTTTTGGCGATCGTCGTTGGATCGTTGCCCTGCATCGCCCGGTAGAAATTTACCTGTCCGACGCGGAAATTGCTGCCGCTGGACTTGAGCATCTCCTGGACGAAGCGATCGTACGGCACGTTGTCGAAAATGCTGGTGCGAATCCACCGGTGATAGGCCTG
>DATJPQ010000300.1:0-41269 GCA_035506315.1 Opitutaceae bacterium
CCTTCACCATCCGAACTCCGCGGAAAAAATCCTGCCGCCGGCTACGGCGCGAGTACCTGGCCCCGGGGCGAATCGGAGGGCATCGGGTAGCGTTTGCCGTTGACTTCTATTTCGAGGTTTTGTCTGGGCTCCGCCGAGATATAGAGTGCGACGCGCCGCGGGATCACGCGGGTTTCGCCGCGCACCAGGGTCGTTTCCGGCAGGATCACCGGGCCGGTCGACTCGTCGGGATTCTTTTGCTCGACGTGCACGCGCACCGAGTCGAGCGCGACGAGCGTGATGGTAGGCTCTGCAACCGGAGGCGCCGCGGCGGCGCGCTTGGTCGCGCCGGTCCGGGTCAGCGAAAGCCCGCCCCACACCAGCAGGCCGGCGAGCACGACTCCGCCGACGATCTTCACGATCTTCATCACGAGCCGCGGATCGTAATATGTGCCCTCGGGCAAACTGGTGCCAATCTTGGTGAATTTCCGCGCGCGCGATTCGCCCGCGTCCGTCACGCCGCCTTCGGCGGCCGGTCCGGACTCCGGCTCGCTGTCCTGCACGCTGCTGCCGGCCGAGGCAATGGAGAGATCCATGCGGCCGTAGATTTCGCGGCTCGGGGGGCGCGGCTTCTGCTCGCCAAGCCCGAGGGCGCGGTAATCGGCCAGAATTTTTTCGGCGGGCAGCTTGAGAAAGTGGGCGTAGGCGCGGAGGAAACCGCGGGCGTAGATTTCCGGCAGATCGGCGTCGAACTGGTTGCTTTCGAATTTCTGCAGGTAGTCGCCGCGAATTTTGGTGGCCTCCGCCGCTTCGCGAATGGAGATACCCTTGCGTTTGCGCGCTTCCTCGAGCCGTTCGCCGATGGTCTGCATGAAATGGAGTTAGGAGGTTTGGAGCGGAAGGGAAAGCCAGAAAGGGAAGAACCGAAGGACTGAAGGGCTGAAGGGCTGGCGGACGGGAAACCGAAGAGGAAGGTGGAGGCGCAGGTGGGGGAGATCTGGCATCAGCCGTTCAGTTTTTCAGTTCTTCAGCCTTTTAGAGTTTGTCCAGGTCGACCAGGATATCGCGGGGGCTGGAGCCGTTCTCGGGTCCGACGATGCCTTTTTCTTCCATGATTTCCATGATGCGCGCAGCGCGGTTGTAGCCGATGCGCAGGCGGCGTTGTAGCATGGAAGTCGAGGCCCGGCGGCTGGCCTTGAGTACCTCGAGCGCCTGCTGGTACAGCTCCTCGTCGTCGCCGAGTTCGCCCTCCTCGGTAGCGGCTCCCTCCTCCTCGTCGTCTTCGCGGGCGGCGCGGTCGATGTGCGCCTGCACTTCCTGGGCGTAAACCGGCGGGCCGTTCTTCTTGAGGAACTCCACGAGGCCCGAGATTTCGTCGTCGGAGACGAGGGCGCCCTGGGCGCGGACCAGCCGCGAAGTGCCGGGTGGCGAGAAGAGCATGTCGCCGCGCCCGATAAGCGTGTCGGCGCCCTTGACGTCGAGAATGGTGCGCGAATCGACCTGCGAGGCGACCTGGAAGGCGATGCGCGAGGGCAGGTTGGCCTTGATGACACCGGTGATGACGTTGACCGACGGGCGTTGCGTGGCGATGATGAGGTGGATGCCGGCGGCGCGGGCGAGCTGGGCGAGGCGGGCGATCGACGTTTCGATCTCGGCGGGGGCGACCATCATCAGGTCGGCGAGTTCGTCGATGATCGCAACGATGTAGGGCAGGCGGTCGGGAATCTCCAGGTCGTCGAGCGCGGGATCGACGCCGGCGAGGGTGGCCTGCTGCTCGGGGGGCGGGGGTTCGGGCTCGGCGGTCTTCTTGCGATGGTTGAACCCGACGATGTTGCGCACATTGCTCTTCGCGAAGATCTGGTAGCGCTGCTCCATCTCGTTGAGCAGCCATTTGAGCGCACCGGGCACTTTCTTCGGCTCGGTGACGACCGGGATGAGCATGTGCGGGAGCGAATTGAAGACCTTCAACTCGACGACCTTCGGGTCGACCATGAGGAGGCGCACATCCTTCGGGCTCTTGGAATAGAGGATCGAGGCGATGATGGCATTGATGCAGACCGACTTGCCCGATCCGGTGGCTCCGGCGATCAGCAAGTGCGGCATCTTCGCGAGGTCGGAGATGAGCGGCTTGCCCGAAACATCCTTGCCGAGGGCGATCGGCAGCTCGGCCTTGGTGCCCACCCAGTCTTCGCTCTCGATAATCTCGCGAATGCCGACCGGGGTGGGATGCTGGTTGGGCACTTCGACGCCGACCGCGGCCTTCCCGGGAATCGGCGCGAGGATGCGCACCGATTGCGCGCGCATGCCGAGGGCGATGTTTTTGTCGAGGCCGGCGATCTTTTCGACGCGCACGCCGGCCGCCGGGGAGATCTCGTAACGCGTGATGACGGGGCCGACGTGGATTTCGCCGAGCGTCACCTCGACGCCGAACTCGCTGAGGATGCGCAACAGGTTTTCAGCGTTGCGGCGGTGTTCCTCCTCGGAGTTCTCGGGCGAGGGCTTGACCTGTTCCTTGAGGAGGCTGAGCGGCGGGAACTGGTAATTGTCGTCGTCGCTTTGCGGGACGGTCGCCTTGGCTTTTTTGAGCTCCTCGGGCTTGACGATGTTCAGTTCGATCTTGCCGGCAGCCGCGACGGCGAGCGGTTTGGTGTCGGTGGCAGTTTCGCTCACCGGAGTCTTCGAGGGAAGCTTGAGGGGATTGGGCTTCGGTTCCGGCGGCGGGACGGCGCCGGACTCCGCCTTGGCCGTGGATTCGGAGGAAGCGATGGGCGGGCGCGAACCGGGCCGGGCGCTGAGCGGCTCGTCCTGCGTCTTCGGGATATTGAGTTTTTTCCCGGGAGGGCCGATCGGAGGTGGAGGGGCGGAGACGGCGGTCGGGGTGGCTGCCAGCACCGCGGCGGTGGCCTTGGCGGCGGCCTGCGCCTCAACCTTTTGTTTGGCCGCCTGCTCCTTGAGCAGACGCTTCTGCTCGGCGCGATCCGCTTTCAGCTGGGCGTGGCGTTCGCGCCACCGCTGGAACCATTGCAACGCGCGGTCGAATTCGGTGCCGATATCGCGGGTGAAAATGAACACCATGCTCAACGCATAGGTGACGAACAACAGCACCCCGGCGCCAAAGGGGCCGAAAACCTGCCGCAACCCGTCCCGATAAACCAGGCCGCCGATCCACCCTCCGGGGCCGGCGGGAAACCACTGCCGGTTTCCGAGCACCCAGGATTGCATGGCCAGGATCCCGGCGCCGGCGGCAATGGCCAGGGCCATGACCATCGCCCGCGTGTTCACAAAGCGCCGGACGGCGCGCAGGGCAAGGTAGGTCTGGAGCAGCAGGAAAACGGGGATCAGCCAGGCCGCGCCACCCAGGATCGTATAGGACCAGTAGGTCGAGTAGACACCGAACGGACCGACCAGATTCTCCTTGGTCACGGCCAGAGGCTGCACGGCCACGCCTTCTTTCCCGATGATGCTGGCCGCGCCGCTACGGTTGCCGGCGTACTGCATCGGATCGTAGTCAAAAAAAGCCACCAGGAGGAACAATCCCAAGACAAAGCATAGCACGGCCATCAGCCAGCGCGGACGCTGGCGGGGAGCCTGAAAAGACGGGCCGTCTTTGTTTGGGTTTGAACTCTGTGCTTTTGGCATGTGCTGTGTAGCCCGACCAAGACCTCAACGGATTCCCATGTTAAAGACCAGGACGGTCAATTGTAAACACCCCGCCGTCCTTTTCACAGAAAACTCAAATACCAGCCATGAAAGAGATTCTTCAATTTCAGCCGCTTTATCAGGAACGAGTTTGGGGGGGGCGCGCCTTGGCGGAGGCGTTGGGGCGGACACTGCCGGCCGGAAGGCCAATTGGCGAAAGCTGGGAGATCGTCGACCGCCCGGAGGCGCAATCGATCGTACGCGGCGGCTCGTTCGCCGGGCAGAGCCTCAGGACAGTGATGGAGAAACACCCGGCGGACCTGATGGGCCCGGCCTGGACGGCTGCGCGGCGTTTTCCCATCCTCGTAAAATGGCTCGATTGCCGTGAGCGGGTGAGCCTGCAGGTGCATCCCCCCGCCAGTGTGGCGGCGGAGTTGGGGGGCGAACCCAAGACCGAGAATTGGTTCATTGCGGAAACCTCCCCCAATGCCCAGCTCATCGTGGGCCTCAAGCGGGGCGTTACGCGCGCCCAGTTCGAAAAGGCACTTGCCGATGGTACCCTGGACCAGTGTCTGCACCATTTCCCCGTTTCCCGGGGTGACTCAATTTTCGTCTTCAGCGGCCGCATCCACGCCATCGATGCCGGCAATCTGATCCTCGAAATCCAGCAGAATTCCGACACGACCTACCGCGTTTACGACTGGGGCCGCGTCGGTTTCGACGGCCGGCCGCGCCAGCTCCATGTGGCCGAGTCGCTCCGGTCGATCAAATGGGACGATTACGAGCCCGCGCCGGTGCGAGGCGCGCCGACCGCCGCCATGCTGGCCGATTGCCCGGAATTCAGCATCCGCCGCCAGGTGCTCGACCGCGGCGAACGCCTGAGTTTCAAAGCCGGCGAGCAGCCGCGCATCCTCAGCATCGTCACCGGCACACTGCGACTGCAGCCCGCCGTCGCCGGCCTCGATGCGTTGGGCCGGGGCGACAACCTGCTGCTGCCCTATGCCGGCGCCTTCACCTTCGATGCGCCCGAAGGAGCGATGGTGCTCATCACGGAAAATTTCGTCGATTGATCCGTGATACGCATGGGCTCTCCCTTCGCCCGGCAGCGCGGCGGCCTCCTGGCCCGGCTGCTGGCTGCGTTGGTGGTGTTCTTCGCCCTCGCCACGCTGGCCTGGATGCTGTTGCTGCCGGCGGTCGTGACGAGCTGGCTGCACAGCCGCACGCAATTCGGCGTCACGGTGCAAAGCCTTTCCGTCAATCCCTTCACCGCCAGGGTCCATTTGCGCGGGCTGGTCATCGAGAATCCCTCGACGTTCCCCACGCCGGATTTCGTGCAGGCGCGCGAGGTCCGCGCCACCGCGGAGCTCTTTACGCTTTTCAGCGACCGACCGGTGGTCGACGAGGCTGTGGTCGATATTGCGCAGGTGACGTTGGTGAAAAACCGGGCCGGGCAGCGGAACGCCGCCCTTTTCCGTGATCGCCTGGCCGGTGCTCCCGCACCGGCCCGGGCCGGAGGGCCGCCGGCCGGACCGGCGCCCAAGGCCGGGGAATTTCTCATCCGGCATCTCGAACTGCGCTTCGATCAGCTGCGGCTGATCGATGCCAGCGGCGACCAGCCGGACAAGCGGGAGTACGCTCTCGGCATCCGTCAAACCTACGAGAACGTCACCACCCCGGTGCAGATCGCGGTTCCCATCCTCGGCCGGTTGGCCGCGCGCGGCGGGGCCATCGGCGACCTGGCCGGCAAGCTCGGTGCCGATGCCCTCGCGATGGCGAAACAAACCGGCGGGGTGCTCAAGGAAGCGGGCCAGCAGGCGGGCGCCGCGCTGAAAGGTTTTTTTCAGTCGCTTGAACAAAAGGCCAAGAAGTAGTTTAATGGCCTGTTTCGTATGACTGATTCCACTCCAGCTGATTCTCCCACCAACTCCCCGCCGGCCGCCGGCGCCGCGCCGGCCTCCGCCGGAAGTGCCGCGCCGGCCGAAAAACCGGCCGGCCCGTCGCCCGAGGAGCAACTCGCCACAGCCAAAAAAGAGGCGGCGGACAACTACCATCGCTACCTGCGGGCCGTCGCCGACCTGGAGAACTACCGCAAACGGACGGTGCGCGAGAAGGACGAGCTGCGCCAGTATGCCGCCACCCGCGTGCTGGAGGACCTGCTGCCCGTGCTCGACAACCTCGCGCTCGGCCTCGCCGCGGCGAAACAGACGGGCGCGGAGATGAAGGGTCTCATCGGCGGCGTTGAGATGGTCATGACGCAACTCAAGGCGGCCCTCGCCAATCACGGCCTCGTGGAGATCAATCCCGCCGGCCAGGCGTTCGACCCCCATCGTCACCAGGCGATTTCACACCAGCCGAGCGCCGATATTCCGGCCGAGCACGTGCTGACCGTCGTCCGCCCGGGCTATACGCTCAACGGCCGCCTGCTGCGTCCCGCGAGCGTGATCGTGTCCAGCGGCGCGGTGAAAGGGGCCGCGAAGTAACGTCAGTTCGCATCCGGCCGCGCCCGCACCGCGCGGGGCGCGCCGATCGACCGGCACCCACCATCATGGCCAAAGAAGACTATTATGAACTCCTCGGCGTCGCCAAGAACGCCAGCGAGGAGGAGATCAAGAAGGCCTACCGCAAGAAGGCCATCCAGTACCATCCGGACAAAAATCCCGGCAACAAGGAGGCGGAGGAGCAGTTCAAGAAAGTCTCCGAGGCCTACGAGGTGTTGCAGGATGCGGAGAAACGCGCGGCGTACGACCGCTATGGCCATGCGGCGTTCTCCGGACCCGGGGGCGGCCCCGGCGGTCCGCGGGGTGGTTACCCGGGCGGCTTCCACGATCCGTTCGACATCTTTCGCGAGGTCTTCGGACAGGGCGGCGGGGGCGGGGGTATCTTTGAGGAAATGTTCGGCGGCGGCGGCAGTCGCGATGGCGGACGCGACGGTTCCGACCTGCGGTACGATCTCGAAATCACGCTCGAGGAAGCCGCGCGCGGCATGGAGAAGGAGCTTTCGTTCCGCAAGCTGGTCGCTTGCGAACGCTGCGATGGCACCGGCGCCGAGCCGGGCTCGAAGCGCGTCACCTGCCCGACCTGCCGCGGTGCGGGGCAAATCCGCCGCTCGGGCGGCATCATCGTCTTTACGCAGGCCTGTCCCACCTGCGGCGGGGCCGGCACGCGCATCGAAAAACCGTGCAATGTCTGTCACGGCGAAGGGCGCGCCCCGAAGACCACCAAGATCAACCTGCGCATCCCGCCCGGCGTCGATTCCGGCTCGCGCCTGCGCTCCTCCGGCAACGGTGAGGCCGGACTCGCCGGAGGGCAGCCGGGCGATCTCTACATTGTCATCACCGTAAAGGAGCACGAGCTCTTCGAGCGTCACGGCGACGATCTCTTCTGCGAGATCCCGATCAAGTTCACCCTCGCCACACTCGGCGGCACGATCGAAGTGCCCACGCTCTTCGGCAAGGCCTCCCTCAAACTGCCCGCCGGCACGCAAAGCGCCACGACCTTCCGCCTGCGCGGCAAGGGCATGCCGCACCTGCGCGGCAGCGGTCAGGGCGACCAGCTGGTGCGGGTGCAGGTCGAGGTGCCGGCCAGCCTCACCGGCGAACAGCGCCGCGTGCTCGAGGAATTCGCCCGCGTCTGCGGCGACGCCGACCACCCCACCGGGAAAAGCTGGTTCGAAAAAGCCCGGAAATTTTTCTAGCCCATGAGCACCCCCCTCGACAACCCCAAGCTCCTCCCCCTGGTCGCCGCCGTCGCGCGGCGCGCGCAATGTCGCACGGACGGCAAAAAGATGGTGTTGACCAACGGCGTCTTCGACCTCCTGCACACCGGGCATATTTATTTTCTGCAAAGGGCGCGCACGCTGGGCGACATGATGATCGTCGCCCTCAACAGCGACTCGAGTGTCCGACGGCTCAAGGGGCCGTTGCGGCCGGTACAGACCGAGGAAGAACGCGCCTACGCGCTGGCGGCGTTGAGCTGCGTCGATGCCATCGTCATCTTCAACGAGCTGCGGCTCACGGCGGAGATCCGCACGCTGCGGCCCGACGTATACGTCAAGGCCTGCGATTACACGGTGGCCACGCTCGACCCCGGTGAGCGCGCCGCCCTGGAGGAAGTTGGCGCGAGCATCGAATTCATGCCGTTCCTGTCCGGTTTCAGCACGACGCAGCTCATCGCCAAAATCAAGGCCGCCGGCGGGATCTGAGGAACCCAAATTTCGCAGATTAAGAAACCACTAATGACCACCAATTGACGCTGATGAACGGAATAGGCTCCATGATCGATTCCTTGCCGCTTCACGATGGAGGTGAACGGAATTCTCGGAGCGTAGCTACGCAGCTTATCGATTAGTGATGATTAGTGTGGATTAGTGGTTAATCCGACTGCGTCTTTAAGCATGAAACGGCTCCAGCTCATCGCCTGCCGGGTGTTCGAGCGCGAGCTCGGTGCGCTGATTGGCGCCGCCCGTGCCGCGGTGACGATCCGTTATCTCGACATCGGCCTGCACGAGAAGCCGGCGACGCAGATGCACGAGGCGTTGCAGGCGGCGATCGACGAGACGCCGGCCGACCGGTTCGACGCGGTGGGGGTGGCGTATGGCTTGTGCAACCGCGGCCTGCTGGGCGTGCAGGCGCGCACCCTGCCGGTGGCGGTGCCCCGGGCGCACGACTGCATCGGGCTGCTGCTCGGCGGCAACGTCGGGTACCAGGCGCAGCTCGCGGCGCACCCCGGGTCATATTTTCAGAGTCCGGGCTGGGTGGAACACCTGCCCGCCAGTCGTTCGGTGCTGGCGCAGTCGATCCCGGTGGGCAACGGAGTGACGATGACCGAGGCGGAACTGGTCGCCCGCTACGGCGCGGACAACGCGCGTTACCTGCTGGAGCAGTATGCCGGCGCCACGGCGGCCGACCGCCGGCTCGTTTACATCGCCACGCCGGTGCCCGGGACGGAGCACTGGGAACACGAGGCGGCCACCATGGCGCAGCGTCACGGCTGGGGCTTCGACCGGCTGCCGGGCGACCTCGGCTGGCTGCGGCGTTTGCTCGATGGCGACTGGCGCGAGGAGGATTTTCTGGTGCTTTCCCCGGGCCAACGCGTCGGCCCGAGCTACGACGGGCGGCTCATCGCCGCCGAGGAACCATGAAGCCGCCGAGGCACACGCTCGACCTGGCTCCCGCCGGGCTGCACCTCGACGTCGCGCGTGGCACGCCATTGCAGGAGATTCTCTTCGCGCACGGCGTCGAGTTCCCGTGCGGCGGCCGCGGGCGTTGCCGGGGCTGCCGGGTGCGGGTGCTGGACGGCCGCCTGCCCGTGACCGGGGAGGAGGAACGCCTGTTGGCACCGGCCGAGCTGGCGGATGGCTGGCGGCTGGCGTGCCGCCATGAGGTGGCGGGCGATCTCCGGTTGGAGCTGGCCCAATGGGAAATGCCCGTGCTCGGCGACACCTCGTCATTTCCCTTTACGCCGCGCGAGGGGCTGGGTGTGGCGGTGGACCTGGGTACGACGACGCTCGTGGCCCAGCTCGTCGACCTGCAGACCGGCGACGTGCTCGCGGTGCGCTCGGCGTTGAACGCCCAGGCGCGCCACGGCGCGGACGTGATGAGCCGGATCGAATTTGCGGTGCAAGGTGGACCGGCCGAACTGACCAGACTGATCCGGGAGCAGATCGGCGAACTGATCGGACAGCTGGAGACGCCGGGGCGGAGCGGGCGGCCGTTGGCGCGCGTGACACTCGTGGGCAACACCGTCATGCACCATCTGTTTTGCGGTGTGGACGTCGCGCCGTTGGCGCGGCATCCCTTCGAGTCGCCGCAACTGGACCGGCGCCAGTTCGAACCGGGAGCATTGGGCTGGCCGCTGCCGGCGGCAACGATCGTCGAGTTTTTGCCCTGCCTCGGCGGCTTCGTCGGTTCGGATATTCTGGCCGGCATCGCCGCCACGGGGCTGCACGAGAGTCCCGAGCTGGCGGCGCTGATCGACCTCGGCACCAACGGCGAGATCGTGCTCGGGCGCCGCGGGCACTTGCTATGCACCTCGACGGCGGCGGGGCCGGCGTTCGAAGGTGCGCGCATTTCGATGGGGATGCGGGCCGCACCCGGCGCCATCGGCGAGGTGCGCGTGGAGCGGGGCGCCCTCGTCTGCCGCACGCTTGGCGGTGGCGTGCCGCGGGGGCTGTGCGGTAGCGGATTGGTGGATGCCGTGGCCGCCGGCCTGGAGTTGGGCCGGATCGCGGCCAGCGGCCGGATGACGGCCGGCGCCAGCCTGCCGCTGGCCGGCGCCGTGGCGCTCAGCCAGGGCGACGTGCGCGAACTCCAGCTGGCCAAGGGCGCGATCGCGGCCGGGCTGCAGCTGCTCGCCGCGCGGCTTGGCGCCTCGCTGGACGACATCCGGCGCGTGCACCTGGCGGGCGCTTTCGGCAATTACGTTTCCCGCGCCAGCGCGCGGCGCATCGGCCTGCTGCATTTCCCGGTGGAGCGCATCGTGGCGTCGGGCAACACGGCGTTGCATGGAGCCAGGCGGGCCTTGTTCGAAGAACCGGCGGCGTGGGAGGCCATCCGCCGCCGCGTGAAGCACGTGGCGCTCAACGAAGATCCCCGGTTCCACGACGTGTACACCGAGGAGATGCGGTTTCCCGCTACGTAAGCCGGCGCAACTGCCGGCGGGCGAGCCATGGGTCGATCTTCGTCAACACGAACCGCGCCACGATCCCGCGCCAGCGGGTTGTCCACGTCTGCGCCTGCCGCCAGGCCGCCAGGGTGATCGGACTCGATCGCACCCGGTCGGCGGCGAAGAGCGCCCGGCCTTGCTCCGCCAGGACGGGATCGGCGATGCGCACCATGAGCTCATAGTTGATGCCAAGCGAACGCGCATCGAGGTTGGCCGAGCCGACGAACACGGCGTCATCCACGATGGCGAGCTTGGCATGCAGAATTTGCGGCTGGTACTCGAAGATTTCGACTCCGGCGCGCAGCAACGGCCGGTAGAGCGCGCGCCCGGCGGCCTGGGCGAGGCCGACATCGCTTTTGCCGGCGAGGATCAGCTGGACCCGCCCGCCCCGGCGGGCCACGCGCTGAAGCGCCCGCCGCAGCCGGAATCCGGGCAGGAAATAGGCGGACACGATCCGCACGTCCCGCGCTGTCTGCAGCGCGCGCCGCAAGGCGAGGCGAAAGGCGTTGCGGCCGATGCCGGGGCCGGTCGCCATCACATCGGCGCTGCCAGAATCCTTCAGCCGGTGCCGCAGCCGCGACTGGCGCAGACGGATGCCGCGCGGATGCAGAAATCCACGATGGGCCCACATGGCATCGAACGAAGCCGCGAGACAGTGGACCATGGCTCCGGACAGGGTGAGACCGAGGTCGTGCCAGCCGTGGGTCACGCCATCGCCGACGTACTCCGGGGCGATGTTGAAACCGCCGACAAAGGCCTGCTCATCATCGATCACGAGCAGCTTCCGGTGGTTGCGGATGACAAGACGGTCGAGTACGAGGGGATTGAACACGCCGGCGGCACCGCCGGCCGCCTCCAACGCACGCCAATAATCCGGTGGCAGTTCGCGCGATCCGAAGCCATCCAGCAACACCCGCACCTTGACGCCGCGATCGGCGGCCGCGGCGAGGGCGTCGCGGAACCGGTCGCCTGGATCGCCGGGCTGGAAGATGTAGACTTCGAGCCGCACCGAGGTGCGCGCGGCGGCGAGCGCTGCCAGCATTTGCCGGTACGCCTCATCGACGCTGTCCAGCCAGGAGGCGGAGAGTGAGGGGCTCATGTTGCCGCTCCGATCTCTACGGTGATGACCGCACGGCTGCAAAGCGTTCTTTCCAGACGGAAAGGGCTTTGCAGGGGGCGTCCCAACGATTATCAGCGATGAAACTCGATTTGATCTTTACCGTCTCTTGCCCCATGCGCGTCGTCATTCTCGGTTCCGGTCGCGGTAGCAACGCCGAGGCCATCCTCCAGGCCCAGCAGGCCGGGCAGCTCGGCCGCGCCCGCGTGGTGGCGCTCTTTGCCGACCAGCCCACCGCCGGCATGCTCACGCTTGGGACGCGGTTCGGCGTGCCTGCGCAGTACCTCGATCCGGCGCCGTTCAAGACCAAGCTCGAGGGGGAGGGCGAACGGCGGTTCATCGCCGCCGTCACCGCCGCGCAGGCCGATCTCGTGGTGCTCGCCGGTTTCATGCGCGTGCTCAAGCCCGGCTTCCTGACGGCGTTCAACGGCAAGATCATCAATCTGCACCCGAGCCTGCTCCCCAGTTTCCCCGGGCTCGACGGCATCGGGCAGGCGTGGCGTCGCGGCGTGAAGGTCACCGGTTGCACGGTGCACTATGTGACGCTGGACGTGGACGGCGGCCCGATCATCGACCAGACGGCGGTGCGCATCGAGCCGGACGACACGCTCGAATCGCTGGCCGCCAAGATCCACGCCGCCGAACACGTGCTCCTGCCGGAAGTAATCGCGCGCCTGAGCCTGGCCGGGGAAATCAGTTGAGCGGCGCCGGGGTTTTCGGCGTGCTTTCGCGGCGGCGATCGACCAGCTTGGCTGCGCCGTTCTCATGATTATCCGCACCATCGCTTATCCCCGGGCCGGCCTGATCGGGAATCCCTCCGACGGTTATTTCGGCAAAACCATCGCTTTCGCGTTTCGCAACTATTCCGCCCACATCGAGCTGTGGGAATCGCCCGAACTCGAGCTATTGCCCAGCCGGCGCGACCACTCGGTGTTCGACAGCATCATCGGGCTGCACGAGGACGTGAAGAAACACGGTTACTACGGCGGTTTTCGGCTGCTCAAGGCGACCGTCAAGGCGTTCTACGACTACTGCATCAGCCGCGGCATCAAGCTCGACAACCGCAACTTCACGCTGCGCTACCGCTCGGACATTCCCAACCGCGTCGGTCTGGCCGGATCGAGCGCGCTCATCACCGCCTGCACGCGGGCGTTGATGGGGTTTTATAACGTGGTCATCTCCCGCCACTCGCTGGCCAACCTCGTGCTCTCGGTCGAGAACGGCGAGCTCGGCATTCCCGCCGGCCTGCAGGACCGCGTGGCGCAGGCGTATCAGGGGCTCGTCTACATGGACTTCGACCGCGCTCTCATGCAGGCGCGCGGCTACGGCCGTTACGAGAATCTCGATCTCGCCCTCCTGCCGCCCGTCTATGTGGCGTTTCGCGAAGATTTGTCCGAGGGCACCGAGATTTATCACAACGACCTCCGCGCGCGCTGGAATCGCGGCGATGCCGAGGCCGTCGAGGCCATGAAATACTGGGCCGATCTGACGACGCGTTTCCGGACGGCGTTGCAGGCCGGCGACCGCGCCGGGATGAACCGGCTCATCGATGCCAACTTCGACAAGCGCGCGAGCCTCTACAATGTCGGCGACGGCAACCGCGACATGGTCGCGACCGCGCGGCGCGCCGGGGCGAGCGCGAACTTCGCCGGCAGTGGCGGCGCGATCGTCGGCTTTTTCGAGGACGAGGCGATGTTCCGCCGCCTGGAGGACGCCTTTGCCGTCAAGCGCATCCGCGTGATCAAACCGGACTATGCCCCGATGCTACCCGCCGAGGCGGCGACCGAGGGCGCCAAGTAGGCGCGACTTCCCCCGATGAAAGCCATCCTCCCCGCCGCTGGTTTCGGCACGCGTTTCCTCCCGCTCGCCAAGGCGGTGCCGAAGGAGATGCTCCCGCTCGGCGACCGGCCGGTGATCCACTTTGTCGTCGCGGAGGCGGTTGCGGCCGGGTTCGACGAAATCCTGATCGTCCTGAGCCGGGGCAAGGAGGCAATTCCGGCGTATTTCACCCCCAACCCGGACCTGGAGCGCCATCTCGAACAGACGGGCAAGACGCGCGAGCTCGCCGCAGTGCAGGCGCTCTCCCGGCTCGGTCGTATCCACTACACGTACCAGCCGGTCATGCGCGGGCTGGGCGACGCGGTGCGACAGGCGAAGGAATTTGTGGGTGACGATCCGGTGTTCGCCGTGTTGCTGGCCGACACCGTGATGCATGGCGGCTCGCCGCTGCCGGCGATGCTCACCGCCTGGCAGAAGCATGCGCAACCGTCGGTGGCGCTCGAACCGTGCCCGGTCGAGAAAGTTTCCCGCTATGGCGTGGCCGGCGGTCGGCAACTCGAACCGGACATGTTTGCACTCTCGCAACTCGTCGAGAAACCGTTGCCTGAAGCGGCGCCGCGCCTGCTCGACGCCGCGGGTGCGACCTTGCCGTACCACGCGTTTGCCGCGCGTTATCTTTTCACGCCCGAGATTTTCGCCTGTCTTGACACCACGGCCACCGGCTATGGCGGCGAAGTGCAGGTGACGGATGCGATGGAACAGCTTCGCGCCCGGCGCGGTTTTCTCGGGGTGCGCTGGCCCGGCCGGCGGCTCGACATCGGCCATCCGGCCGGCCTGCTCGAAGCCGCGCGCCTGATGGGTTGAGACCGGTAGTGCCCGCGGACGACAACGTCAGTCCTTCCCCGCCATGCCCTCGCGAATCCTGATCGTCGAAGACGAGCCGGCCATCGCCGACACACTCGTGTATGCGCTGAAAACGGAGGGCTTCGTCCCCGAATGGCGCCCGACCGGGCGCGAGGCGCTGGCGGCTCTCGCCGCCGGGTCGTTTGCGCTCGTGATCCTCGACATCGGTCTGCCCGACCTGAGCGGGTTCGAAGTGTGCAAACAAATCCGCGCCCGCTCGGCCGTGCCAGTACTGTTCCTGACCGCGCGCCAGGCGGAAGTCGACCGCGTGGTCGGCCTGGAGATCGGCGGCGACGACTACGTGGTGAAGCCGTTCAGCCCGCGCGAGGTGACCGCCCGCGTGAAGGCCATCCTGCGCCGCAGCACGCCAGCTGCCCGATTCGATGAATATTGCGTATTACGCAACATTCCCTCCGAAAATACGGGACAATTCACGGTGGACGAGGAGCGGTGCCTGATCCGGTTTCGGGGCGTGGCGCTCACGCTGACGCGCAACGAGTATCGGCTGCTCAAGACCCTCGTCGCGCGGCCCGGGCGCGTGTTTTCGCGGGACGAGCTGATGACCGCCGCCTGGGACGACCCCGGAGCGAGCCTCGACCGTACTGTCGATGCCCACATCAAGATGCTGCGCGCCAAACTGCGCGAAGTCGCGCCCGACGCCGATCCCATCCAGACGCACCGCGGGCTCGGCTACTCATTGCGCGAGGAACGTTGAACGGTGAAACTGCGCACGGTCATCTTCGGCGTCTATGTGGCAAGTTCGGCGGTGGGATTCGCCGTGCTGATGGCTTTCATACTGTGGGAGGTGCGGCCCCGCTATGTTGAATCGATGCGCCGTTCGCTCAACGACTCGGCCGGACTGCTGTCCGTGCTGCTCGAGGCGCGTCTGGCACATAGCAGTGGCGCCAGCCTGTCGGAGTCGGTGTCGGTCGCGTGGAAGGATGAGTTTGCCGCGATGCAACGCACGGCTGGCACCCTGCGGGTCTATGTGACCGACCGCGCCGGTCGCGTGGTCTTCGACTCGGCGGGTGGCCGCGATGTGGGGCGCGATTACACGCGCCGGGCGGAGATGCAGGGTTATTTCAAGGCCGGTGACGAGTCGGCGGATTCCGCGAGTGTCGTGGACGGCGAACTGCGCGTAACTGCGCCAGTGCGCGTCCGGGGCGAGCTGATCGGCGTTGTCGGCGTCGGGCGGCCGCTGCGTAGCGTGCAATCCTTCATCGCCACGGCGCGGTGGCGGCTGGTGGCGGGCGGATTGGCGATTGCCGCGATCATGGTGGTGGCCGGTTGGTGGGTGGCAAACCGCGTGGCGCATTCGGTGGAGCGGCTCACCGCCTATGTGCAGGCGGTGCGCGACGGTCGCACCTTGTCGCCGCCGGTTTCCCGCGCCACCGAGATTGCAGAGCTGGTACGGGCTTTCGAGGAGATGCGCACGGCGCTGGAGGGCAAAGCCTACGTCGAACGGTACACGCAGACGCTGGCGCACGAAATCAAGGCGCCGCTCTCCGCGATCCGCGGCGCGGCGGAGTTGCTGGACGAAAACCTGCCGCCGGCGGAGCGGGCAAAATTCCTGGCCAACCTGCGCGCGGAGTCGGCGCGCATCCAGCAGATCGTCGACCGGCTGCTGCAGCTGGCCACCCTCGAGGCGCGGCATGGCCGCCTGGCGCTGGCCGAAGTGGACCTGCGCGCGCTCGGCCAGGAGGTGTATTCCGGGGCGCTCGGCACGGCGGCGGCGCGAAAGGTCGGGCTCGCGTTTCCCGCGGGGCCGGCCCCGTGCATCCGGGGAGAGAAATTTCTGCTCGTGCAGGCGGTGACGAATCTGCTGCAAAACGCGCTCGAATTCACGCCGGCGGGCGGCGCGGTTACGCTGTTCGTGGGCGTCGAGGACGAACGGGCGGTCGTGACGGTGGACGATTCCGGGCCGGGCATCCCCGACTTCGCGCGGCCGCGACTCTTCGAGCGGTTCTACTCGCTGCCGCGGCCCGACACGGGGCGCAAAAGCACGGGGCTGGGGCTGAGCATCGTGCGCGAGGTGGCGTTGCTCCACGGCGGCGAAGTGCGCGTGGCCAACCGCCCCGAGGGTGGCGCGCGGGCCGAGTTGAGCCTGCCGCTGGCGTGACGGCGGGGCCAGCGGACTGAGCCCGGATTTTCGCTCGTCACAGATGGCCGCGAGCGTGAGCGAGTGGAGGTTTGGTCACGAAGACGCGGCAATCCACTCGCTCATGCTCGCGGCCACGAGACGGGACCTTCTCAGATGACGAGCCTTGGGCTGGCCTCACGTGTTTTCGCCGCGATTTCATGGCGGCTTCATGGAGATTTCACACGGCGAGGCTAATGTGGCGGTGTAATTTCTCCTCCCATGCAAAATCCTTGGTTCAAACGTTGGGGCTGGTGCTACCGGCCCATTTCCTGGCAGGGCGTCGCATGCACGCTGCTGGCGCTCGCCTTCTGCCTGCAAGCCTTCATCGCCATCGACCGCCACTCCCACTCGGCATCGGACACGCTCTACGGCTTCTTCCCGTTTGCGGCGCCGACTTTCCTGCTGCTGATGTGGGTGGCGGAAAGAACGAGCAAGGCCGAGCGCGAGCAAGCTCGCTAACCTACGAAATCCCGCGATCCCGAGAGCGCATCGAGTGAACGGCTCCTGAGCGTTTCGCGTTTTTCATCGCGATTTCACCGTTGCTTCATCCGCATTTCATCCAGGACGGCGAGAATCATCGCATGGACTCTACCTCTCTGCTCGACGCCGTCCGCGCGTGGTTTCACCGCCGGGCGCTGCTTTTCAAAATCGCCGGCGTAAGCCTGCTCGGTCTGTTTTTGCTGATTCCGTTGGCGATGGTGCAATCGACGTTGACCGAGCGACATGCGCGCTACCGGGAGGCGATCGCTTCGGTGGCTCAGACGTGGGGTGGATCGCAGCGTCTGCTCGGTCCGGTGCTGGTCGTACCCTACGTCTGGCGCGTCGAGTATGAGGAAGCGGTGACGATTGACGGCCGGCGGGTGCTCGAAAAGAAGACCAGGGAGATGAAGGCCGAGGCATTTTTCCTGCCGGAGCGTTTGGAAATCGAGGGAGCGATCGATCCGTCGGCGCGGCAGCGCGGCATCTACACGGCGCACGTTTATGTGGCCAAGGCAACGATCCGGGGGCATTTTGCGCGGCCGGATTTTTCGTTTGTGGGTCTGCGAGGCGTGGAGCCGCAGTGGGAACGGGCGCGCGTCGAACTGGGAGTGAGCGATCTGCGCGGGGCGCGGGAAGCGTTGCTGCTGCAATGGGGCGGGGTGCGGGTGCCGCTCCAGCCAGGCGTCTCGCTCGACAAGGTGAAAACAGGGGTGCACGCGCCTGTGTCGCTCAATGCCGGAGAGACAGGCATGGACTTTGCCCTCGATCTCCAGGTCAACGGCAGCGGCGGGCTGAGCATCGTGCCGATGGGACGGGAGACGCGCCTGCGGCTTGTCTCATCGTGGTCGGATCCGAGTTTCAGCGGCGCGTACCTGCCGACACAGCGCAGCGTGACGGCCCAGGGATTCGAGGCGACCTGGCAGGTGTCGTTTTACGGGCGCAATTTCCCCCAACAATGGAGCAGCGTCCACACCGAGGTCCGCCCGGGCGAAGGCGATTTCGCGGCCGCGGCCTTTGGGGTGGAGTTGATCGAGGGCGTGAATGCCTACCGGGTCATCGAGCGCGCGATCAAGTACGGCGTGCTCTTCCTGGCGCTCGTGTTCACGACGTTTTTTCTGTTCGAGGCCGCGAGCGGGCTGCGGCTCAACGCGCTCAACTACCTGCTCGTCGGCGCCGCGCTCTGCTTGTTCTACCTCGGCTTGCTGGCGCTCTCGGAATTTTGGCCGTTCGGCGCGGCCTATGGCACGGCGGCGGGTGCGTCGCTCGGGCTGGTCGGCGGGTATAGTGCGGCCATTCTGCACAGCAGCCGGCGGGCGCTGGGCGTGAGCGGACTGCTCGGGCTGGTTTACGGCTACCTGTATTTCGTGCTGCAGATGGAAGATTACGCGTTGCTCGCCGGGACGGCGGCGTTGTTCGTGGCGCTCGCAGCTGTGATGTGGGTGACGCGCTGGCTGGACTGGCAGGGGCGCGATAACGTGTCGGGTGGAACGGGAAGCCGTCCCGCTACACCGGAGGCGGTGTCGTGAACACGCACATCTGGCATCTCCCGCGCCTCGGCTGCGCCTTGCAAGGATTACTGCCGCTCCTGCCGCGGATACCGGAAAACCCGGCGAGCGTCGCCATTCGTCATACTGAACAAAATCATCTTAGAAATGTTTGTCATCTATTGGATGACAATGATTTTGGGCAGTACAGTGCGCAAATGGGGCAAAAAGAAGCCGCGAGCGAAGGCGGGGGATCAAGCAATCCACCCGCTGGCGCTCGCGGCCACGGAAAGGCAGTGCCCGGTTATTTCCGCTTGGACAGGACGGCGCGTTCGTAGCGTTTGACGTCGGCCATCCAGGCGTGGCCGATGGGCACGCCCTGGCGCAGGCAGTAGTAATCCCAGACGGCGCCGGCGGGGAGCAGCTTCGCGTCTTCCATGAGCGCGAGGCGCGACGTGTAGTCGCCGGCGGCCTCGGCGGCGCGGAGCTGGCCGATGGGCGCGACGAGCGCGAGCAGCAGAGCCTTCTCCATGTTGCGCGCACCGACGACCCAGGCGGCGATGCGGTTGATGCTGGCATCGAAATAGTCGAGGCCGATGCGCACACGACCGGTGTTCCCGCCCCAGACGATCTCCTGCGCGATGGCCTGCAATTCGTCGGTGAGCGTGACGACGTGGTCGCTGTCCCAACGCACACCACGGCTGACATGCAGCGCGATCTCCGGCAGGTAGAGGAGCACGGAGGAAATCTTGTCGGAGATGCCCTCGGTCGGGTGGTAATGACCGGCGTCGAGCGTGATGAGGATCTGGCGGCTGACGGCATAGCCGAGGTAGAACTCGTGCGAGCCCGCGACGTAGCTTTCGGAGCCGATGCCAAAGAGTTTCCCTTCGACGGAGTCGACGTTGTATTTGCGATCGATCTTTTTCCTAAAAACGGCGTCGAGCGAATTGAGCAGGAGCTCGCGCGGGCCTTGGCGGTCGGCGGGCGTGTCCTTCATGCCGTCGGGTATCCAGAGATTGGTGAGGGTCGTCTGACCGAGGGCCCGGCCCATGGCGGCGCTGATCTCGCGGCAACGGATGCCGTGCTCGATCCAGAACTGGCGGATCGCCTTGTCGGGGTGGGTGAGCGTCCGGCCGTCGGCGGCCAAAGGATGGGCGAAGTACGTCTGATTGAAATCGAGGCCGATGCGACGTTTCTTGGCCCAGGCGATCCAGTTGGCGAACTGGTCGACGCTCAGCTCGTCGCGATCGACCTTCTTGCCGCCCATCTCGGCGTAGCAGGCGTGGACGTTGAAGCGCTGCTTGCCGGGGACGAGCGCGAGGACCTGCTCGAAATCGCCGCGCAGCTCCTGCGGCGTGCGGGCCTTGCCCGGGTAGTTGCCAGTGACGGCGAGGCCGCCGCCCAGTTCCTGGCCGGCGTGCTCGAAACCGCCGACATCGTCGCCCTGCCAGCAGTGGATGGAGATGGGGATCCGGGCCAGCGCGGCGAGCGCCTTGTCGGTATCGACGCCGAGAGCGGCGTAACGCTCTTGCGCGAGCTTGTAGGCTTGTTCGATTTTCCGGGTTTTCGTTTGCATTGGGTAAAGGGTCGGAGGGTTGGGCCAAGGGAACGGCGAGAAGTTTCTCATAGGGGACAACCTTGTCGGGCGGAAGAGCAATCCGGGTCTGACAGTAAGGGTGCGGGACGGCGGTCGGGGACCTTGTCGAACCGGTTGACCTATGGGGTGGCTTCGCCGTTAATCAATCCCACCCGGTGGTCCGGTCGCGAAGCCCGGTCCGCACTGCCGGGCCTTCCTCATGTCGAACGACTGCCCTGCACCCGGCGCCCAGGAATTGCGCGACGAACTGCTTGCCGCGGAGGGCGCGGCGAAGCTGGCGGATTTGCCGGCGGTTGTCTGGGACCGGCTCGCCCGTCTGACCGCGGCGAGCCCGCTCTATGCGCAAGTGTTGCGGCGCCATCCGGCCTATGCGGCCTGGGTGACGGAACCCGGCAACGAGGCGACGGAATTCCGCTTCCGGGCCCTGCGCGACGAGTGGCAGCAGATGACGGCCGACCGTGCGCTCGACGCCGGCACTGCACCGCTGCCGGACCGGCTCGAAGCCCTGCGCGCCTACCGGCGGAAGATTTCGCTGCGCATCGCCTATCGCGAAGTCAACGCGCTCGCCTCCGCCGAAACCACGGTGGGCGAGCTCAGCCGGCTGGCCGAGTTTTGCCTGCAAAAATGCCTCGAATGGGCCACGGCGCCGTGGGTTGCCCGGCTCGGGATGCCGTGGGACGAAGTCCTCGACCGGCCGGCCCGATTGAGCGTGCTCGCGCTGGGCAAACTCGGCGGAGGCGAACTGAATTTCTCCTCCGACATCGACCTGCTTTTCTTCTACGAGGGCGAAGGATGCACGCGGCGCGATGGCGGGCCGACCAACCATGCCAACGTGGAGGTATTCACCAAGATCGCCGAGGACACGGCGACGTTTCTCCAGCAGCAGACCGGCGAAGGGTTTCTCTTCCGCGTCGATCTGCGGCTGCGGCCGGAGGGCGAGACCGGCCCGCTCGTGCGCTCGTTCGAGGGGCTGGAACACTACTATGCCGCCGCGGGGCAGACGTGGGAGCGGCTGGCGTTGATCAAGGCCCGCCCGGTCGCCGGCGACCGGGCCCTTGGTGCCGAGCTGCTCGAAAGCCTGCACGCCTTCCGCTACCCGCGGCATCCGCCGCCGTCGATGCTCATGGAAGTGGCGGCGATGAAGGCCCGCACGGAACGCGAGGTCGTCGGAGCGGACGCACTGCACCTCGACATCAAGTCGGGCCACGGCGGCATCCGCGAAATCGAGTTCATGGTGCAATGCCTCCAGCTCATGCACGCGGGACGGTTTCCGTTTCTGCAAACGACCGCCACCGTCGCGGCGCTCCAGCAACTCGCCCGCTACGACCTGTTGCCGCGCACCGACGCGGTGTTTTACCGCGAAGCCTACTGGTTTCTGCGGGCAGTCGAGCATCGCCTCCAGATGCGCGAGGAACGGCGGACGCACCAGTTGCCGCGCGAGCCGGCGGAGCTGGCGGCGATCGCCACGACGCTCGGCCTGGATTCGACGGCGGCGCTGCAGGCGCGACTGTCCGGTATCCGCGACCGCGTGCATGCCCGGTTTGCGGAGTGGTTCGCGGGGAGCGACGACGCGGGCGAGTTCAACGACTGGTGGGCGTTGCTGACGCGTGGCGAACGTCCGGCCGCGATCGCGGCCCGGCTGGCGGCCTGGTTTCGCGACGATCCAGCCGCGGTGGAGCAGCTCGGACTGTTCGTCCGCGGCGACCACACCCACGCGGTGACACGCGAACTGGTTGTGCGATTCGCCGAGCTGGCGCGCAATTTCGACGCGTTGTTGCCAACGCTGGCCCAGCCGCTTGAAACGCTGCGGCGGCTCGCGCAGTTCGCCGAAACGTACGGCTCGCGCCAGCAATTTTTCAACGCCTGCGCGGTCAACCCGCCGCTGCTGGGCGTGCTGGCCCGGTTGTTCGACCGCAGCCAGTTCATCTTCGAGGTCCTGCGGCAGAATCCGGGCATTTTTGAGGAGGTGCTGCGCCCGGAAATCCTGCGCAAAGTGAAGGACGCCGACGCGCTGTGCGCCGAACTGGCGGCGGGCGAGGCGGCGGAAGACTTTGCCGACTGGCTCTGGCATTACGTGAAGGCCGAACAGATCCGGCTGGCGATCGGCGAGCTGCTGGAGTTTGTGGCGCCGGTGGAGCTGGAGGCGCGGCTCTCCCAGCTGGCGGATGCGGTGCTCACCCACGTGCTGCGTCGGGTCGATCCCGAGGGGCGGCTGCTGTTGATTGCATTGGGCAAGTACGGCGGGCGGGAGCTCACGTTCGGTTCGGACCTGGATCTTTTGCTGGTGGGCGCGGGCGACGACACCTCGGTCGATGAGCCGCGCTGGCGGGAGTTGGAGCGGCTGGTCGGGCAGCACGGGCCGCTGGGCGGCGCATTTGCCCTCGACTGGCGGCTGCGACCGCATGGCGACGCGGGTCCGCGCATCACGACCCTGCCGGCGTTGCGCGCCTACCAGGCCGGCGGTGGCGCGCAGGTTTGGGAGAAACAACTGCTGACTCGCGCCCGGGTCGTGGCCGGCGCGCCGGCATTGGCGCAAGAATGGACGGCGTGGCATGCCGGGCTGCTATATGGCGCGCCGGCCACCGCAGAGGAGGAACAGGCGATGTGGGCGATGCGCCTCCGCATCGAGCGCGAACGCGACCGGGTCGATCCACCGGAGCGCGCGCTCAAGACGGGCGCCGGGGGCCTGATCGACATCGAGTTTGCCGTGCAACTGCTCCAGCTGCGGCAGGGTGCAGTGCAGCCGGCACTACGTTCCCCGGAGACCCGGCGTGTGCTGGCCGCGCTGGGCGGGCTCGGCCTCCTGCCGGCGGATACGGTGGCGCGCTTGCGGGAGAATTTCGACTTTCTAAAGCGGATCGAGCTCAGCCTGCGGCGCGACACGGCGCAACCGGTGAGCGTGCTCGGCGAAGCAGACGCGCAGGAGCGGCTGGCGCGCTGGCTCGGTTATGCCAGCCGGGAAACATTCTGGGCCGATTACACGCGGCACCTGGCTGACACGCGGGCGCTGGTGCTGACCGCGCTTGGGCCGCGCATCACCGGCTAAGCGCGTTCGGCCATACGCGACACCCCGACCGCTGGCCCCCTGTTTGGGACTGGTGGCCCCAAGGGGGTTCTTAAGATGGCTCGATATTTCTCGGGCCGCGGTAGTGCAGCACGCGAACTTTTTCCAGCGTCACCAGGCCGCCGCCCATCATGGCATCGAGCACGGGCAAAAAGGCCTGGATTTTCTCCTCGCAGTCGACGATCTCGATCACGAGGGGCAGGTCGGCGGAGAGCCGCAGGATCTTGCTGGTGTGCAGCCGGCTGCTCTTGCCGAAACCGATGGCGCCGCGCAGCACGGTGGCGCCGGCGAGATGGAGTTCGCGGGCCTTGAGGACGATGGCTTCATGCAGTGGCAGGTGACCGTGGCGGTCGGATTCGCCGATGAAAATGCGGAGGAGGACGGAGTCGGAGGGAATTTGCATGGCAGTCAGCGGAGCTGGTTGAGGGTGGCGGCGAGGACATGGCCGAGCCAGACGGCGACGAGGCAGCATGCCACGCTGAGCAGGATGTTGGCGCCGGCCTGCAGCATCTCGCCGTCGCGCGCGAGGTTGAGCGTCTGGAGACTGAACGAGGAAAACGTCGTGTAGCCGCCGCAGAAGCCGACCATGAAAAACTGGCGGCTCTCGGCGCTCACGAACCAGCGGCCGTCCGGCCCGGTCAGCGTGTTGAAGAAACCGATGACGAACGAGCCGGTGACGTTGATCAAAAACGTACCCCAGGGGAAGGTCGCCGCCGCGGGCGCGGCGGAAACGAGGCCGTTCAACCAGTAGCGCGCCACGCTGCCGAGAGCGCCGCCGAGGGCGATGAGAAGATAGAGCGTCATAAGGATGAGCCTGGCCGGGAAAGTGCAGGAATCATCAGCGCCGGCGCGAAGCCGGGCGGTTTACCCTTGCGGGCAGGCAGAATCCATTGCCTGAGTACAGGCAAGACAACGTGCAAGCATTGGCAAGAGCGTTTCTCGTCCTGACGGTACTGGCCGTCGTCGGCCGCGGTCATGCCCGCGCCGCCGAGCCGGTCGCCGCGCGCGTCATCGTGCTGGCCAATAGCGACGCAGCCGATTCGCTCCGGCTCGCGCGGTATTACGCCGAAAAACGCGGAGTGCCGGCGGCCAACATTTACGCCTACAAGATGTCGACGGCCGAGACGATCGGCTGGCCGGAGTTCGTGGCGACGATCTGGCAGCCGTTGCAGGACGACCTGGTGCGTGCCGGCTGGATCGACGCCATTCCGATGGACCTGGTCGATCCGGCGGGCCGGCGCAAATACGCGATCAACGGCCACCGGATCGCCTACCTGGTCGTATGCCGCGGCGTGCCGTTGCGCATCGAAGCCAATCCCGCGTGGGCGATCGAGCCGGCGGTCGTGCCCCTCGCGAACCGGGCGATTTTTGCAACCAACCAGGCGGCGGTCGACAGCGAGCTGGTGCTGCTGGCCGAATCGGTGCATCCGACCGGGCGGTTCGTGCCCAATGTCCTGTTTCAAAACGAGGCGCCGACCGCCTTCGACACCGCCCGGGTGGTGAAGACCACGCGCCTCGACGGACCGACCGCGGAAGCGGCGCGCGCGCTCGTCGACCATGCGCTGGCCGCGGAGCACACCGGCCTGCTGGGACGGGCCTATGTCGATATCGGCGGCATCCACGAAGACGGTGACCGCTGGCTCGAAGGAGTCGCCCAGCAGCTGACCGCGCTGGGTTTTGACACCGACGTGGACCGCGAGCCCACGACGATGCCGGGCACGGCGCGTTTCGATGCGCCGATATTATATTTCGGCTGGTATGCCGGCGATCTCAACGGACCATTCGCGCTGCCGGGTTTCCGCTTTCCGCCGGGGGCGATCGCGCAGCATATTCACAGCATGTCGGCGAGCACACTGCGCTCGACCCGGACCGGGTGGTGCGGCCCGCTGGTGGATCGCGGCGTCACCGCCACGGTGGGCAACGTGTACGAGCCGTATCTGCAAATTCTCCACCGTCCGACGCTCCTGTTGCGGGCTTTGGCGCGCGGCGCGACATTTGGCGATGCCGCATATTACGCGCTGCCGGTGCTGAGCTGGCAGGGTGTGGCGATCGGCGATCCGTTGTACCGGCCTTTTGCCGTCTCCTTCGAGGAACAATGGGCGATACGCCGCGAACTGGCGCCGCGGATGTCGGCCTACGTGGTCTTGCGGAAGGTGCGGCTGCTCGAAGCCGACGGCCAGGATGGCGAGGCGCTGGCTCTCGCCCGGGCGGAACTCGCCGCGGCGCCAAGCCTGCCATTGGCACTGGCTGTGGCCGAGCGGCTGGTCCGGCGGAGCGATGCGGCCGGCGTGGTGCGCACGCTGGATTTCACGGCGCGCCTGGAATCGCCCGCAACCGAAGAGTGGGCGTTGATGCAGGAGGCAGCGCACCTGCTGGAAACGAACGGCGCGCCCGCGAAGGCGGTGGAGACCTACCGGCGGCTGTTCGCGGCGAGGGCGCTGCCGCGCGAATTACGGGTGGCGTGGTTGAGCGAGGCGATTCGAACGGCAGCCGAAGCGAACGCTCCTGCACGGAGCGAGGCGTGGAGTCAGGAGCTCGATGAACTGACGGCGGCCGGTAAGCCGTAACTGGACGCGTCGCTCGTAGGAGCGAGTTTGCTCGCGATTCCGACCGGGCGAAGGGCGGACGATCGCCCTCCTCCGGCGGACAAGCCGGTGGCGATACGTCCGCGCTCCTAGACCTACACCCTGTCGACAATTCGGTCGGCGAGACCGTAGGCGATCGCTTCGGACGCGCTGAGATAGAAATCGCGGTCGGTGTCGCGCGCGATCTTCTCCAGCGGCTGGCCGGAGGCGGCGGCCAGGATTTCGTTCATCTCCTGACGGATCTTCTCCATCTCCTGCGCCTGGATGTTGATGTCGGTGGCAGGGCCGATGAAACGACCGGAAATGAGCGGTTGGTGGATCAACACGCGGGCGTGGGGGAAGAGCAGCCGGCGGCCTTTCGGCACGGCGCACAACAGGACTGAGCCCATCGACGCCGCCATACCGGTGACGACCATGGTGACGGGCGAACCGATGAGCTTGAGGGTGTCGTAGATGGCCATGCCCGCGGTGATGGAGCCGCCCGGCGTGTTGACGTAGAAGGTGATGTCCTTGCCGGGGTCAGTCGCTTCGAGGTACAGCAACCGCTCGGTGATCTCCTTGGCGGTTTCGTCGGTCACGGCGCCCCAGAGGAAAATCTTCCGTTGCTCGAGGAATTTCCTGGCAATGAGCGAGCTCACGGGCGCAGGGCCTTTTTTGGCGCCGGTCTCTTCGTGCTCGTCGTCATCCTCCTCGTCGTCGTCATCGTCGGCGCGGATCGGTGCGGTGCTCGGCTGGAGGGCGGATTGGTATTGGGCGAAAGACATATGGGCTAACGTTGAAAGGCGGCGCGCGGTTGGCAAGTGCTCAGGTGCGACTAGGAGCCTGTCGGGTTTGCCAATGAATACCTTATCTTCTTCGGGAAATTCCATTGGGATGACGGGAATCTACCTCCACAGGCTCCTTAAGCAGCGCTCCGCGCTGCGGAAACCAGACTTCTTTTTCGATTTTCCGCCGCCTTGCGGCGGTTTAAGGAGTTTGTCGGTCGGGGCGGATTGCCTCGCGACGAAATCTCGAGCTCTTTCCGAACTTTTATCCTAAGCCCGACAAACTCCTAGGGCGTAGGGAGGATCCGCCAGTTGTTGGTCGGCTCGGTTGGAATGTCGTGGTGGCGCTCGACCCAATCGATGATCAGGTCGCGGATTTCCGCGCTGGAACGGTAAACGACCGGCGCGTTTTTATACATCGTGTAACCGCCACCGCCGTTCTGCCGGTAATTGTTGATCGCAACCCGTAGCTTTCGCTCCGGATCGAGCGGCTGTCCCTGGAAACGGAGGTTCACGATGCGTTCGCCGAAGGGGCGGGTGAGGTCGATTTCGTACGTCACGCCTTCGGCGATGTCGAAGTGGTAGCCGGGAATCTTGTCGTCAATGAGCTCGGCGGGCGTACGGCCGGGTTCGTACGGGCGGAAATAGTGGGCGGAATGTTCCAGCGCATCCTTCACCTGCCGACCTGTCAGTTCCACGACCACCAGGGTGTTTTCGTAATAATAGAGGCCGTAGACCTCGCGCACCGCCACCGGACCCTGGGGGATGCGGGCGGCGAGGTTGAAGCTGGCCACCATCGACACGTCGGCGTGACCGGCTTCGAGCTGCACGCGCTGGACCAGGTCGAGCAGGGCGTTGTCGCGCAGCCGGGAGTCGGCGGCGGTAAGTTCGTGGGCGCACGCGCCGATCGGTTGCGCCAGCCACACCTGCGTCTCGCGGTCGTAGGGTTCGGCCAGCCGGACAATCTCCGGATCGGCCGCGATTTTTTCCGTGACGGGAATCGTGCGCGAAGCCTTGGCCACCACCTGCCAGCGGCCGGCGGGGTTGCGTTCGCAATAGATTTCCGCGCGCACCACCCGGTAGCCCCATTTTTCGGCCTGGGCCAGGAGCACGCCGTTGACGACGAGGGCGGGCACCTCGCGGTGGGTGTGACCCATCAGGATGAGGTCGATGCCGGGTACCTGCTGGGCGATGGCCAGTGCGTCGTTTTCGTGCGGGAACTGGCCGGGCGGGACGGCGCCCGTCGCGAGGTCATAAGCCAGCCCGAAATGCACGGTGAGCACGACGAGGTCGACGTGTTCGCGGTCGCGCAACACGGCCACCCACTTTTTCGCCTCGGTGACCGGATCGCGGAACTCAAGACCGGCGAAATTCGCCGCATCCTCCCAGTTCGGAATGCTTGGCGTGGTGAGGCCGAGGATACCGACACGCACCCCATCGACGTCTTTTACGAGGTAGGGCGGGAAGGCGGTCTCATCGGTGCCGACGCGGTAGGTATTGGCGGAAAGCCAGGGGAATTTCGCCTCGCTCCGCGCCTTTTGCAGCACCGCGAGGCCGAAATTGTACTCATGGTTGCCGAGCGTCATCGCATCATAGCCGATGGCGTTCATCGCGAGCATCGTGGGATCGGGCGGCTCGTTGTGCTTGCGGTTATGGAAGTAGGCGAGCGGCGTGCCCTGGATCGTGTCGCCGGAATCGAGCAGGAGGAGATGCGGATTTTCTGCGCGCGCCTGCTTCACGATGGTTGCCACCTTGGCGAGGCCGTCCTGATCGGGCCGGTTGGTATAGTAGTCGATGGGGTCGATGTGCCCGTGCAGGTCGGTGGTGGCGAGGATCGTCACCCGGACCTGTTCGGCAGCAAGGCTGCGGCCGGCGAGAACTGCGATGCCCAGCGCGAGGCTGAGCAGCAGAAAATGCCGTCGGCCGAGCCGCGGCTCAGCGGTGGAACGCGCGAGACGGAGGGATCGAATCATGCGCACAGCAAAGCCGATTCGGGCATTCTGGCGAGCACGCACCGGCGTTTTGTGCACTCCGGTTTACGTTCGCAGCACCGCGATCGCCTCGCGCCAGGCCTGGCGCGTGCGCAGCTCGAACTCGGCCCGGCGCCCGAAGACGAGGCGGTTCAACGCGAGGGCGAAGCCGACACAGGCCCACACGGTGACGAACATCAGGTGCAGGAAATGCGGCGGCGTCGGGATCGACGCGTAGTGTTGGTGCAGCGCCGGCCAGCCGAACGACAGCGACCCGTAAAGTGCAGCGCCGAAAATGATCGTGGCGATCACGGCGCGGGCGTCGACGTTGCGGAACAGCAGGCCGGTGATGAACGCGGCGAGGATCGGCATGGTGAACAGCCCGATGAGTTGCTGGATGAGCTGGATGATGCTGTCGGCATGGCTGTAGGCCGGCACCAGCGAAATTGAAATCAGGACGAAAAGGATCTGGAGCACGATACTCAGCCGGCGGATCCGGTCGGAGGGATTGAAATAGGTCTGATGCAGATCGCAGACGTAGAGCGTGGCCGAGGAATTGAGGGTGGCGGTGTAACTGGAAATTACCGCGCCAAACATCGCGGCGGCGAAAGCGCCCAGCAGCCAATGCGGCATCACCAGGTGGACAATATGTCCGTAGGTGGCGTCGCCGAGCTTGCCGTAGAGCTTGAACGCACACACGCCGGGGATCGCGATGATGGGCGGGATGATGAGCAGGCGGATCACCGCGGCGCCGTAGACGCCCTTTTGCGCTTCACGGATGGAAGGCGCGGCCAGGGCGCGCTGGGTGATCGTCTGGTTGGTGCTCCAATAGTAGAGCTGGCTGAAAACCATGCCGGTCAGCAATGCCGGCCAGGGCAGGAGCGAACCCTTGCCGCCGATCATCGTCAACCGCTCGGCCGGGATGCCGCTGAAATCCCAGTGCACGGCATTGAGCGAAAGCACGGTCACCAGCATGGTCATGCCGAGGACAATCACGCCGTTGTAGGTGTCGCAGAAGGCGACGGCGCGCAGACCGCCCAGGATGGCGTAGGAGGCGCCAATGGTGGCGGTCACACCGGCGATGGCCACGAGCGGGGCATTCAGGCCGAACATCGTTTGGAAAAGCAGCGAGCTCGTGTAGAGCATGATCGGCAGAAAAATCAGGACGTCGCCGAGCAGAAAGATCGTGGCGACGGTGGCGCGGATGTGTTTGTTGTTATAGCGGCGCTCCAGCAGCTCGGTGACGGTCGTGCACTTGTACTTGTAGTAGATCGGCACGAAGATCTTCGCGAGCAGCATCAGGCCGACCACGGCGCTGAATTCCCACCACGTGATGAGCAGCATCTGGTTGCCGTTCCAGCCCACCATGGTGTCGGTGTTGATGTTGGTCAGCGTGATCGAGCCGGCGATCAACATCCAATTCAGCCCGCTGTTGGCCAGGAAGTATTCCTTCGTGTCGCTTAGCGAGCGCTCGGCCTTGCGGCAATGGCGCCAGGTGAGGAGGGCAACGCAGGCGGTCAGGCCCACGGCGACGAACACCTGAAAAAGATCGTCCATGAGAATTTTCTGTTTGGAAAGAAGCGGCGTCAGGCTGGCGGGGATTTTTCGTTCCGCAAGCATGGAGGCGGCCGGCCGTCAACCGGGTGGCAGTTTTCGTTTGGCTCGCGGTGCGGTTGCCGTTACTTCCGATCTCATTATGCACCAGTCCCGCCTGTGCCTTGCATCGACCTTCTCTGCAATAGTTCCGGCCGGTCTTGCGCTGCTGCTCGGCCTCGCGGTTTTCACCGCGGTCGCCCCGGCGGCGGAACCGGTACCGGCCGTGGACGCGAACGGTTTCTCCCCGGAGCGTCTGCAACGGCTCGACACGGTCATCCAGGATTACATCGCCCGCCGCCAGCTCGCCGGCGCGGTCGTGTCGATCGCGCGCGATGGCCGGCCCGCCTACCTGAAAGCCTATGGTATGCAGGACATCGAGAACGGCCAACCGATGCCGACCGACGCCATCATGCGCATCGCCTCGATGAGCAAGGCCGTGACCACCGTGGCGGTGATGATGCTCTACGAGGACGGCAAACTACTCCTCAAGGATCCGGTCGCGAAGTACATTCCCGCCTTCAAGGACTCGGTGGTGGCCGTGCCGCCGCCGGCTGGTTCGCCCGCCGGGGTCAAGTATGTCACCGTCCCGGCGAAACGCCCGATCCAGATTCGTGACCTGCTCACGCATACCGCCGGGCTGACCTATGGCGATGGCCTGGCCATCGACGATTATAAGAAGGCCAATCTCTACGGCTGGTATTTTGCCAATCACGACGAGACCATTGGCGACGCCGTCCAGCGGCTGGCGAAACTGCCGCTCCACGGCCAGCCCGGCGAGACCTGGCAGTACGGATTCTCCATTGACGTGCTCGGCCACCTCGTCGAGGTCGTGTCCGGTCAGCCGCTCGACCGTTTCTTCGAGGAACACATCTTTCGTTCGCTGCAAATGCGCGACACCTGTTTCTTCCTGCCCCCGGAAAAGGCGGCCCGCCTCGCCCCGGTTTACGGCCTGGAGCATGGCCAGCTGCTCCTCAAGGAAACGTCCGCCACCAGCGACTACGTGCACGGTCCCCGCAAATGTTTCTCCGGCGGCGCGGGCCTGCTCTCCACAACCGGCGACTACACGCGTTTTCTGCAGATGCTGCTCAACGGCGGCGAGCTCGACGGCGTGCGCCTGCTCAGTCCCAAGACCGTGGCCTTGATGCACGTCAATCACACCGGCGACAAATACACCAACGACACGAATGCCTTCGGCCTTGGCTTTTGGGTAATGAAAGATCTCGGTTACTATGGCGAACTCGGCAGCGCGGGCGCCTATGGCTGGGGCAGTGCCTACTATCCGCAATATCTCGTCGATCCGCAGGAACGGATGGTCGCCCTGTTCATGACGCAGCTCAGGCCGGCCGAGAACATCGATCTGGTCCAGAAATTCAAGGTCCTCACCTACCAGGCGCTGGTGAAGTAGGCTGAATGCCCCGAGCGCTCCGCTCCGGGCGGAGCTCGAGGGCGGTTCGCCTTAAGGTTATCCCGTAGCTGCGAGTGTAAGCGAGTGGTGTTCGGTATTCCACTCGCTCACGCTCGCGGCCACAATCAGAACTCGGCTCGGAAATGGCACAAAGATGCCGGTGTCACTTCGTCGTGCCGGTTGCCGGTAGAACTGCACCGGGCTCCAGCTCCGCCATCCGGCTGCCGCACCGATAGCGGACGTAGTCCACGTCTACGGCTCCACCGTTGGCGCCATAACAAAACACGCCGAGGCGCGCGCCTTTCCAGCTCGCAAATTTCAACCGCCCGGCGACGCCGGTATCGATGTAGGTCTTTCCGTCGAGACTGTACCAGAGGCGGGCCGCGTCGCCGTCGTGCGTGCCGCGCAGCCAGAGGAGGTCGCCTGTGATCTCCGGTCCAGCGCCACCTTCCCAGGAAATCTTGCGCACACCTCGTTCCTGCCAGACGCCAACCCAACAGAAGACCTTTCCGCTGATGAACGCGAAGCCGGCCCGCTGGCCGTCGGCCATGCCGTGCACATCGAGTTTCACGTCAATCTCGCCGGCGTGGTCCCATAGTTTTTGCGTCACGGTGTTGCGAGCGAACGCCGGATTTTCGGCCGGCAGCGCCTTGAGTCGCAGCCAGCCTGGCCGCTCGGTCAGCGACCAGTCCGATGGCACCGGATTGTGGTTCCACTGCCAGATCGGACTGAGCGACGGCGCGTCGAATTCATCGCTCCGCTGCGGATGTTCGATCGGGTAGACGCGACCCGCCGCAGGTTTTTTCCACTGCGTGACCGGCCGGCCGCGGTCACCAAACACCGGCCAATCGTCTTCGCCCCACGTCACCGGCAGCAAATGGGCCACGCGGCCCTGGAAACCGGACGACAGAAAGCCGATGAACCACGCTTCGCCGTTGTCGAGTTCAACGAGTCCACCCTGGTGCGGACTGCCGGCCGGCAGCACCTCCCGGCGTTCGTACGGACCGTAAAGCGACTTCGCGCGCAGCACCGTTTGCCCGCCAGTGCCGACACCGCCTTCCGGCAGCGAAATGAAAAAATAGCCGTGGCGCTTGAACAGCTTCGGCCCCTCCGCCACCGGGCCGCGGTAGATCTCCACGCCCTCGTCGAGCAGATGAGTACCGTCGGAACTCATCTTATGCAGGATCAGCGGCCCGGCGCCATATACGCTGTGCACCAGATAGGCCTGCCCGTCGTCGTCCCAGAACGGGCAGGGATCTTCCCAGCGATCCACCGCCCTGACCGTGACCATTGCGGACCACGGACCGGCGGGATTGTTCGTGTGCCACATGAACAATCCGTCGTGGGGCGTGCAGACGTAGAGATAAAATTCCCCCCGATGGTAGCGCAGCGAAGGCGCCCACGTGCCCTCCGCATAGCCTTTCATCTCGTCGTATTTCGGATGCATCGGCAGCCGGTCGAACACCTGGCCGATCACCTGCCAGTTCACGAGATCGCGCGAATGCAGCACCTGGATGCCGACAAAATGGAAATCCGACGCCACGAGATAAAAATCGTCGCCGACGCGGATGACATCCGGGTCGGAGTAGTCGGCGGGCAGCACCGGGTTCTTGTACGTCCCATCGCCCTGGTCGCCCCACGCCATGGCCGGCTCGGCGCGCCCGGGTGCAGGCGCGGCGATGATCGGCGCCGCGGCCATGCTGGCGGCAACCAACACTGCGATCAAAAGAATCCGTTGTGACCGGTGTTTTGGAATGGAGGAGAGCATCAGTATTCAGGGGGGTATTGGACGGGAGGGCGTTGACCAGTTCAGCGTCTCTCCCCCCAATCTTCGAGCCAGAACTCAGCTCGTCCGGTCCGGGATGATTCTGCCGGAAGTTGCAGCCGACGTAAGGAGGCTGGACGCTGGGAGGGCTCCGGATCAGCCTCGTTACCTCGGCGGCCACTTCATTCGGCAAAATCCATCGGCATGAAAACACTGAAGGAATATCTGCAAAGCGACGCGTTCGTGAAGCACTGCGGCATCGAACTGGTGTCGTTTTCGCCGGGCCAGGCCGAGTCGCGCATGGCGATCCAGCCCTGGCATTACAACGCCCTCGGGATCGTGCAAGGCGGAGCAATATTCACCCTGGCGGACTATACCTTCGCGGCGGCTTCCAACGCCCATGGTACCGTGGCGGTGGGCATCAATGTCAGCATCACTTACATGAAGCCGGCGACGACCGGGCGGCTGACGGCCAAGGCGCGTGAAGTGGCGCTCAATCCGAAGCTCGCCACCTACACGGTCGACGTGACCGATGACGCCGGCGACCTCGTGGCCGTATTTCAGGGGCTCGTTTACCGGAAGAAGCAGCCGATCGAAGCCGCGCCCGCGACGGGCTGAACGGGGAAATGCGACGCATCCATCGGAGCGCCGGCAGTCCTCTTCTATTTATACAGCCGGTAAAACTTGAAGGCCTTGGGCCATTCTTCCCGGGGCCGGAAGGCAATCGCCACTTCCTGGCCGGCCAGCGCTGACTCCGTGAGAAGCACGTGATCGGTGACTCCCTTGGCTTGTTCGAATTCCTGATCGTTCACCCGACACACTGCTTTGTAGAAAGGCCCCGACAACCACAGGCTCATCTCCGGGGTGTCCTTGAACTTCAGATAACAGGCGAGGGAAGCATGGGCGGAGGCCAATACCGCAAAGCCGGTCGGCACGGATTCCTTGATGAGAATGTACATCTTCATTCGTTTATCCTCTCAATATCGCGGATGGAGTCAGTGCAGGGTATGACGGTGGCTCTCGTTGGTGCCATGCTCGACACCGTCGCGCAAGGCCGGAGCGGTGGTGGCGGTCTTCGCTGCAGAAACGAGTTTATCTCGCGATATCGGGGCGTAGCCGCACGTATTGACGTGCGGATCAGAAAATACTCCGCGCCGTAAGCGGCGCGGCTGCTCGCCAAGCGATCACGCACAGAGCATGATGCCGCCTCCGGCCTCACGGGGTCGTTTGCTCGTGCAGCAGGTCGGCGAGATCGATCGCGACGCCGGCTTTCTCGAGCGCGTGACGGAGCGGAGCGACGTACTTCCCGGGCAGATCCTCCAGCTTGAACTCGATTTCCGCAAACTCGTGGCCGATCGCGAAGACGATGGCATCCGCCAGGGCCATGAGGTCGTCGTCGTCGAAATATTCTTCGATGACCGATTGATTTCCCTCCAGCGCGAGCAACGACGCCCAATGCGGCTCCTCCTGGCCGCCGCCGGCCTGACGCAATTGCACCAGGCCGTGCAGCCGGGCGGCGGTCACGCGCATGGCCAGTCGCGTCAATGTCGCGTAGGCGTAGGCCAGATTGGCGAGATTGGCCTGCCGGATGATCGTCTTACGGGTAGCGAGAAGTTGTGAAAGTTTCATGGGAATGAACCTCCTGGCTCGGTGCCCGCGCACCTTGGGTTAAGGGTTTGCCGATTACTCCAGTTCGATGGCCGTCCCCGCGAGGGACTGGCCGGGTACGGATCTAGCTGCGATCGAGGCAACGTCCAAAGAACGTCTGTCTGATGCTTCGGGCCCGCCGGCTGAATCCGGTGTTCGGGCGGAAGCCAAACGCATTCGCCGACGCTGGCAGATTCTGGGAAGAACTCTCTACCGATTCGATCCTGAGCCTGACCGACTCTGCTCGCTCACTGGCAGGAAATACGCCGCAATGTTTTACCGTTCTCGACTAAAACTACGACACACCAACCGTGAAACTGAATCGCTGATCGGACAAAAGGTAGTTCATCCATTTTGGCCACCGGAGCAAACGATTTTTTGGGAAAATCACTTCTCGCGGACGATTATGGGTGTATAATCTGACCACGCCTTTTACCAGGCAGCATCGAAGATTCGCACATCACCAATCTCATGGATAACCCATTACCCGCCCAGACACCCGAGAGCGTTCTCGCCGCTGCGGCCTTGAAGGCAAAAAATGCCCGGGAAGCTGCGTTGAAGCAGAATCGCAATATCAGCCACATGCTGAAGTCTGGCGCCATGCACCAGCACGCCGCCAAGCGGACCATGCCGCACGTCCGGGGCCGTTAGGCAGCGCCAGCGTCAGATGAAATAATCGCTGCCTTCGGGCTTCACGACCTCCGTCGGCGGCAGGAGCATGCCGGCCGCCACCGTCGCGTTGGTGCCTTGCTCGATCAGGATGAACGAGCCGGTCAGCCGGTTGGTCGCATAGCCGTCGAAATAAACCGGCTGGGCGGTGCGCAGGCGGATTTCGCCGAGGTCGTTGAGGGCGAGTTCCGGGGGTGCGGCCTGCGGTTCGAGCGTCGTGATGTCGATGCGGTGCTCGATCTCGGTGACGAGCGCCGGCACCGTGTGCGAGGTGTGTTTGAGAAAGTAGCGTTTGCCGCGCTGGAGCGGGCGCGGGTGCATCCAGCAGACTTTGGCGTGGAGATCGGTGCTCGCGCCGCAACGGTCCTCGACGCCGATGATCATGTTGCCGCGGCTTACGTCGATGTCGTCCGCCAGCACCAGGGTGATCGATTGCGGGCAAAACGCCTCCTCGACGGAGCCGTCATAAGTCCAGATTTCTTTCACGTGGCTGACGAGGCCCGCGGGCAGCGCGACGACTTTCTGGCCGACGCGAACGGTGCCGCCGGCGATCTGGCCGCTGAAGCCGCGGAAGTCGTGCAGGCGGGGATCGGTCGGCTGGTTCGGGCGGTTGACCCATTGCACGGGCAGGCGGAAGCCGCGGAGATTCCAGTCGCTGCCGATGTGCACGGTTTCGAGATGATTGAGCAGCGTCGGTCCGGAGTACCAGGGAGTGTGATGCGACGGCTCGACGACGTTGTCGCCGTGAAGCGCGCTGATCGGGATGAACCGCACATCCTTGATGTCAAGGCGCGGCAGGAACTCCTCGAACTCGTCGCGGATCTCCTCGAAGCGCTCTTCGCTCCAGCCGACGAGGTCCATCTTGTTGATGGCGACGGCAAGGTGCGGGATGCGCAGGAGCGAAGCGATACAGGAGTGGCGGCGGCTCTGCTCGATCACACCGGTGCGGGCATCGACCAGCACGACCGAGAGGTTGGCGCTGGAGGCGCCGGTGACCATGTTGCGCGTGTACTGCACGTGGCCTGGCGTGTCGGCGATGATGAACTTGCGACGCGGCGTGGCGAAGTAGCGGTAGGCGACGTCGATCGTGATGCCCTGCTCGCGCTCGGCGCGAAGGCCGTCGGTCAGGTTGGCGAGATTGATCTGACCGCCGCCGGTGATATCGGCGGAGCGCTCCAGCGCCTCCAGCTGATCCTCCATGAGCGACTTCGAATCGTAGAGGAGGCGGCCGATGAGGGTGGATTTGCCGTCGTCGACGCTACCGCAGGTATTGAAGCGCAGGATATCGACGGGATGGTGGGCGGGAAGAGCCATGGAAAAGCGGAAAGTGGAAAGCGGAGAGCGGAGAGAGCGGAATAGGAGGTTGAGGTTTTAGGTTTAGGTTGAGGAGGCGTGCGAAAGGCGCGCTGGAGAGGCCGGCCTAAACCTCAACCTTCGACCTAAATCTTAAAAATACCCGGCCTTTTTGCGGTCCTCCATGGCGGCTTCGGAGGATTTGTCGTCGGCGCGCGAGCCGCGCTCGGTCACGCGGGCGGCGGCGATCTCGGCAATGATGTCGTCGACCGAGTCGGCAGGCGACTCCACGCAACCGGTGCTGATGATGTCGCCGATGGTGCGCACGCGAACCACCAGTTGGCGGACTTCCTCGCCGGGCTTGGGCGGCACGAGATGGTTGTCGGGCAGCCACTGGCCGTGGCGGCGCACGACCTGGCGACGGTGGCTGAAATAGATACCCGGCACCTCGAGCCGTTCGCGGCGGATGTACTCCCACACGTCGGTTTCGGTCCAGTTGCTGAGGGGGAAGACGCGCATGTTTTCTCCGGGATTGAGCCGGGCGTTGTAGAGATTCCAGATTTCCGGCCGCTGGTTCTTCGGGTCCCACTGGCCGAAGCTGTCGCGAAAACTGAAGAAGCGCTCCTTGGCGCGGGCTTTTTCCTCGTCGCGGCGCGCCCCGCCGATGCAGCAATCGAAACGGAACTCCTCGATCGCGGCGAGCAGGGTGGGGATTTGCAGGCGGTTGCGGCTGATTTCGCCGGGCGCGGGCGTGGCGATGCCCCGGGCGATGGCGTCCTCGACGGTGCGCACGATGAGTTTTGCACCGAGCTCCTTCGCGCGACGGTCGCGAAACTCGTTGAGCTCGGGAAAATGGTGGCCGGTGTCGACGTTGAGCAACGGCAGCGGCAGTTCGGACGGCCGGAAGGCTTTCTCCGCCAGGCGCAGGAGGCAGATGGAGTCCTTGCCGCCGGAGAAGAGCAGCGCGGGCCGCTCGAATTCGCCGGCGACCTCACGCATGATGTGAATGGCTTCGGTTTCGAGATGCTGAAGGTGATCGAGGTGATAGTTCGGCATGTGGCCGGGAAGAAGGGAGAGTGAAAGTGAAAGGGAGAGTGAAAGGGACTGAGGGAATGAGGGACTGGGGGATGATCTGTCCAATGGAGGGGGGCGTCGAACCCCGCCGTTCATCGGATTGCGCGGCGGCATTCGGCGATGCCGCTCTACAGCCGATGTGCTGTCATATGCATCGCAGAGGGAATTTCCATGGGCGGTGAATCAGGCGGAGAGGGCTTGGTGGGCCCAGGCGGCATGCAGGCCGCATTCGCGCTTCTCGTCGGCTTTGGCGGGATCGTAATAATCCCATTCGTTCGGAAGGTCGTGCTGGCGGAGATAGGCCTCGAGGTCGGCGTCGGTCTGATGGAAGAGCGGACTGACCTTCAGCGTGCCGAAGTTCGCGTCGTACGACACGGGGTCGAGACTGGCACGATTCGAGTTTTGTACCTGGCGCAGCGCGGTGATCCAGACCGTCGGCGCCAGTTCGCGCATCCCGCGTTGAAATGGCTCCAGCTTCATCAGGGTGCTGAATTGTTGCAGGCCGGTCTCGTCGGTCAGCGCGGGAAGCGGTCCATGGATCGCGTCGCGGTGTGCGGCGGTGAGGCGTGGCAAGCAGGCGTGGAGGTTGAGTTTCAGCCGCACGCGCAGGTCCTCGGCATGGCGGTAAGTGGCGGGGCGGTTGTAGCCGTGATCGACCCACAACACCGGGATATCCGGCTGCAGCTGCGTGCAGAGGTGGAGGATCACGGCTTCGTAGGGACGAAAGTTCGTCGAAACGACCGCGCGTTCGCCGCTGCGGGCAAGAGCCCAGCGGGCAATGGCGAGCGGCGACGCGGAACGCAGCTCGGCGTTCCAGGCGGAGATTTGGTCGGGAGAGTATGACATGATGTGCGGGTGCGGCTTTATGGGAGTGCGCTGGCGTGCGACAATCGCTTGCAGCAGGCTTCCACAGAGCAGCGGATTCAGGCGGTGGGAGCGGCGACAGATGCGGGCTGCTCCTTCCACAGCACCCGTTCGACCCAGTCGCCGAGGCGCTCGCCAGGTAGGCGTTCGTCTCGCCAGCGGGTGAGCACCGGACGAAGCTCGGTCATGAGATCGTCGATCTTCACACTGGCCCGATACTCGCGGTTGAGACGGGTGCTGGCGACGTTGCCGCCCAGAAGGATGTTGTACTTGCCGGGCGCCCGGCCGACGAAAGCGATCTCGGCCATGTAGGGACGGGCGCAACCATTGGGACAGCCGGTCATGCGGAAAATGATCTCCTCGTCGCTGAGGTTGAGTTCGCGGAGAAGGGCTTCCAATTGGTCGAGCAAGCCGGGGAGCACGCGCTCGGCTTCGGCGAGGGCCAGACCGCAGGTGGGCAACGCGACGCAGGCCATCGATGCACGGCGGACGGCCGCGGCCTGGTTTTCCACCGGGATGCCGTGCTCGGCGAGCAGGGCGGTGATGGCGTCCTTTTGCTCGGCCGATACGCCGGTGAGGAGCAGATTTTGCGACGGCGTGAGGCGGATTTCGGGCCGGAAGGCGACGACGATGCGGCGGAGCGCGGTTTTGAGCTGACGCCGGGCCGTGTCGCGGATGCGCCCGGTCTCGACGTAGAGGCCGAGGAACCAACGGCCGTCAGTCTGGCGGTGCCAGCCGAAAAGATCGCCCTGGCGCGTGAACGACACCACGATGGCAGGGTCAAAAGTGAGCCCGGCACGCCACTCGACTTCGCCGCGGAACCACGCCGCGCCGCGTTCGGCGATGACGTATTTCAGGCGGGCGTGTTTGCGATTGGCGCGGTCGCCAAAATCGCGGAAGGCGGTGACCACGGCGCTGGCCACCTCGACAGCGCGTTCGGGGCGGATGAAACCAAGCACGTCAGCGACGCGCGGATACGTCGCCGCGTTGCCGTGGCTCATGCCCTGGCCGCCGCCGGCGAGGACGTTGTAGCCGAGCAAACGCGTCGGATCGACGGGGTCGGGGATGGCAACAAAGCCGAGGCAGTTGGTGAAGACGTCGGTGTCGTTGAGCGGCGGGATGGCGAAGGCGACCTTGAATTTCCGCGGCAGGTATTGCTGACCGTAGAGCGGATCCTCGAAGGCGAGCTTCTTTTCCGGCGCGAGCTTGAGCGGCTCGCCGTTGACCCAGATTTCGTGGTAAGCGGGCGTCTGCGGCAGCAGCGCGGCGGACACGCGGCGCGCGTCCTCGAGCACGCGCTCGACCAACGGGTGCGTCGCCGGAGTCGGCGGCGCCATGACGTTGCGGTTGACGTCGCCGCAAGCGGCGAGGGTGGTGCAGAGCGCATCATTGAGTCCCTTCATCAGGGGCCCGAGGCCCTTTTTTACGACGCCGTGCCATTGAAACGATTGCCGCGAAGTAATGCGCAGCGTCGGGCTGCCGTAGCGCTCCGAGAGCTCGTCGAATGCCAGGTATTGCGTGGGTGTAACCACGCCGCCCGGGATCTTCGCCCGGATCATGAAAATGTACTGTTTTCCGGTCTTCCGTTTGTCGCGATCGTCTTGCTGATAGATGCCGTGAAATTTTAGGAATTGCTCGTCGTCCTCCGAAAAACGATCGGCTTCAGGATTGAGCAACGTCTCACCAATATTGCCTCCCAAAGTTGGGTCGGATAATTTAAGCGACTCATTCTTAGATAATAGAGGTGGATTTGTGGTGCTCATGCTGAAAATAACTAAACAACTAAACTAAACGAGTTGACATTTGTCAAGTAAAGATGACTACTTTGGTTAATAAGATGAGAACACGCGGAATAGTTTCTTTGGTCGGAGCCGGGCCAGGTGATCCTGAGCTGATCACCGTGCGTGGTCGCGACCGTCTTGCCGCTGCCGATGTGGTGATCTACGACGACCTCGCGGGCCGCGCTTTGCTCGATTACTGCCAGGCAGGCTGCAAGTGCGTGTATGTCGGCAAACGCTGTGGCCAGCATTCCGTGACGCAGGACCGGATCATCGAGCTCTTGCTGACTCACACGCGGGCGGGGCGCCGGGTAGTGCGTCTCAAAGGCGGCGATCCGTTCATTTTTGGGCGCGGGGGCGAGGAACTCATGGCGCTCATACGCGAAGGGATGCCCTGCGAAATCATACCAGGTGTGACGGCTGCCGCCGCCGCCGGCGCGGCCGCAGGCGTGCCGCTGACGCATCGTGAGTATTCCTCGGCGATCGTTTTCGTCACCGGTCACGAAAACCCCGGGAAGCCGGAAGCGACCATTGACTGGGCGGCATACGCGCGGTTGCGGGCGACGCTTTGCATTTACATGGGAGCGCGGAAGCTCGCCGGCATTGCGGAACAACTGACGGATGGAGGACTCGCCATCGACACGCCGGTGGCGATCGTCAGCCGTGCCAGTCGGCCGGATCAGGAGGTGAAATTACTGACACTTGCCGATCTGATTCACGGCGCTGGCAGAGAGATCGCGATGCCGGCATTGGCGATCATCGGCGAAGTGGCCCACGTGCCCGCATTGGCGCGGGAACTGGCTGCATCAGTCGCAAGCGCTTGAAGCGCATGCCGTAGTGGCCGAGATTTGCCAAGAAACCCCAAAGCAACGACACGCAATAAATTAAAGTAAAATAACTTATGTGTCAGTGTCACGTAATACGTGACACTCTGGCTGGGGCGGACTGGCAGGATAAGAATATGGGTCAGAGGGGAGGGCGGGCGAGGCCGGCTCGAACGCGATCGACCAGGAT
>DATJPQ010000301.1:0-7232 GCA_035506315.1 Opitutaceae bacterium
ACCTACCTGAATCTCCTCAAGGCCGGCGCCTCCGATCACCCCTACGATCTGGTGAAACGCGCCGGCGTCGACCTCGCCACGCCCGAGCCCTACCGCGCCCTGGTGGCGCGCATGAACCGGATCATGGACCAGATCGAAGCCATCCTCGCCAAGCAGGGAAAATAGGGCCGAGACGGATGCGTCCGGCCCGCTCTTGACGCTCGCTCCGGCGCTTTGTCGATATGGTGGAGCGCGTTAGCCCTGCCACGGCAGGCAAGCTCAACGCGCTTGCCGGGACCGATCGAAAAAAGCGCCTTGGGGACAAGGCGCTCCACCGCGGAACCTCGCCGTTCTCGTATCGATGCAGACTACGCTCGGCGTACGCCGGCATCAGCAGCCAAAAAACCGCATCGCTCCTATGACTGCGTGGCGGCCGGTGCGGTTTTGCCCTGCCGCTCCTGGCGCAGTTTTTGCCATTTTGCGAATTGGTCCGGGGTGAGCACGCTCTTCATCTGCGCCACATTCTCTTCCCGCAGAGCCTTCATTTTGTCCCGTTTTTCCTGACGCGACAGGCTCTGATCAGCGCGCAGCGCCTTCAATTTTTCCGCTTCCGCCTTGAGAACGGGCTTCAACTGTTGCTGCTGTTGGTCGGTCAGGCCGAGTTCCTTGGCAACTGCCTTCATGTGTTCACGGATCGCCCCGCCCCGCGCTGCATTCGCCGGTTGGGAGGGAGCGGGCGTGTCGGCCGCGCGCACAACCGGGGACATAACAACGACTCCGGCCAGCGCCAGAGTGACGAGGATCTTGGATTTCATGGTATTCATGGCTTCGCTCGATAATAAGATAATGTTTTCGCGATGGCGCCGGAGCGACGCCGTTCCCCATTAGACGGAATGGGGGCCTCCTCCGTTACCGCTGTCATTCGCTTTTCGCTTGGCCGGCCCGCGCTGACCCAGTTGGGGCTTTGCGTTCAGATGTGCCGCCTATCAAAATAAACGGCGGGGTTCGGCGACCCCGCCCTACATTCCGATCGCGTGGTATCGGCCTAATGCCGCAGCACGGTTTCGAATTCCGCCGGAAGCGGCGCGCGGGCGGTGAAATGAAAAACCTGGCCGCCGAATTCGTAGTCGAAGCTCGTCGTCACCGAGTGCAGAAACAGCCGCTTGAGGCCGGTGCCTTTTGCGAACTCCCGGTTGCGCGCGAAATCGCCATAGGTCGCATCGCCCACGATCGGCAGGTGCCGCAGGGCGCATTGCACGCGGAGTTGATGGCTGCGACCGGTGCGCGGCTCGAGCTTGAGGAGCGTGATCGGTGGCGACGCCGGCCGCCGGCGCAGCAATTGCATCTGGCTCTCGCACGGAATGTGGCCGGCACCGCTGGTGCGCACCTGGCCGGCCTGCCTGGTCACGGCCAGACGGTCGCGCCAGACCTGCAACGGCACCGCCGGCACCCCGAACACGAGCGCGTGATACACTTTGCGAATCTGCTTCCGCTTGAATTGCGCTCTTGCTTCCCGCGCCAGTTCCTCGGTGGCGGAGGCCAGGATCACGCCGGAGGTGGCGGAATCGAGGCGGTTGAGCAGCCAGAGCCGGCTCGTCGTCGTTGCGTCACCCGTACCGGTCTTCCACTGGTAGCACTCGTCCTCCAGGGAATAGGACGCGGTAAGCAGAGCCCGCGGCTCGTCTTCCGCCGAGTTCGGATGCGAGAGCACACCGGCGGGCTTGTCGAAGGCGACCAGCCCATTCGCGTCACGCGTCAGCAATGTCACCCCGCGCCCCAGCGGCAGGGCCGACCAGAACTGCTCTCCAGGCGTGCTCACTGATAGTAGAAGACGAACGTCATTTCCTGTTCGTTGCCGAGTATCGCGACCATGTCGTCGGACCACTTGCCGTAGGGCGAGGGCTTGGTGATGGCCGTCACGCAGTAACCTTCCGCCTGGGGCCCGGCCATGCCGCTTTCGACGTGCATGACGGTGGTAATGGCGCCCTCCGAGTTGATCTTGAACTTTACCGTGACCGTGCTGCCGGACGACGGATAAGTTCCCGCCCGGATGAGCGCGTCCCACTGTATCTGGACCGTATCGATCATCCGCTGGAGATAGACTCCGTAATTGCTCCACCGCGCGTCGACCGCCGCCATGCCGATGTTTTTCGTGCCAATCTGGTTTTCGGAGAAGATCGCCGGCCGCACGTTTCGCTGATTAAGCTGCTGGCGGGGTTGGGGCCGGTTGCGATCGATCGTGTACGTGCTGCCGGTGGCGCCCTGGATGAGCGGAGCCTCCTTGGCTCCCTCGACTTTTGTGGGCACCGCCTCGGCATTGGGCACGATGGGGGCCATGCCGCCGCCAAAGTTGTTGGGATTGTCGCCCTCAGTCTTCTCGAAACCGGGCAAAGGATTCTGTTCGCGGCGCGCCTGCGGTGTGGGCTGGGCGGCCACGGGTGCCACCGGCACGGGCGGCGCGCTCGGCGCGGGTGGCGTCGGCTCGTGCAACTGGCCGGTCACGATCTGCGTAGACTCGATGTCCTTGCGCCCTTCCATCTCGGGCCGGTCGCCGCCGGTCTTTTTCGCCGGCTGCTCCTGGGCCGCCTGTTGGTTCTGTGCGCCGAAATTGTTGGTCTTGTCCGGGATATTTTCCGGCGCATCGGGATTGGTTTCGACAAACTTCTGGGGCGGCGCGGCCGGCGGGGGCTTGAGGTTCACGAATTCCTCCGGCGCCATCTCGATGTTGAAATTCTGGGTGCTCCCGGTCGGTCGCGGGGCAAACGCGCCCGATGTGAGCGATTGGTCGAACTGCTCCGGCAGCAGCACCAGCAGCAGCAGATGTACGAGCAGGGTCGCCCCGATGCCAACCTGCACCGAACGCGTATCGGGATCGTCCGACAGGCGCGGCACGAACCTGCGGCGCGCGGTTCGCGCGGCGGGCGGAGGCGGAGACAAAAAATTCATGGGTTGAAAACCGGAACAGGTCAGCCCAGCAGACCCGCCTGAGTCAAAATTTGTTTCGTCGCTTCAAGCGGAAGGCCGACAATATTTGTAAAAGACCCCTGCCAGCCGGCGATCAACCGATCGCCGTGCTCCTGGATGGCGTACGCACCGGCCTTGTCGAGGACATGCACACGATCAAGATAGGCATCGATCGCGGTTTCGTCCAGCGGCTTGAACGTCACCTCGCTGGCCACGCCTTCGTCGCGGCGCAACCCGATGCACTGGCGTCGCAAGGCCAGTCCGGTGAACACGGTATGCGTGCGACCGGCCAGACGGCGGAGCATGGCGCGGGCTTCGGCAAGGTCGCGCGGCTTGTTGAGCGCATGACCGTCGAGAAAGACCGTCGTATCGGCTCCCAGCACGAAAGCGTCAGGGTGCCGGACCCCCACCCACTCGGATTTGAGCGCGGCGTTGTGCGCGACCATCACCCGGGGATCGGTGGTGGGTTCCTCGTGCTCGGTGACCTGCGCGATCACGACTTCGAAGGCCACGCCGAGCTGGGCGAGTAATTCACGACGCCGCGGCGAAGCGGACGCGAGGATGAGGCGCGGACTGCTCACTCCGCCTTCTCCTGCAGGATCGTCCGTACGTCCCCTTTCACACGGGCCAGCTCCACGCGAGCGAGGTTATATTGGAATACCGCCTCCACCAGACCGTCGCTCGCCTGGGCGAGCTGATTCTGCGCATCGACCACTTCGCGATTGTCGGCCGCACCGGCCTCGAACCGGTTGCGGGCGAGACGGTACTCGTCCTCGGCCAGGCGCAGGCTCTTTTCCGCCACGGCGATCTGCGCATTGCGCGAATCGGCGTCCTGCGTGGCCAGCCGTAGCTCGGCGCTGATCTGTTGCTCAAGGGTGCGGAGCTGCAGTTCCTGCGCACGCTGGCGGGAAAGCGCCAGCCGGCTGTCGGCGCTGGCGCGCAATCCATCGAAAATCGGCAGGCTCACGGAGGCGGCCGCCAGCCAGGCAGTCTTCTGGGCGCCGTCACTGTATTCGGTCGACGCATAGCCATATTCGCCGGTGAGAGAAAACACCGGCAGGCGCCCAAAACGCGCGGTCCGCAGATCGAGCTTGGCCTGATCGAGGGCCTTTTGCGCCCGCAGGTAGTCGGCGCGAAGTTCGAAGGTCGTGCGTTCGCGGCCGAAGGCGTATTCGCCGGCCGCCACCTGCCGGACGACGAAATCCTTGAGGTCGAGCGGCTGGTGCAGGTCGAGATCGAGCAGACGTTTGAGCAGCAACTCGCTCGCCACGACCGTGGTCTGGTGCTGCAACCGCGCCAGTTGCGCTTGGGCGACCAGCGCGTCGGCCCGTGTCACATCGATCTGCGTCGCCACGCCGCCCGCCAACAGGTTTTGGGCGAGCGTCAGGAGCTTTTGTGCACGTTCGATGTTGGCGTCGAGTACGGTAATGCGCCGGAGGTTCCGCAAATGCGCAAAATAGCTCTCGGACACGGTGGCCAGCATGGATTGGAGCGTCGCCTGCGCATCGAGTTGGGCCACCGCCGCGCCGGTGTGGGCGGCCCGCCAGGCGGACAATTGCTGCGGGTTGAGCACGGCGAAGCTGCCGGTGAGCTTGCCATAGTAGCTGTTGGCCGGCGGACTCAGCACCGCCGCGTTGTTGACGATGTTGACGACCGCGGCCCGCCCCTGCTGCGCGCGCAGGGCGATATTCGGCAGGACACCGGAGCGCTGCTGATTCGCCACCGCAGCCGCCTGCGCGGCGGCTTCGCGGCTGAGGAGCACGGTGACGTTGGCCGAATCCGTGAGCCGCAACGCCTGCTCCAGCGTCAGAGTTAGCGGCTCCGCAGCGCGGACGGACGAAAATACACTGCCAAGGGCCAGCAATGCCAGTATACACAACTTATCCATGGGAACCGGTAGGCAACGGGGGAGTTGCGTCCGGCGCAAGCCTCGGAGTTGTCATACCGCCAAAACCCCTCCACGTTGCTTCTTTAATCCCGCTTCCATGCGCATCGGTCTCGCCCAAATCAACTCGACCGTCGGCGATCTGGCCGGCAACCGCCGCAAGATTCTCGACGCCTATGCCTGGCTCGTGGCCCAGGGCGCGGAACTCGTGGTTTTCCCGGAACTGATCGTCTGCGGTTATCCGCCGCGCGACCTGCTGTTCAAGCGCCGCTTCGTGCCCGACACCGCCGAATCCCTCGCCCAGATCGCCGCCGCCGTGCGCGACGTGCCCGCGCTCATCGGCACCGTGGCGCCCAATCTTTCCGGCCAGGGCCGGCCGTTCTACAACGCTGCCGCCTTCTGTCATCGCGGAAGCGTCGGGTCACTTTCATCGAAGTGCCTGCTGCCCACCTATGATGTGTTCGACGAGGACCGCTATTTCGAGCCCGCCGCCTCGCCAACGGTGGTCGAGCACGCCGGGCGCCGCATTGGCCTTACGATTTGCGAGGACATTTGGGGTCACCCCGCAATATCGACGCGCCGCCTCTACAATGGCCTCGACCCGGTGCAGCAACTCGCCACCCAGCGCTGCGATCTCATGGTCAACCTTTCGGCCAGCCCGTGGCACTATGGCAAGGGCGGCGTGCGCCAGCTCCTTGTCACCGATGCGGCGCGCGCGCTCGGCTGCCCGGTCGCCTACTGCAATGCGATCGGTGGCAACGACGAGTTGATCTTCGACGGCCGTTCCCTCGTGGCCGACGCACAGGGCCGCATTATCGCCGGCTTCGCCGCGTTTCAGGAGGAATCCCGCATTGTCGAGGTGTCGCTGCCCGGCTCTCCGCCTTCCGCTCTCCGCTCTCCGCTTTCACCGTTCGCCCCCTCTTTCGCCCAGCCCGATCTGCGAGATATGTTCCAGGCGCTCGTGCTCGGCCTGCGCGATTACGCAACCAAAAGCGGCTTCAAGCAGGCCCTCGTGGCGCTTTCGGGCGGCATCGACTCGGCGCTTGTCGCCGTGATCGCCACCGCGGCGTTCGGCCCGGAAAACGTGATCGGCGTCTCCCTGCCCTCCGCCATTTCCAGTCAACATTCGCGTGACGATGCGCGCACCCTCGCCCAAAATCTCGGGCTCCGCTTTGAGACCATCGCCATCGCCGACGTGGTCGCCGCCGGAGAGGCGGCGCTTGGCCCGGTCTTCGCCGGCCGCGCACGCGACGTCACTGAGGAAAATATCCAGGCCCGGATGCGCGGCGTGTTGATGATGGCGCTCTCCAACAAATTCGGCGCGCTCCTGCTCACCACCGGCAACAAGAGCGAAGTGGCCGTGGGTTACTGCACGCTCTATGGCGACATGTGCGGCGGCCTCGCGGTAATCTCCGACGTTTTCAAGACGCAGGTCTATGCCCTCGCCCGCTGGATCAACGACGACGCGCGTGCCGCCGGCCGCACGCCGCCGATTCCGCAAAGCTCCATCGACAAGGCTCCCAGCGCCGAGCTGCGCCCCGGCCAGACCGACCAGGACAGCCTCCCGCCCTACGACCAGCTCGACGCCATCCTGAAAGGCTATGTCGAGGAAGGTCTTTCTAGCCGTGACTTGATGGCCCAGGGCTTCCCCGAGGCCGTGGTCAAGGACGTGGTGCGCAAGGTCGATCTCAACGAGTACAAGCGGAAACAGGCCGCGCCCGGCCTGAAGATCACACCCCTGGCCTTCGGTGTCGGCCGCCGCATCCCCATCGTCCAAAAATACGTGAGCTGAATCGGACCTAACCACTAATGCACACTAATCGCCACTAAGAATACCCATGAACGCGAACGCGGAACTTTACCAGCAAGAGGGCTATGATTTCATGGCCGCTGTCTTTGAGATTTATAACGATCTAGGCAGCGGTTTTCTTGAAGAAGTCTATCACGAGAGTCTCGAGCTCGAACTCAGCCAACGCGGAATTCCGTTCGTTTCGAAACCTGAGCTCACGATTTACTACAAAGGCCAACCGCTCAAGAAACAGTATGAAGCGGACCTTATCGTAATCGGCGAAATCGTGGTGGAATTGAAGGCGGTTAAGGCACTCGCTGCTGAACATGAGGCTCAACTCATCAATTATTTGAAAGCGACCCACAAGCGTGTGGGCTACCTGATCAATTTCTCGGCATTTCCCCGTCTTCAATGGAAACGTTTGGTCGTCTAGCCGGCTCTCTCATTAGTGCCGATTAGTGTGCATTAGTGGTTACCCTCTTCTTCTCTCCCCATGACTTCCGAGCAACTTTTCGCCCGTGCCCTGCAGCTGATCCCCGGCGGCGTCAACTCGCCCGTCCGCGCTTTTCGCTCCGTCGGCGGCACGCCGTTCTTCGTAAAGAACGCGTGGGGGGC
>DATJPQ010000302.1:0-6089 GCA_035506315.1 Opitutaceae bacterium
CATAGACCGCCGCCACAGAATACCGTTTAGGCGCAAGCTCAAGGGACCCGCCTTGCGGCGGGTCATATTGGAGATGCGTCTTACTCGCCACTTTCATCAGAATCGCCACTCCACGCTGCCGAAAACGCCCCGCGGCAGGGCGGGGTAGCCGAGCACTTCCTCGTAGGCTTTGTTGAGGGCGTTCTCCACGCGGAGTTTTAGCCGCAGGCCCGCGGTTACCGCGTAGCTCGTGTAAAGGCGCGCCGTCGTCCAGCTCGCGAGCGGGCCGCCGCTATCGATGCGCCCGGCGACGACATGCAACCCGGCTCCGACCAGCCATGCCTTGGTCGCCTGCGCGTGGGCATCGAGATCGCCCGCATGCCGTGGCCGGCGCAGCAGCCGCGCTCCCGACAGATTGTCGTGCGCATCGAGATAGGTGTAGCTCGCACGCACTCCAGCGACTTGCCCCATGCGGATATCGGCGGCCAACTCTGCACCTTGGGTAGTGGCGCGGGACCGGTTTACGATCCGCCCCTGGAAGGTCGTGAAATCCGTGATCGCGTAATCGAAAAGGTCGCGGAAGCGGTTGTGAAAATAGGTCGCACTCACCATCACGTGGCCGTCGGCCAGCGTCTGGTCGATGCCGGCATCCCAGCCGCGTGATTTTTCCGGACGCAAGCCCGGACTCGGCAACTGGCCCCACTGGGGCACGCCATATCGATCGTCGGAGCCCGGGGCTTCGAAACCGGTGCCATAGGTGGCGCGCAACTTCGTGCCGTCGGCCGGGAGCCAGGCGACGCCGGCGCGGCCGGTGGTCGCACTGCCCGCCGACGCGTAATTGTCGTAACGCACGCCACCCGTCAGCACGAGGGACTTGAATGGCTTTACGGTGGTCGAGAGGTAAGCCGCCCGGGAATGGTCATCGGTGCTGGCGCTGTCGATCGTGTACCGTGACTGTTCGGCATTGGCACCGGCCACCACCTCGAGCTGTGGAGCGGCGATCCAGGTATTCTGCCAGTCCGCGATGTCGCGCGTGTTTTGGGAACGCGACAGACCGTAGGCGCCGGCAAAGGAGTATTGGCGTTGGTGCCACGCCACCGTGAGCCGCGAGGTGAAATCTGCGTCCGGCCGCCATTGGCCGTAGGTGGAGACGAGGTGATTGTCGGCGTCCACCTTGCCCGCCGAGGCGAAGAGTCGCGAGCCGGGCTCCTCGTAGTCGCCCTGCTGGCCGCGCAGCGTCACGCCGAGCAGCCACGCCGGCGCCACCAGCGACTCCAGCCGGGTGGAATAGCTCCACTGTTTATAATCGTTGTTGGGACGGTCATTGGCAGTCGTGGTGCGGGCGAGCGAGGCGCTGTAGCCCAGCGAGTCGTTGCCTCCTTTTCCGGCGATCGCGCCGCCATACGTGGAGAACGAGCCGGCGGTCGCCTCCACGGCTCCCGTGGGGGTGCCGCACCCGCGCGCCGTCTCAAGCAGGATCACGCCGCCCAGCGCGGAGCTGCCGTACAGTGTGCTCTGCGGACCACGCAACACTTCCACGCGTTCGAGCCCGGCGAGATCGGCGCCGGAAAGAAAGTTCAGATAGGCGGTCGACCGGTCGTTCATGCGCACGCCGTCCACGACGAAGAGCGTCTGGTCCGAGTTGGCGCCGCGCAGAAAGATCGAACTTTGGCCGCCCGTGGCGCCGGAGCTGGCCACAAAGACGCCCGGTGTCTGCGCCAGCGCTGTACGCAGATCGACGGTCTGCTCAGCTTGCAGGTCCGCCAGCGGCACCAGGGTGAGGCTGCTGGAGGACAATTTCGGGTCTTGGGGCGTCCGCGTCGCCGAAACGACGTAGGCGTCGAGTTGGGTCACGGGCGCCTGGGCGCGCGTGGCAAGGGGCGTCGCCACACAGGCGGACGCCAGCAGAGACCATCCCGCAACGCGGGACAGAGTGAAGTTTTTCATGGGTGTCTGTCTTATCGTTAAGGCAAGAGCAGACACGCATCGCCGTCCGGAACGGAGGTACAGGGCCGCTCTCACGCTTCATTTTTGCGATGAAGTTTTCGCGAAAGGCGCACGCAAAAACGCGCCCGACGCGTGAGCACCCAAGGACGGATCTTCGGACTTCGCATTTGTGGCGCGCTTCAGGCGCAAGTGCCAAGTAACAAGGCTCAAGTACCAAGAATTCATCCGGCACGCTGCCGGCGGTCTTGTTACTTGTTACTTGTCACTTGATGACTTGCGCGCTTGGCGCGCCGCCTCACCTCCGCCTTCACCGGTTGCGAACCGATTGGCTGTGCCCGCGCGAGTTCACCGCGCGGTGGAAGTTTGTGATGCGTAACCGCAGCGCAACTGTGGCCGATTCTCACGGCCTTCCCCGCTGCCCTGGATGGATGGAAAGAACGGCGAACGAACGGCGATTGAGCCGCTGACTGACCGGCAGGCAACAAGTTTCTTTGCGCAGATTTTGATCTGCTCTGCGAATTATCCTCTGGCCATGGGGAGGATAGAGGACCTCTCGTAAATATCATATCCTCATATCCGAATATTTTGATATGTTGCTTGCCAAAGGTGGCGCTTTCGGTTCTCTTGTGGCCCAGTCCCATCACGCCATGCCCGCCGTCGCTCCTCCCGAATCCGCCGCGTTCGCCCCGCTGCGCGCGCTCCTGGCGTCGCGCATCGCCATTCTCGAGGGGCCCAAGGGCACGATGGTGCAGTCCCGCCAGCTCACGGAGGCCGATTTTCGCGGCGATCGGTTTCGCCGCCATCCGCACGATCTCAAGGGTGACAACGACATTCTGAATCTGACCCAGCCTGCCCTCGTCGAGGAATTCCATCGGGCGTATATCGAGGCTGGTGCCGACCTTGTTTCCACCAACACCTTCAACGGCACCCGCATCTCGCAGGCCGACTACCAGACTGAATCCTCGATCACCGAGATCAACCGGGCGGCGGCGGAAATCTGTGGGCGGGCGGCCCGCTGGGGTAGCACCAAATTCCAGCGGCACATCTTCGTGGCCGGCACACTCGGACCCACCAACCGCACGCTCTCGATGTCGCCCGATGTCAACCGCCCCGATTACCGCGCTGTCACCTGGGCGCAAGTGGTCGCCGCCTACGCCGAGCAGGCGCGCGCGCTGATTGCCGGCGGCGTCGACGTTCTCCTGGTCGAAACGATCTTCGACACCCTCAACGCCAAGGCCGCCATTTTCGCCATCGAGGGAGTCTTCGACGAACTGGGCGTGCGTCTGCCGGTGATGATCTCGGGGACGATCACCGACGCCTCCGGTCGTACGCTTTCGGGGCAGACCATCGGCGCCTTCTATCATTCCATCCGCCACGCCCGGCCGTTCTCCGTCGGGCTAAATTGCGCGCTCGGCGGCCGCCAGATGCGGCCCTACCTCGAGGAACTCGCCGGCCTCGCCGAGTGCTTCGTCAGCTGCTACCCGAATGCCGGCCTGCCCAATGCCTTCGGCGGCTATGACGAGACGCCCGCCGACATGGCCGGCGTGCTCGCCGAATTCGCCGATGCCGGCTTCGTCAATGTGGTTGGCGGTTGCTGCGGCTCCACGCCCGACCACATTCGCGGCATCGCCGTCGCGGTGCGCGGCAAGAAACCGCGTGCCCTGCCAGCCGCCGCCTCCGCTCTGCGTCTGAGCGGCCTGGAACCGCTGCTCGTCGCCTGAGCCAATCGAAATCGAAAATGCGTCAGGCCTCCCAATTTCTCGTCATCGGTGAGCGCGCCAACATCACCGGCTCGCCCAAATTCGCGAAGGCCCTCAAGGCCGGCGATTGGGACGCCTGCCTCGCCATCGCCCAGCAGCAGATCGAGAGCGGCGCCAACATCATCGACATCAACGTCGACGAGGCGTTGATCGACGGCGAGGCGACGATGGTGAAGTTTCTCAACCTCATCGCCGCCGAGCCCGACATCGCGCGCGTGCCGATCATGCTCGACTCGTCGAAATGGAGCGTGCTCGAAGCCGGACTCCAATGCCTGCAAGGGAAAGGCATCGTCAATTCGATCTCCCTCAAGGACGGCGAGGCCGAGTTCCTCCGCCGCGCGAAGCTTCTCCTGCGCTACGGCGCCGCCGCCGTCGTGATGGCGTTCGACGAGCAGGGCCAGGCCGCCAGCCGCGATGAGAAAGTCCGCATCTGCACCCGCGCCTACCGGCTGCTCGTGGACCGGCTCGGCTTCCCGCCCGAGGACATCATTTTCGATCCCAACATCCTCACCGTCGCCACCGGCATCGAGGAGCACAACAACTACGCCGTCGATTTCTTCGCGGCCACGCGGATCATCAAGGCCACGCTCCCGCACGCCAAGGTCTCCGGCGGTGTGTCCAACGTTTCATTTTCCTTCCGCGGCAACAACCCGGTGCGCGAGGCGATCCACACGGTCTTTCTCTACCATGCCATCGAGGCCGGCCTGGACATGGCCATCGTCAACGCCGGCATGCTCGGCGTTTACGCGGAGATTCCGCCGGACCTGCTCGAGCGCGTCGAGGATGTCCTGCTCAACCGCCGCCCCGATGCCACCGAGCGTCTGGTCACCTTCGCCGAAAACCTAAAATCCAGTAGCAGCCGAGGTAACGAGGCTGTCTCCGAGAAACCCGCTGCCGACGCCTGGCGTCAGCAGCCGATCGAATCGCGCCTTTCCCACGCCCTCGTGAAAGGCATCGACACCTTCATCGAGGCCGATACCGAGGAAGCCCGCGCCGACACCGCCAAATACACGCGTCCCCTCAACATCATCGAAGGACCGTTGATGGACGGCATGCGCGTCGTCGGCGACCTCTTCGGCGCCGGCAAGATGTTTCTCCCGCAGGTGGTGAAATCGGCGCGGGTGATGAAGAAGTCCGTCGCTTACCTCACGCCGTTCATGGAAGCAGAAAGGGCGGCCGCCCTTTCTGTAAGCGCCGGCCAGGCCGGCGCCATACAGAATCAGGCCCGGGGCCGGATTCTGCTGGCCACCGTCAAGGGCGACGTCCACGACATCGGCAAAAACATCGTTGGCGTCGTCCTCGCCTGCAATAACTACGAGGTGATTGACCTCGGGGTGATGACGCCGTGCGACAAGCTCATCGCCGTCGCCCGCGAGAAGCAGGTCGGCGTGATCGGCCTCTCCGGTCTCATCACCCCCTCGCTCGACGAGATGGTGCATGTGGCGAAGGAGCTGAAACGCGCCGGCTTCACCGTGCCGCTGCTCATCGGTGGCGCCACCACGAGTCCGGCCCATACTGCCGTGAAGATCGCGCCGGAGTACCCGCACGGCGTTGTGCATGTGCTCGACGCCTCGCGCGTGGTCAACGTCGTCAGCTCGCTCCTCTCGCCCGAACAAAAGCCTTCATTCCTGGCCGAGAACGCCGCCAAGCAGGAACGCCTGCGCACCGATTTCGCCGCGCGTCGTCAGCAACGCACGCTGCTCCCGCTCGCCGAGGCCCGCGCCCGCCGCACGCCGATCGACTGGACCACTGCCGACATCCCGCGTCCCGAGTTCTTCGGCACGCGGGTGTTCTCCTCCGATGTTCTTCCTAAACCTCAACTCTCAACTTTCAACCACGTCGAGCGACTGACACTCGACGAAATCGTCCGCTACATCGACTGGGGGCCGTTCTTTTCCGCCTGGGAAATCTCCGGGCGCTATCCCGATCTGCTCACCGACGCCAAGGTCGGCGTCGAGGCCACGAAGCTTTTCAACGACGCTCAAAAGCTTCTCGCCCGCATCGTCGCCGAAAAACGTTTCACGGCCAAAGCCGTCATCGGTTTCTGGCCCGCCAACGCGGTGGGCGACGACATCGAGGTGTACGCCGACGAGCAGCGCAGCCGTGTGCTCACGACCTTCCACTGCCTGCGCCAGCAGCAGGAGAAACCCGCCGGCCAGTTCAACCATTCGCTCGCCGACTACATTGCGCCGCGCGACAGCGGGCGGCTCGACTATCTCGGCGGCTTCGCCGTCACGGCGGGTCACGGAGTCGAAACCCTCGCCGCCGAGTTCAAAACGCAGCACGACGACTATTCCGCGATCATGGCGCAGGCGCTGGGCGATCGCCTCGCCGAAGCGCTGGCCGAGCTGATGCACAAGCAGGCGCGCGATTTCTGCGGCTACGGACGCGAGGAGAAGCTCA